>CAYLJZ010000027.1:0-34049 GCA_964384085.1 uncultured Desulfobacteraceae bacterium
TAGCATAAATTTTGACTCTTAACTACTGGTCCGAAAAACCCAGTCCATTTTAGATCCAGCGTCAGGTGAAGTATGTGCCGGGCAAGCCCGATCCTTCGCCAGGGCCGTCTGACCTCGATAATGGAAACCTCCATCATCCGTTCGCCGACCCTGCTCCAGCGATCCTCCGGCGCCGGATTTTCCAGAATGCCCAGGCCGACGATTTCCCCGGTCTTTCGAAAAGCCAGCGTGACATTGACATCCTTTTGGGCCGCTGTTTGGATCAATCTCGCCTTTTTGGTTACCACGGGGCGGTAGTGACCCTCCTCGAATGGCGGGGACTCAAATTGGAGGGCATCGATCTGTTCAGGGGTGCAGAAGGATTGGATCAGAAAAATCCCGTTGTCCGTTTCAAGACTTACGGCTTTCTGTGGATATTGGGGGGTCAAGGCGCTCTCAGAAATCCCCCCACTCCCTGTGGAGGTGCTTTATCATGATCTGGTAGTCGTGGTATTGGCCGTCAGGTCCCAGGACATATTCCCTGAGCAGACCCTCCTTGAAAAAATCGAGACTTTGAACCGCCTCGATTGCGGAATCCTCAATCCCCACCACAAAGTCGGCCCTCAGTTTTTCCAGCCCCAGTTCCATGGCGCGTCGCATGAGATCGACAATCATCCAGATCCCGAGCCGGTTGTTTCGAAAATCTCGGGCCACCATAATGCGTAAACGACCCACGTGCCGACGACCCCCCTTCGGCCGCAGCAGAAGGGCCCCATGGGCGACAATACGCGTTCCATAAAGAGCGATCACGCTGAAGGCCCTCTTTTCGTCATGGTGTTTCACCCAGCGATCGATCACCTCAACCTGTGTGGGGTCCTCTTTGAGGAACCAGCGGTCTTCCGCTGAAAGATTCCTGTAAAAGTCAATAAAGGCCTCTCGGTCGCTCGAATCGGGCGTTTTGAGAATAACTTCCCTCCCATCCTTCAGCATAACCTCTTTCGGGTATTGTCTCTCCAGCATTCCCTATCCTCTTTGAACCGGCCGCAATCCCTGTCCCCGCTCTGTCTCATGGCTCACAAAGGACACGGTCTTCGCGCCAGCTTCATTGATAACCAATTTGATCCGACAACGGAATTTTGCTTCTTACAAAGATGCCAGTGGCTCTGGCAATTTGATTGTCCTTTGAATCGTGCAAAACGGATTCAGCGATAAACTGCGAACGATTTTGATGAACAACCCTGCCGGTCGCCGTTACGATACCCTCGGACACAGGCCGCGTGCAACCGATTCGCTGAAACACAGAATCGACAAGGATGTCCGTCGAGGCGCACTGCTGGATAATCGCTTCCGGATGCCGAATATCGAAAAAATCGCGACGCTTCACATCTATCGTTTCTTGAATGTGATTCGAATGGGTGTAAAGGCGAGACCAAACTCTTCCCGCAGTTGATTGACCAGAAAGCGTTCGTAGGAAAAATGGATCATCTCTGGTCTGTTGACGAAGACGGCAAAGGTGGGGGGCCGAGTGCGGGTCTGGGTGGCATAAAAGAATTTGAGGCGCCCCTGATGACCTGCCATTGGGGGAACATGCTTTTCGATGATTTTTTGAATGGCCCGGTTGACAACGCCGGTGCCGATTCGGGTTGCGAATTGATCGAAAACGGTATCGATTTTTTCAAACAGCTTCATCACCCGCTCGCCGGTCAAGGCGGAGACATGGATCTGCGGGGCGAATGGAACGAATTTCAGCTTACGTTCGATGTCGCGATCCAGGATCTCCCGTTTCCGGGCATCGCCCTTGACCAGGTCCCACTTGTTGACGGTCAGGATCACTCCCTTTCCCTTTTCAATGGCATAGCCGCAGATGCGGGCATCCTGGTCCGACACGCCCTGATCGGCATCCAGGAGGATCAGGGCTATATGGCACCGATCCAGGCTTCGAATGGCCTTGATCATCGAGAACATGTCTATCTTTTCACTGACCCTTGCCTTTCTTCGAATGCCCGCGGTGTCGATCAGAAGATATTCTCTTCCACCGTACCGAAAAAGGGTGTCGACGGCATCGCGCGTGGTTCCCGGAATCTCACTCACCACCAGACGATCCTCTTTGAGTATCCGGTTGATGAGCGACGATTTTCCAGAATTAGGCCGTCCCAAAACCGCTACCCGTATCTGGTTGGGATCTTCCCTTTCGGTTTCGGAGGGACCGAGTCCGCTGACGACCTCGCGAATCAGATCCTTTACGCCGTATCCATGGGCCGCGGAAATGGGATAGGGCGTATCCAGACCCAAGCTGTAAAAGTCGTGGGCCAGATGGTCATGTTCCGGACCATCGATCTTGTTGACGGCGAGCAGTACCTTTTTTCCGCTCTTGCGCAGGACTTCTGCCATCTCCTCGTCGCCTGGAGCGACCCCCTGCCGGCCGTCTACCATGAAGATAACACGATCGCATTCCTCCACGGCCTTTTCGACCTGGACCCTGACCTCCTTCAGCAAAGGGTCCTGGCCCACGTCTTCAAATCCGCCGGTGTCCACAAGGGTCATAGAGACCCCCTCAAACGAGACGGGCGCGTAGAGTCGGTCTCTCGTGATCCCCGGCCGATCATCCACCAGGGCAGCCCTCGACCTGGACAGACGATTGAACAGGGTCGATTTCCCTACATTGGGTCTCCCCACGATGGTAATTATCGCTGTCATATCGTCGCTTCAGGGCCTCTTATCCCCCGGCTCTGCCGCCCGGGCCATAATCAAAGGGCGGAAGCGGAATGTCCTCGACAAAGAGGGTGTTGGGCTCGATCTCACGCACCACAACCTGCTCTTCCGCAGAGGTGTATACATACCCGAAGAAATCCCCTTTGGGCCCTAAAATCTTCGACAGGTACGGTGGGAAATTGATATAGGAATCGAGCCATTTGACAATGGTGACCGCTACAGACTGATCTGTAACAGGCATCCACTTCTCTGAAACGATTCGTTTGTCGCCCTGCTTGGGATTGAATATAATGGCAGAGGGGCTCTTGTAAGAAAGCCCGGCATAGTAAATGTGATACTCCTGCCAGTTTTCGATCAAGGTCTGAATGGTAGTAGGATCCTGACCACCCGAAGCCCGAATGCTTCCGTATTTCTCAAGCCCCAGACATCCGGGCATGATCCAGATGGACAGCAGGAGAATTGCCCATAAGATACTCAATCCGTGTTTCGATTTCATTCACTAACCTCCTTTGCGCTCCTGCGCTCTCACATCATTGGACTCAGACAACCTCGTTATCCACCGTCAACGTGACGATGCACCCAATATGCTGGGCAACCAGGGCCATCAGGGACATCATCGAAATTTTGGGACAAATCCCGAAATTATTGGTCATCGCTGGCACTGTCCCCCTTTTCTTTCGAAAGAGACAGCTCGTTCAGACTATCGGCAGGAAGCCTTGCCCCAATCGCATGCACCAGTTCAGCGTACGATGTGAAGAGGCTGGTCCGGGCTTCCACCTTCTGGGCCCTTGCTGCAGCGAGCTGGCTCTGGGCGTTCAGCAATTCCACGACATCCGCAGCCCCCGCGCGGTACCGGGCCAGGGAAACAGCGTAGGATTCCTCGGAACTGACCAGGAGCGTTTCGCTGGTCTCAACCTGCTGGGCCGCGGTATGGACAGTATAATAGGCGGTCCAGACATCCGCGATCACCGACTCTTCTTTTGCCCGAAGCGAGGCCCGGGCTGATTCCAGGGAAGCCGTGGCCTGCCGAACCCTGTTCGTGAGCGAGAACCCCTCAAAGATCGGGATCTGGAGGGCGAGTCCTCCATAGTAATTGGGCTCATTATCCCTGAAATCGAGCCCGCTGATCTTCCCGTCCACCCCCGTCCATCCGACATTCCCCGTGGCAATCAGCCTTGGCCAGAGGTCGGATTCAGACTTCCGCAGTTCCGCTTCTCCCTGACGCACGGCCGCACGGGCAGCCGCCAGATCGGGTCGGCCGCGCACCGCCAGGTCGATGAGGTCCTTGGTATTCTGCTCCATTCGATCCAGGGGGATATCCTCAGGCGCCTCTGCCACATCAAAGGGCGTATTGGCAGGCCACCCAATCGCCGTCGCCAATTGCCCTCTCGAAACCTGCACCGCACCCCGATTGGCCACCAAGTCAAGCCGAACCTGATCGACCTTTGCTCGCGCCTGGAGCACATCGGCAATCGTGCTCACCCCCGCCTGCTTCCGTTGCTCTGTTGACCGCAGGCTGGTCAGGGCCTCCTTCAGACTCGCCTCCGACGCATCCATCCGCGCCTTATTGCCCAGATACTGGTAATAGGCCTGGGGTACGTTTCGAAGGAGGTCCTGGATCGACTGATTATGATTCCAGTTGGCAGCAGTCAGGGCCTGCCGGGCCCGTTCGGCCGAGGCTTCACGTCCGCCGAAGTCCAGAAGAAGATAACTGAGGCCGATGCCGATCTCTCCGAATACCCCTCTGAATAGACCCAGACTCGAAGACTGGGACAGGTTCCCGCCGGATCCCCTCACGTCAGCAGTAACGCTGGGATAGTAGGTCCCGCGGGCAGCGCCCCATTCTGCAGCCGCAGCCCTGGCCTGTTCCCAGGCCGCCTGGGTGGCGGGGTTGATCTGAAGGGCTGTGTCCACGAGTTGGGCCAGATTCAATTTATCCCTTAATGGGGCAAGGTTTTCAGGCACGCCCGGCTGCTTCTCATCAGGGAACGGATTCGGCTTTGTCTCGCCCGGGACCTGATAGACTTTTCCCGGTGCGGACGAGGCGAATCCCTTTGGGTCCGTCTCAGGGAGCTTCTTGCCGCATCCCGCCAGCGTCACCGACCACCCGAGAAAAAGGGCTAGGACCATGAGTTTCCGCAAACGCGGAACCGCAAAATTCGAAAACCCATTCATGAGAACCCATGACCACTTCATGACCATCTCATAACAACAATTCCGGACTATTTCACCAGCATCACGGGGCACTGCGCAAGGATGCCGACCTTGTAGCTGATGGTTCCCCAGCCCTGAGCCCTGTCCTCCACATCGATTCGGTGAGATTTCATGATGATCAGATCGATCTCCATTTCGTTTGCAAACCTGAGGATCTCCTGCGCCCTGTTGCCGTATATGACTGCGGGCACGATATCGGCCTGGTTCCCCTGGTACGGGGCGCTCATATCGTTGAGGTCCTTGAAGGCCTTCTTTTCCAGCCTCGTGTAAAAATCCTTGAACTCATCAAACGTGGTATTGGCGATAACCTCGATCACATGGAGAAGATGGATCTTTCCATCCCCTATCGAGCAGAGCTGTGCCGCGATACTGAGGGCATGACAATCCTTGTCCGAAAAATCCGTAGGGACCAAGATATTCTTGAACATACGCTTCTCTCCTACTTTTTTAGTTTTTTGATGGCCTCATCCCGAAGGACCCTTCGCAAGACCTTCCCCACAACCGATGTAGGGAGACTTTCCCGGAATTCGATGGAGCGGGGCCGCTTGTATCCCGACAGCCTGCTCTTGCAAAATTCGAGGAGTTCCTCCTCGGTCGCGGTCTCACCCGGTTTTAGCTGAACGAAGGCCTTGACCGCTTCGCCGGTATGAGGATCTGGAACCCCGATTACCGCAGCCAGCGCCACCTTGGGGTGGGCGTAGAGTTCCTCTTCGATCTCCTTGGGGTAGGCATTGAAGCCACCCACAATAATCATGTCCTTTTTTCGATCTGTGATGAGCAAAAAACCCTCTTCGTCGAAATGCCCGATATCGCCTGTGAGGAAAAACCGTTTTCCTTCGATCTCGCGAAATACTTCCTTGTTGGCCTCGGGCTTATTCCAGTACCCCAACATGACCTGAGGCCCGTATGCGGCGATCTCCCCATCCTGCCCCTGGGGCAACTCCTGAATTCCGGTTTCCAGGTCCACGATTTTGATATCGACGCTCAAATACGGGAGTCCGACCGATCCGATTTTGCGCTGCGTGGCGTCGGTCGGGTTGAGGGTGATGACAGGGGATGTCTCGGTAAGGCCGTACCCCTCGAAAATGATCGAACCGGTCTTTTCCTCGAACTGTCGAATGACTTCCACCGGCAGCGGGGCTGCGCCCGAACCGCACCCCACAACCGAAGAGAGATCGAATCGATCGATCAAGGGATGATTGACAAACGCGGAATAGATGGTGGGCACGCCCACCACCACGGTCACCTTGTATCTTTCAATCGACCTGAGGACCTCGGTGAACGGCGGATTCCCGGCCCTTGGATCGGGGATGCAGACCAGTTTGGAGGCATTTCTGCAGCTTGTCAGCATACAGAGGGTCAGTCCAAAGCTGTGGTACCAGGGAAGGACCCCTAAGTAGGTGTGGGCTCCGCCCTTTTCGATCATCTTTGGCGGTCCGGAATCGCTGGGAAGCCGCACCCACTGTTCGGTGCTCAGCACATTGGAAAGGAGATTTGCATGGCTCAGGCACGCCCCCTTAGGGACCCCTGTGGTCCCGCCGGTGTAGAGGACCAGTGCCTCGTCTTTGACCGCATCAATGGAGAGACTGGGGGGCTCGGGCCTTGCCGATCGAACCACATCGTCAAAGTGGAAGTGTCCGGGTTCGTGACGCTCGGCCTTTGGAATCTTTCCCAGCAGCGACCCCAAAAAGCCCTTGATGCGCGGGAGATAGGTTTTGACATTGCAGATGACCACGGTTTCCACATCCGAGCCGATAACGGCCTTGACCGCTGTGGCGTAAAATTCGGGATGATCCATGACAAAGACCGCCCTGGCCCCCGAATCCTTGAGCTGAAAATTCAATTCCGACGCCTTGTAAAGGGGATTGCAGGTCACGCATACCCCCCCTGCCTTGAGGATCCCGAAAAAGATCTCGGGGTAATGGGGCAGGTTCGGAAGAAAGATGGCCACCCGGTCCTTGGGCCGGATACCCCGAGAGACCAGAAAATGGGCCACTCGGTCGGCTGTATCCTTCACCTGGCTGAATGTTCGAGTAAAGTCATTGAAAACGGTATAGGTCTTGTCCGGATAATCATGCGCCGTCTCATCCAGAATAGAGAAGAGAGGCTTGTCGTACCCGGTGATTTCATATGGAACCCCTTTCGGCCATTTTGAGCCGTGCCACAATTTAGGCATATCAATCCCCCATTAATTTATTCACGAATTCAATAGCGCGGCCCTGGGTCGATCACGGCAGACCGCTGCAAAATTGTTTTTTATATCACAAAGAAGATAGTGTAGCAATTTGGAAATGAAGCCTGAACAGCACCCTCAGCATGGGATCGGCGCGATTCAGCTTTGATAATGATTCAACCTAAACGGATGAGGGAACATGCGGGCTACACCTCGAAATCGACCTTAATTTTGAACATCTTTATAGCGGGGAGGTTGAGAATTACTTGGACCCCCGTCTCTTCTGAAATTTTGTTCAGAGCATTATCAATAAAATCCATATCTTCCGCAATAAATGTAAACCAGATATTGTAGACGTTGTTCCTCAGGTAATTGTGCGTCACTCCTGGATACTTGTTGACGACACGGACAAATCTGTCGATGTTCTCCTCACGGACCTTTGCAGCGCAAAGGGTGCTCACAAAATTGAGGCGGGAGGACTGGAAATTGCCGCCGATCCTGCGAATAACCCCCTCCTCCTTGAGCCGCCTGACAGCCGACAAGACCTCCTCTTCGGTCAGATTCAGCCGCCTGCCCAGCTCGTGGTAGGGACGGGAGGTGATAGGAAAATCAGACTGGATCTCATTCAGGATTTTTCGGTCAGTTGGGTTCATTGGATTTTTGGTTTTTTTGGGTACATTGGGTTTGTTGGGTTTATTGGGTTTGTTGCGTCATGAAATGGTCATGAAATGGTCATGGATTGTCAGGGGTTGTCCGGGCTCCATTCTCACTATCGGAATGCATCCAGTTTCATGTTTCATGTTTCGATTTTGCACCGGCCGGCTGATAGACACAGAGCGGTTCCTCGGCCAGAAAATCGCCTGTGGCCTCATAGGCCCGCGCACGGCATCCGCCGCAGAATCTCAGGTATTCACACCGGCCGCACTTCCCCTTGTAGGCGGAAAAATCTCGCAACTGATTGAAAATATTCGAATCACGCCATACAGAAGGGAACGAGCTCTGTTTCAGGTCCCCGCAGTTCAGTTCCAGATAGCCGCACGGTTGAACAATCCCTGTATTCGAAATAAACACAAAGGCGGTTCCGCCCAGGCACCCGCGCGTCACGGCGTCCAGCCCATACGTCTCCACATCGACCTTTTCGCCCTTCCTGTGGGCCTCCTGCCGCAAAATCCGATAGTAATGGGGGGCGCAGGTGGCCTTCAGATGGAGCGGAACCCGGTCCCGCATCTCGTAAAACCAGTGAAGGACCCTTTCATATTCCAGGGCGTCAATCTCTTGGCTGACCATATCTTTGGCCCGACCGGTGGGGACCAGGAGGAAGATGTGGTGTGCCGCGGCCTCGAGACGGACCGTTAGGTCCAGGATTTTTTCCAGGTCCGCCACATTGTGTCGGGTCACCGTGGTATTGATCTGAAACTCCATGCCCCCCGCCTTGAGCAACTCGATCCCTTCCAGAGCCCGTTTATAGGCACCCGGAACCTTTCGAAA
Organism: uncultured Desulfobacteraceae bacterium; assembly: GCA_964384085.1. Taxonomy (GTDB): domain Bacteria; phylum Desulfobacterota; class DSM-4660; order Desulfatiglandales; family Desulfatiglandaceae; genus AUK324. Next base: position 8,567 of record CAYLJZ010000027.1, read on the forward strand.
ATCATCGTGCTGCCGCGCGTCGGCCCCGTCAATGGAGATGCTGACCCGTTGGATACCTGAGTCCTTCATCCTTTCAATGAGTTCCGGACGCAACAGGGTTCCATTCGTGGCCAAAACCATTCGAAGTCCTAGATCGGTCCCCTTCTGCGCCAGTTCGAACACGTCCTCCCGCATGAGCGGTTCGCCGCCGGTCAGTATGACAATGGGCGTCCCCACCTCACGGATTTCCTCCAGGACCTCAAAGCATTTGGCAGTGCTCAATTCTCCCGGATACGGCCCCCGGTCAGCCCCGGCCCTGCAGTGAACGCAGTTGAGGTTGCACTTTCGCGTGATCTCCCAGGCTACCAGCCGGAGCTGGTTCCTGTTTCCTGGATGCTGGGTGCTGGATACTGGATGGTGATCAGCCATTGCGCAATCGCTCCGCCGCTTCTTTCGCAAAATAGGTCAGGATCAGGTCGGCCCCGGCCCTCTTGATGGAGGTGAGCATCTCCATCATGACCCGGTCTCCGTCGATCCATCCCCTCTCTGCCGCGGCCTTGACCATGGCGTATTCGCCGCTCACATTGTAGGCGGCCAGGGGAAGGAGGCAGATCTCCCGGACCCTCGATAAGATGTCCAGGTACGGGATGGCAGGCTTTACCATGATCATATCGGCCCCCTCGTCCATATCCAGTTGGGCCTCCTTCAAGGCCTCCAGGGCATTGGCGGGGTCCATCTGGTAGCCGGTACGGTCCCCGAACTGGGGGGCCGAGTCGGCCGCATCCCGAAACGGCCCGTAAAAGGCGGATGCGTATTTCACCGCATAGGAAAGGATGCCCGTCTGCATAAACCCGGCCTCGTCCAAGGCGTTACGGATGGCCCCCACGCGGCCATCCATCATGTCAGAGGGCGCGACAAAATCCGCTCCGGCCCTTGCGTGGGATATGGCCTGACGGGCCAGCAGTTCCAGGGTTGCGTCATTGTCCACCGCGCCGTTTAAAATTACCCCGCAATGCCCATGGTCCGTGTACTCGCACAGACACACATCCGTCATCACCACCATGTCGGGGACCTTGGATTTAATGGCCGATACGGCCTGCTGAACAATCCCGTCGTCTGCCCATGACCGGCTCCCGGTGGGATCCTTTCTGTCAGGCAGGCCGAAAAGAATAATGGACGGGACGCCGAGGGACCATAACTCCTGGGCCTCCTTGACAATAGCGTCTACAGAAAAATGAAACTGCCCGGGCATGGACGGAATCGGGTCCCTGACATCCTGCCCCGGTTTCACAAACAGGGGCGCGATAAAATCCTTTACCGAGAGCGTGGTCTCTCGGACCATATCCCGAATGGCTCGCGTCCTTCGAAGCCTCCTGGGTCGTATTACCATAATCAATTATCTCCTTTTAAACATCGGGCGATCAAAGGGCTAAAGGGACTTAAAGGACTAAAGCCATTGAGACGTCATGCCCATATTTTAGCAACTTTGACTCGCTTTCGTCACTTTAGCTCACTTTTATCACTTTTTCCTATCTCCTCATCCGTCAAGTAGCACGCGGGGTCCGGGGCCCAGACGTCTCCTGTCACGGCCTCGGCCCTGACCCTGAAATTGCCGGCGCACACATCCAGCCATCGGCACTGGGCACAACGGACTGTGACATATTTCTTTTTGTCCTTCAGCCTGGCCAATAAGGGGTTGGACAGGTCCGACCAGATCTCGCTGAAGGGTCTTTCGAGCACATTCCCAAAGCTGTAATGCCGCCAGAACTGATCCGCATGCACCGCGCCATCCCAGCTCACGCAACCGATCCCTCGGCCCGAGCTGTTCCCCTCGTTCATCTGAAGGAGTTCCAAAACCTCTCCCGCCATCGGGTTTCCCTCTTTTACCATTCGCAAATACACATAGGGACCATCCGCGTGATTGTCAACGGTCAGGACCTCTGCGGCCATGCCCCGGTCGTGCAGGTCTTTTGTCCGATCGATGATGAGGTCAACCGCCTTTCTGGTTTCCTCATGATCCAGGTCCTCCTTAATCAGTTGCGAACCCCGGCCCGCATAGACCAGGTGATAAAAACAGACCCTGGGTATCCCGTTTGATTCGAGAATATCAAAAATCCGGGGCATCTCCATCACATTCATTCGGTTGATGGTAAACCGAAGCCCCACCTTGAGCCCTGCGTCCTGGCTGTTGCGTATCCCTGCCATGGCATCCCTGAACGCGCCCTTTTTGCCTCGAAACCGGTCGTTCACCTCTTCCATCCCGTCCAGGCTCACGCCCACGTAGGAAAGCCCAACCGATTTCAGCTCCCGGGCCTTGGCCGGGGTGATCAGTGTCCCGTTGGTCGAGATGACGGCCCGCATCCCCTTCCCCACCGCATGGCGGGCCAGGTCGGTCAGGTCAGGACGCATCAGGGGTTCGCCCCCGGAGAAGAGGACCACCGGCGCCCCGAATTGGGCCAGATCGTCTATCAGACGGAGGCCTTCTTCATGGGTCAATTCCTTCTCAGCTTTCTGGGCATTCGCCTGGGCGTAACAGTGGACGCATTTGAGATTGCAGGCCCGGGTCACGTTCCATACCACGACAGGCTTCTTATCTTCTGAAAATTGCAGGAGATGGGAAGGGAGATCCTTGGATCGCCTGCCGTATCGAAGGGCATCGGATGGCTCCACTGTCCCACAGTAAAGTTTTGATATTCCAATCATTTATGTTCTCCAAATCTGGCTTCGCCGAATACTCGATTCTGGTTACAGGCGGCGCTTTCCTGGATGTCGGGTATGTCGGGCATATCACATTTCAGGCACTTCTCTCGTTTAACCTCTATCGCCCTGCACCTAACCCTAATGCCTTGTGCCCTTATAAACCATACCAGACTGCCACGGGAAACTGCAAGCCTTTTACCGTGAAAATAGGTTCAGAGTTCAAGGTTGAGGGTTCAGCGGCTGCGCTTTTCACATTCGGCGTTGGGCGTTCCATGTTCGACGTTCGAAGTTCGATGCCGGATGGTCGCTGTTCCCGTTTTCAGCGGAAAATACGGCCCCAAGGAGAAGCCTCTTTTCCCAGCCGGAATCCGCGCTCCCAAGGACTTGGCTTAAACGTTATTTTAGAGTAATGTGTTTTAAGGTACTGTAAAAGCCTTCGAGGGGAAGCGAGCTTCGGCCTGGTCTGCGATAAGCCTTATAGAAAGGGGAATGGGGGTTGTGAAATGGCTGAAAATGTCATCGTCATGGGCGCTGCCGGCAGGGATTTTCACAACTTCAACGTCTATTTCAGAGAGAACCCCCGCTATCGGGTCGTGGCATTTACCGCAGCGCAGATACCCCTTGTAGACAACCGTCTCTATCCCCACGAACTGGCAGGGAAGGCATATCCTGAAGGCATCCCGATACACCCGGAGGGTCGGCTCATCGATCTCATAAAAAAATATCATGTGGATCTGGTGGCCTTTTCCTACAGCGATGTCGCCCATGTAGATGTAATGCACAAGGCATCTCTTGTGATGGCTCATGGGGCCGACTTTGTTCTCATCGGGGCGGGCTACACCATGCTGGAATCCCGAAGGCCAGTGGTCTCGGTCTGCGCAGTGAGAACCGGGTGCGGCAAGTCCCAGACCACCCGCAAGGTCTGCAGCATTCTTCGCCAGATTCATAAAAGAGTGGTGGTGGTCCGGCATCCCATGCCCTATGGAAACCTACGGCATCAGGTAGTTCAGCGGTTCGAGGCGTACAGGGATTTCGAGAAGCATCAGTGTACCTTGGAAGAAAGGGAAGAATATGAACCCCTGGTGGATCAGGGAATCGTCGTCTATGCGGGTGTCGACTACGGACAGATCCTCGAGGCAGCCGAAGAGGAGGCAGACATCATTGTCTGGGACGGCGGAAATAACGACACCCCCTTTTTTCGCCCCTCGGTTCACATTGTCCTGTTTGATCCTCACCGCGCAGGCCATGAACGCCTTTATTACCCGGGCGAAACCAATATGCTGATGGCCGATATCGCCATCATCAACAAGGTAGATACCGCGTCCCCGGATCGAGTCAAACAAGTGCGCGAAAACATCGAGAGGTTCGCGCCACAGGCGGATATCGTTCTCGCCGAATCCCCCGTCATCGTCACCGACCCTGGCCGGATCACAGGCAAGCGGGTCCTGGTGGTGGAAGACGGCCCGACCCTCACCCACGGAGAGATGGCCTTCGGGGCCGGCGTCATCGCGGCCAGACAGTATAACGCAGCCGAAGTGGTTGATCCGCGTCCTTTTGCAGTTGGAACAATTCAAGAGGCCTTTCGCCGGTATCCCCACATTCAATCGGCGCTTCCTGCCATGGGCTATGACAGGGAACAGATCAGGGACCTGGAAAAGACCATCAACGCCGCAGACTGCGACCTGGTCCTATTTGCCACACCCATTCAGCTCACCCGGGTCCTCTCCATCCGAAGACCTGCGATTCGTGTTCGATACGAGTACCGGGATTGCGGACCGCCATTACTGGAAGCGGTTCTCCTTCGCCGCTTGCGCGATATCATCAATACCTGAAACCTCCAGATAGAGACACTCAGCAGCGATGGAACAGGCATCAACAAAGGAAATACTCCTGGTGGCCCTCGGGGGCAACGCCCTTGTACGAAAAGGCCAGATCGGGACCATAGAGGAACAGTTCGAGAACCTCAAGGTTCCCATGGGGCAGATTGCCCGCCTTTCGCAACGCTACCGAATCATTATCACCCACGGGAATGCACCGCAGGTCGGCAACCTGCTCCTCCAGCAGGAGTGCTGTGATGATGTCCCCAAGCTCCCCCTGGAGATCCTGGTGGCACAGACTCAGGGCCAGATGGGCTACATGCTGGAATCGACCCTGGATACCGCCCTCATGGAATTGGGGCTCGATGCCAGACAGGATCTGGTGAGCCTGATCAGTTACGTGGTGGTGGATGAAAACGATCCGGCATTCCAAACCCCTTCCAAACCGATTGGACCTCTCTTTTCAGAACAAAATGCGGCGGCCTTTCCCTACCCTGTCCAAAAGACCGCCAAAGGCTGGCGCCGGGTCGTGGCATCGCCCAGGCCCCTAACCATTGTGGAAAAGCGCGAAATCAGAAAACTGATCGATATGGGCTTTCTGGTGATCTGCTGCGGCGGGGGCGGCATTCCGGTCGTGCGGGAAGGGAGGGCCTTCTGTGGCGTGGATGCTGTCATCGATAAAGATCTGGCCAGCGCCAGGCTGGCAGAAGAGGTCGGCGTGGACATCTTCGTGATTGCAACGGACGTGGAGGGAGCGGCCCTCGCTTATGGCCGACACGATCAACGCTATCTCAGTGCCATGACGATCGCCGAGGCGCATCACTACCTGAAGGCGGGACATTTTCCAGCGGGCTCCATGGGTCCCAAGGTGGAAGCCTGCCTGCAGTTCGCAGAGCAGACAGGCAAACGAGCGGTCATCACGTCCGTCAGAAAAATACTGGAAGCAGTTGAAGGAAAGGCTGGAACCGAGGTCATCAGGGGATAGAACGCCCTCCTCACCTCCTTTAACAGGAAAGACGGCTGGGCCATTGCGCATTAACCTACTTGACAGATGAAGCCGTGATGACCAATGTAGTGGCTTTGGTGCAGCAGGCGAAATGATGACAACCACGACTAACCTTCTGGGATTTATGAAGGTTTCTTTGAAGGGTATCAATGCAAAAGATCTTTTACGGCTGGTGGATCGTTCTGGCCACAAGCCTGATCCATATGTGGGGAGCGGGGACTTTCTATTACGGTTTCACGGCCTTTTTCAATCCCATTGTCGATGAGTTGGGCTGGAGCTATGCCGCCACCTCCTTTGCCGCCTCCCTCAGAAGCATCGAGGGCGGCATTGCCTCCCCTCTGGTGGGGTTCGCAACCGACCGGTACGGCGCCAGGCGTCTTCTGGTGCTGGGAAGCATCCTGGGAGGGCTCGGGTTCATCCTCCTGAGTCAAATCCATAGCCTCTGGTCCTTTTATCTGACGTTTATATTCCTCTCCGTGGGATCGAGCCTTTTCTTCCCTGTCCCCGGCTGGACCGCAGTAGCCAACTGGTTTGCGAAGAAACGCGGCATCGCGCTGGGGGCCCTGTCAGCAAGCATGGGCATCGCCGGGCTGGTCATCTATCTGATCAACTGGCTGATAGCACTTCACGGGTGGCGCCAGACCCTGGTGATCCTGGGAATCGGCATGTGGGTGATTGGCATACCGTCGGCATTGGTGGTGCGAACCCGCCCGGAACCGTACGGCCTTTTTCCGGACGGGAATGACGCTCTCACTTCGAAACAGGGGCAATCCCCTGAGAAACTATCCCATCAGATTGAAAAGCAAGAGGAATTCACCGCACGAGCGGCCATCAGGACCAGGGCCTTCTGGATGCTGGCCATAGTGGTGACCCTCTCTGCAGCCGCGCTGCATGCGGTGGTTGTGCATATCATGCCTTATCTGGTCAGTATGGCCTTTAGCCGGGAAGGAGCCGGTCTCACGGCCTCTCTCCTCATACTGGTGAGCGCCATGGGGAGGTTTTTTCTGGGGTTGCTTGCCTCCCGGGTAGATACCCGTTATCTCATGGCCTTTGCACTTCTGCTCCAGGCCCTGGGCATGGTGGCATTGACCAAGGTCGAGAGCCTGGGGATGGCGGCCCTGTTTGTGGGGCTGTTCGGTCCCGGGTACGGCGGGGTGATTACCCTCAGGCTTACCATGCAGGCGGAATTCTTTGGGAGTAAGGCCTTCGGGGCCATTCAGGGGATCATCATGGCCATACTGATCATCGGGACCATGGCAAGCCCCCTCCTGGCAGGGTATTGCTTCGATCTATATGGGACCTATCGGCCGGCGTGGCTGGTTATGGCGATTCTCCTTTTTCTGACCATCCCTATCTCTATCCTGGTGAGGCCGCCGAAAAAACAAGCGGCCTGATGGAGACGATGGCACCCGAGAGCCCCCATAGCAGTCGGTCAACATGTCCAAATGAAAGGCTGACGCCTGAACGCCGAACGGTGGGCCCTGGAAAGGGAATTCAGGCTTTTATCCAGTGTGTATTGAGATAACACCTTGAACCTGTAGACTATTTCGACAAAAGGGAGATATGATGGGAGATGAAGACAAGAGAGTGCCCGTCACAAAGCCCAATGGGCACTTCTGCTTTGCCTGCGGCACCGCCAACCCGATCGGGCTTAACCTGCAGTTCTACCGACTGGGCGATGCTGTCTGCACGGACGTCACCCTGGGAAAATATCACGAAGGGTGGCAGGACATGGCCCACGGGGGCATCATCTCGACGCTCCTCGACGAGGTGATGTCATGGACCATTATGGTTTTAAAAAAGACCTTTCTCGTGACCCGGAAAATGGACATCAAATATATTCGGAACGTATCCATTGGCGTTCCCCTGACCGTCACCGGACTCCTGGTGGACGACGCCACACCTCCCAAGATTCACGCAAGGGGTGAAATCCGGGATGATCAGGGAAGGCTTCTGGTTCGAAGCAACGCCGAGTTCGTTGTCCTTCCCGAAGAAAAATTCTCTTCGCTGCCGTCAGACTTCAAGGCCCAGATGAGGTCGGTTTTTGAATCTTTTGAATAGCCCGAGTCCCGTAAGCCCTCAAAAACCAACCATGCTATGAATTCCGACGGCGAGCGAAGAGCGTCATTTCCCCTCGAAGACCGGCCGGGACTTTCCGACGCTGGTGAGTCCAGTAAGGGCGTCTGCCGTGGAAAATATCTCGTTCAAATGGGCCAGTTCCTGCTTGAGGCCCTCTTTCAGAGGGAGCTCATACCCCGTATCCATAATTCGGTTTGCAAGGTTTAGGGCCAGCGGCGCCTTTCCTGCAATGATCTTGGCGGTCTTGGCCGCGATCGGATCATCGCTTTCAAGATATTTCCCCTTCAGCCATCCCTCGATGTTCCCGTCTTCAAAGAGTTCCTTGATCTGCTGGAATTCAGGGGGGAGTTCTTCATCCTTTTTCCCCTTTTTAGGAACCAGTTTTCCTTGCGAGACCAGGCCTCGAAGCTTCTCATCGATCTCTTCGGGCGCAAAGACATAATCCACGAGGCCGATCGAGAGGGCAATATCCGCGGGAAGCAGCCGTCCGGTAAAGACCAGGTATTTCGCGAGGGCCTTTCCAATATACCGGCTGGTTCGCTGGGTCCCGCCCAATCCCGGATAAATGCCGATACCCGTCTCGGGAAACCCCATCACCGCCTTGGGTGTGGCTGCGATAACGTCGGCGGCGAGCGCCAGTTCAAACCCCCCGCCAAGGGCCAGGCCGTCCATCTTGGCCACTACCGGTTTTTCACTCTCATCGATTCGGTTGAAGACCGCCTGACCGTATTCCGTAAACCGGTAATTGTCATCGAGACGATTCTCATGAATGCACTTAATAAAAAACCCAATGTCGGCCCCGGCGACAAAGGCCTTTCCAGCCCCTTCCAGGACAATCGCTCGCGTCGTTGAATCGGAGGCCGCCTGCTGAAAGGCCTCATCCAACTGTTTCACCACCGTCTCGTTCAGGGCATTCATGGCGTCCGGTCGGGACAGGATCACGCGGCCCAGTTCACCATCGGGAAGGTACTTGACATAACGGATATCCCAGGGTTGACCCTTTTTGTTCTGATTTTCCAGGTGAACCGGCACGCTCAGCTCTGGCCAAGCGGTCAGCAGCTCTTTGACCTGGGAATAAGCCTTTTCAATGCCTACCCGGTTCATGACCTCGAAAGGGCCTTCCTTCCATCTGAGCCCCACCTTGGCGCCCAGGTCGATATCGGTCATATCGGTCACGCCCTCCTCCAGAAGGGAGGTGGCCACATAGAATACCGCCCCCAGGAGACGGTCCGACACCTTTTCAAAAGCGGATCCATCCACGTCGCCTTCCAGGGGCCATAATTCCCCGGATTGAAACTGGGCCTTCAGGCGGTCTGAAGGCGCGTAAAACGCCCCAAGCTTCCCTGCAAGGGATTCGCAGGAATGATGGGCAATCGGAATCCCTGTCACATTCATCAGCTTGAATGGTCCCATTCCGATCCCGAGACCTTCCATGGCGGCCTTGTCGATGGTGGCGATATTGGCGATGCCCGTCTCCAGAATCCGCGTCGCCTCGTTCAGCCAGGGGACAAAAAAACGGTTGACCGCAAAGCCGGGGGCGTCCTTCACCAGGATGTCGGTCTTCCCGGTGAGCTGGGCAAATTGCCGGCATGCCGAAACCGTTTCGGGAGATGTCAAGGGACCCGGAATGATTTCCAGGAGCCGGTTTTTGGCCGGGTGGTAGAAAAAGTGAAGACCTGCAAATCGATCCGGCCGGCCTGTGGCCCGGGCAAGCTCATCCACGGAAAAGGAAGAGGTGTTCGTGGCCAGGATCGTCTGCGGGCCGCACACCCGGTCCAGTCTTGAAAAGAGATCTTTCTTGACAGCCATGTCCTCGAATACGGCCTCAATCACCAGATCACAGTCTTTTGTCTCGGATAGATCGGCGGCGCCCCGAATCCGGGCCATGGTCGCCTTCGCCTGTTCCGGTTTCAGGATTTTTCGCTCCACCGCCTCGTTCAGGGTCTTTTGAATCGTGGCGATGCCCTTTTCCACAAATTCGGGCTTTACATCCACCAATACCACCGAGAGCCCTTCCTGCGCCGTCTTCTGCGCAATGCCGCTCCCCATGTTTCCTGCACCGATAATACCAATCTTCTTCATTCTCATATCCTCCTCGTATCGTGCGAATCATCGCTCGCTGGTTTTAGAACAGGACACCTCCTTAGCAGATTCCGGATAGTGCGTTAACCAGAACCCTTTTCGATCGCCTCCCACCACTCGATGATTGAACCGAGCCGGTTGTATCGAACCCCCTCCCTCGTCTCGACCTCCCGAATCCAGTCTCCCAGGCCTGAGGCATGATGGATAATCAAGGGAGTGCTGTGGTCCGGAAGGATATCCTCGGCCAGGCCGTGCCTCTGAATCACGGCCTGAATAGTTGCCCATGTCTCCTCCGTATCCCATGGGGTGGGATGGATGAACCCATGCACAGCCCCTTCCGATCTGGCGTACGCCCACTCATCAGGAAATTCGCCTTTCAGTTGACGCATCAGGGCAATTGCATCGAGGTTTGTTTCCACACGGAGCCCCTTGTTGAGGTTCCGCAATATGCCATCGTCAAAAGATTCAAACCCGACCGAGGCGAGTAGGATACGCGTCCCCATGGTTCGCGCCAGGCCCAGGGCCTCCCGCAACCTCCCCCCCTCCTTCAGGAGCCAGTCGGCCCTCAGGGTAAGGTTGATTTGCGAGAGACCGATCCCTGCGTCCGCGGTCGTCCTCAACAAACGCGGGAGACTCAACAGTGCGTTCTCGTTAATCAGTTCAAAGGGGATCTTTCTTCCATCAGGTCTTTCGTGCAGACAGCGGATTTGATCGAGGACCGTCCCCATCCCCAGTGTCCCGTAGTAACCCTTATCTGCCGCTACATCGCAGAAACTGCATCCTTTCAAGAGGAGCCTGACCGGTTCCCTGTTCCGCCGGGCCAGGGGTTGCGGGAAACCGACATTCACCCACGTCTCCCTGGCCGCATGGGGGCATCCGATCTGCTGGAGCACCTGCCCGGTACGGACCCGGTGCGGTCTGAGTCCCCCGCCTTCGATCCGGTAAAGGTTAGCCCAGTTGACCCTTCGCAGGAACCGCTCATCCCATGATTTTCTGGCGTGATGAATCACACCGGTACCTTCCCGATGCAAGAGGAGGCCCGGAATCATCCCCTGCTTCCCCCCGTCCAGGCCCTTCAGGAGCTCAATTGCCGCTTCGGCAGGTCCGTGAAGGGCAAGGGAGAAATGATCTGATAGTCCTTTAAAGCGATGGGGCCAGACATCTCTCCCCACCTCTCCCGTGTAATCCACATCGGCCTGGGGTCCTGCCAGGATGGTAAAGGCCCCTTCCTCCCTGAGTTCCCGAGCCAGGGAGAAGAGATCGGGCCTGCCGCCGAGGGAAGAAAATCCGATAACCGGTCTTTCCACACCAAAATACCCTGCCAGGGCCTTTTTGATGGCTGCCGGGCTATCCTCCCGTGTGACGCCCACCACAATACATTCACAGGAGGCATGCTCCTCAATGACGGTTGCGGCCATCTCAGGACCCAGCAGCCCATAAGTCTCCCCCTTGAAATAGTTGGCAACAATGACAATTTTGTTAACGTTGGATGATGTCATATCAGACGTAAGACACCCGACGCCGCCTCGAAACCCTGAAGGCCGCGACAGATGTGGTCCAGGATACTGAAGAAAAAGCTATTTGGATTGCCGGCGTGCATCATTTTTTTCAAGCGGTATTCAATCAACAATCAAAAATCGACAATCAAAAATCCTGCAGCTCGCCTCAGGATTCATTCCATCAAAAAAGGAGAATAAAGTGGCCGTCAAAACATACATTCACAAAACCCACCGTCAGCATACCAATCATACCGAGGTCGTGGAGGTGGAGGGAACCACCGTGGGGGGCTGCCTCAATCACCTGATCCGGCAGTTCCCTGGCATGAAGGATGCGCTTTTCGACCCCAAAGGAAAACTGCGCCGCAATATTGAAATCTACATCAACGCCAAGAGCGCCTATCCAAATGAACTGACGAAGACGGTCTCAAATGGCGATGAAATTCACCTGACGGTCATGCTGGCCGGGGGCTGAGAAGAACCCTTCCGGAACCACGATCAGAGATCTCCCCGTGATTATTTGAAGCCGGAAATGAGCCGGTACGCCCAGTTTAAGATCACCATCGCACCCGTCAGCCCTACGGCGATGCGAGACTTTAGTAAACGCAACAGGCTGCTCCGGATCCTGAGCCCTGTCAGGAGGGCGGTCGAATGCCAGGCAAACAGGAATGCCGTCGCCACATATATCACGCACGCCAATGGTGCGTGGTGAACAGCCAAGGCCCAGTTTCCATGGGATAGCGCCCAGAACGACCGGGTCAGGCCGCAGAAGGGGCAGGGATACCCGGTGAGGTTTAAAAACGTGCACGTTATCAACGGAAGATCGTCACAGGCTACCATGTGGGGAAGCATCAGGGCAATACCGGTGATGAGCGCCACAGGGAGATGTGCTGCCATCACATCCCAGTAGGAATTCGGTCGGGACCAGTACAAAAACAGAACGCGACCCGCCCTCCCCTTCCCGCTACGGCCACCTGCCGAGTTCGCCTGGAGCGCCAGTGTACCCCCCTTACAAGAGAATCTATACAGGCGGGACCGACTCACCGTCACTGGTATCGCCTTCAATTGGATCCTTCACCGGCAGCGCCCCAGACCCATTTTCTCCAAATACATCCCGGTAGGCCACTGTCAGGATACAGGCCTGGATCGGGAAGGTGAAGACCACGCCGATGCCGCAAGCGATGGCGCCGATACTCCCAATGAGGTTTGAAACGATCGCAAAGCCCAAGAACGGCCAGAAATTAGGCTTGACCTTGTTGAAGCTCTCCACCGAGGCCGGCCAGAACTCCATCCGCCTGTCAACGATGAGAAACATGCCGAACATGAGGAGGGCATGGGCGACAAAAAAGACGAACATGGAGGCGAGTTGTCCGAGACAGGGCACCAGATGCACCATCAGGGACACCACAAAAAGCGCGATTCCCCATAGGATCACAAAAAGGAACGAATTCAGGAAATGGTCAAATCCTCTGAACAGAGTCCCTGCCTCCGGTCTGGGCTCCCTCTTGTCAAAAAGCCCTAAGCAAATTATGACAACGCCCGCTGCCATGGGACCGGCAAGGACGCCCACGGTTACGGCACTGAGAACTACGGCGATCAGGGAGGCTAAAACAAGTGTGGCAAAATTTTCCTTATACAGCTGAAATCCCTTTTCGATCCACTCACCGAACTTGACCTCAACAATTTCCATACTGCACCCCCCAATGAAAAGCATCCCTGGTTGACCGGTTCCCCTGACCCGGGGGCGAATGCCCATGCGCCAATCCGCTCGTTCTGTTGTCTATACACGGATTTTCTGCAGACTTCAAATGCATTCTACCAATGCTGCCAAGTCTCGTTCTGAGGCAGACCTGGTATAAACATTTTGTGTGAGTGGCAAGATGCCACTCACACAGGATTGGGACTCCAAGGCTTCTTCATAATGAGAATTGCTGTACGCCGCAAATCGGGTTTGCAGTTTAAGGAGACCTGTGTTATAAAAAAAAATTTTTACAACCTCGAAACGGTCGGGTCCGCAACCCAAGCGGCCTGAGACAAAAAATGCCCCAATGGAACCCCCACACATGAAACATGCGCCATCCGAACGCCGGTCCAATACATTCTGGGGCTTTTTCGCCTCGGTCAAGCTGGCAATCGTACTCCTAATCATCCTGGCCATCGTGTCTATCTTAGGGACCGTAATCCCTCAGCAGCGCGATGCCATCGAATTTGCCAGCCGTCTCAGTCCCATCACGCTCCAAATATTTATCTCCCTTGACCTGTTCGACATGTACCATTCTCTCTGGTTCAGGGCTCTTCTCGGGTTCATCACCCTCAATCTCATTGTCTGCTCTCTTGACAGGTGGCCCGCCACTTGGAAGCGGTTCAACCTTCGGCCAGAACCCGACCGGACAAAACCCTTTGATGGGTTGCCCCCGGGGCAATCCTACGCAACCGACGAGGCCCCGAATGAGGCTGCAGGGAGGATCGGCCGGTTGCTTCAATCGCGTTACAGAACAATCAGGGAAAAGGAGGCTGGAGGGAACCGTTTTTTCTATGCAGAAAAGGGAGGCTTTTCCCATTTTGGCGTCTATTTCGTTCATCTAAGTGTTCTCCTGATCCTTGTGGGCGGCCTGATGGGTTCTTTTTTCGGCTTCGAGGGCTTTGTCACTCTATTGGAAGGGGAACAAACAGACACGATCACCCTAAGGAAAAAACGGAGCCCTTTAAAGCTGGATTTCGCGGTTCGCTGCGACCGGTTCACGGTCGATTTCTATGAAAATGGAGCGCCCAGTGAATACCGCTCCGATCTCACCTTTTTTGCTGAAGGAAAAGAAATCCAGGAAAGTGTTCGAGTCAACCATCCCGTCGAATTCATGGGGGTAACCTTTTATCAGGCGACTTACGGCACCGCCCCCGGAAAAGCGGTCGATCTGAGGATATCCGGCCCCAATGGCTCGAACGTTGCCATGAAGGTCGAATCCGGAAAGGAAGTCGAACTCCCCGGGGGCGAAGGGGTGTTTACGGTAGTTGATGCCAGACCGGATATCATGAACATGGGGTCTGCCGTCCTCATTTCTGTTCAGCCCGTCACTAAGAGCGGGGGGGTGGATTTCTGGGTGTTCAAGGACGCGGAACAGGCCCTCGAAAGGCTTCCAGGACCCATGCGACAGTCCTCGAAATTCAATCCGGCAGCCTTCGAGCCGTACACCTTTTTCCTGAACGGGCTCGAAACCAAATACTACACAGGGCTTCAGGTCAACAAAGACCCAGGCGTGCCCATTGTCTGGATCGGATGTTTTATGATGGTTGTGGGTCTCTTTTTCACCTTTTTCACCTCCCACCGCAGGATATGGGTCCGGGTGCTGGCTACAGGCACGGGCGCCAAAATCGAGGTGGCAGGCACAGCCAACAAAAACCCGGTCGGACTCGATAGGGAGATAGAACACCTCATGAAGGATATCCGAAAGATTGAAGCTTGAAAAACAAAAGACCGGGAACCCCATATGACAACTATCAACAGAACCAACTCAAAAAGCCATTAATCAGCTTGAACACCTGATCATACACTCGACCCAGAGGGCGGAAAAGCATGTTAGACTCCATCATCCTCAGCTATACGACATTCGTTTATTTTGCCGCATTTATGCTCTATCTCCTCGGCATGGTCATGAACCGGGACATTCTTTCCAGGCTCGCGACCTTCGCTTCGCTCCTCGGATTGTTCGCCCAGACCGTGGGCATCATTCTCAGATGGGTGGGATCCTACAAAATGGGCATCGGTCATGCACCCTTTTCCAATCTTTATGAATCTCTCATCTTCTTTGCATGGACCCTTATGTTTCTTTATATGATCGTAGAGTGGCGGACCCGGAACAGGACGTTTGGGACCTTTGTCACTCCCCTTGCATTTCTGGCCATGGCCTATGCCTCCTTCTCCCCCAGTATCAGCAGCCACATCCAGCCGCTCATCCCTGCCCTTAAAAGCAACTGGCTCATCAGCCATGTAATCACCTGTTTTTTCGGGTATGCGGCGTTCGGCGTTTCCCTGGCCCTCAGCCTCATGTATCTGTTGAAGCGACTGGACGCGCCGGGGCAAAAGAACATCTTCCTGAAACTGATCCCTCCTGAGGGAATTCTCGATGATCTCAACTACCAGATGATTGTCATCGGCTTTCTGATGCTGACCCTTGGAATTATCACAGGATCGGTCTGGGCCCATTCCGCGTGGGGAAGCTACTGGAGCTGGGACCCGAAGGAAACGTGGTCTTTGATTACCTGGCTCATTTATGCTGCAGTGATCCATTCACGGATGGTGAGGGGATGGAAGGGAAAGAAAATCGCCATCCTCTCCATGGTCGGATTTGCCTGCGTTCTTTTCACCTATTTCGGCGTCAACTATCTGGCAGGTCTGCACAGCTACGCCAAATAACGTTTAGGAGGTTGCTGGAGATCTGTGTGGGTAGCAGCTTCCCATCGTGCCCGAAGGAGGGACTCGGAAGCCGCTCCCACGTGGCTAATTTCCCAAAATGAGAATTGCTGTTTAGGCACGTAAATCGCCTTGATTTTTCTTGATAGTGTTGTAGCTGGCTGGTAAAAGGGGCGACACGAGCTCAAAGAGGAACATCCGCGATGGCGCCGATCCAGCCTCTGGATATAAGAGAGGTGCGCAGGCTCTTTCTCCTCGACGTCACTCTCTCACAGCAACCGTGGGGAAAAGCGACGTGTCTGTATGGGGGATGAACTTGGCGGCGCTGAAGAGATTCATAAATTCCTGGTTCACATTGAGTTCCAGATAGGTAATCTGATCTCTTATTCGAAACAGTGCCTCCC
This sequence comes from uncultured Desulfobacteraceae bacterium, assembly GCA_964384085.1. GTDB lineage: Bacteria > Desulfobacterota > DSM-4660 > Desulfatiglandales > Desulfatiglandaceae > AUK324. The sequence goes on from CAYLJZ010000027.1 coordinate 24,538, forward strand.
TGGCCTCACTCCCGAGAAGGGCCATGCTGGCCCCTTCAAGAGAGGTGTTCCCCAAAGATACATAGGTCTCAAGGGGGAGGTCCGGAATCATCCCGAGGGTTATGGCCGACCGAGGGTCGATGTAAGAGCCGAAGGTCCCGGCCACGTAGAATTTTCCTATCTCCGCGAAGGAGATATTCACCGTACTGGCAATAGTGGTCAAGATAGTGTACATAGCGGCCTTGGATCGAATAAGACCGTCGATATCGGTCTGGCTGAGCGTAAGGGCGCGGCCGGTCCCTGAATCCTTCGGCGGGACCACAACCAACTGTTGGATACCATTCTCCTCCACGATCCGGTTCCCACATGCCTCCTCCACAAATCTACCCCTTAAATCGATCATCCCGGCCGAAAAAAACTGGGCCACAAGGTCAATCAGCCCGGAACCACAGATTCCCACCGGCCTCTTTACCTGCGCGGGGTGAGCAGCCGCATCCTGAATCATCCCTATCGTGAATTCTCGCGTCACCGGATCAATGACCACTCGATCGATCACACCGGGCGCGGCCATCATCCCCATGTCCGCAACCCCCCCTTCCAGAGCCGGGCCTGCTGCCCCGGCGCAGGCCATGAGCCATTCCTTATTGCCGACCACTACCTCGGCATTGGTTCCCACATCCACCAGGAAGGAAACCTCGTCCTGTCGATGGATGCCCGAGGCCAGAATCCCGGCGATCAAATCCCCGCCGAAATAGCTCCCCACGTTGGGAGACACCAAAACCGGGGCCCCGGGATTGATGTCAAGGCCCAGTTCCCGAGAAGGGATCAGCCCTATTCGGTTCACCACAGGGATATACGGTTCGCGGCAGATCCCATAGGGATTCAGACCTAAAAATAGATGCGTCATCGTGGTGTTCCCGGCTACCGACATACCCACTATCCCCGACGGACCAACCAGATGTTTTCGGCCCAGGGCGACGATTTCTTTGTTAAGCCGCTCGACCAGCATCCGCTGGAGGTGCAAAAGCCCCTCACCTCGGGTTGCAAAATGGATCCGGGTAAGGATGTCCGCCCCAATCTCAATCTGGGGGTTATGGAAGGAGGTCTCATCCATTGCGACCCCGGTTTCAAGGTCTATTAGCCTCAGGACAACGGTCGTGCTTCCCAGGTCGATGGCCACGCCACAGATCCTTTCGTTATCCTGGGCATCATAGATATCGATCAGGCGCCAGTCGCCATGTTCCTCATAAATGCTCGCACTGACATCATACCCCGCCTGTTTCAGAGAGGCGGAAACCTTTCCTGTCAGCGAGAAATCCACATGCACTTCTTCCCCGTTGAGTTCCTTTTTTATCCCCTTGATGAGGCGATCCACGTCAGCGGTATTGTCTCTGAGACTCGGTGGGGTGAGACCCGGCGATACCTTTCGAATCCACGGATAGTTTTTCTCTTTCTCTCTCATGAGCAACCGTTTCTCACTCTCCAATAATCTTCACCAGGACGCGCTTTCGTCTCCTGCCGTCGAATTCACCGTAAAAAATCTGCTCCCAGGTTCCAAAATCGAGTCTGCCGTCCGTAACGGCCACGACCACCTCGCGTCCCATAATCTGCCGCTTCATATGCGCGTCCGCATTGTCCTCGCCTACGTTATGCCGATACTGGGCGACAGGTTCATGCGGCGCCAGTTTTTCCAGCCATACGTCATAATCGTGGTGAAGCCCGGCCTCATCGTCGTTAATAAAGACCGATGCGGTAATGTGCATGGCATTGACCAGGACAATCCCTTCCCGTATGCCGCTCTCCTTCAAACACTCGCTGACCTGGGGGGTGATGTTGATATACGCCCTGCGTGAAGGCACCTGGAACCACAGTTCCTTTCTGAAGCTTTTCATCATCTTATTCCTCATTGAATCCTGTATCATCTCTAGTTGCCGATCCAAACCCGGGTTTATCCATAACCTTTCTTCTCAGTATTCCGGATGTCCCGCCTCTTTTGGGATCGAGTCGCCATGCCGGGCCGACCCCTTACATTACCGCAAAGGCCACCCGCCACTCACACGGACGCATTGATGCTGCCTTGCGATCCTTGGTTGGAATATCGAAAGAGAAAAGCAGAATCGGAGCAAAAAGTCAATGTATGTTGAGCTGGCCCAGCAATTCTCATAATGAGGTTGAATCCGTGTCAACATCCTGTGTAAGTGGCATCTTGCCATCCCGCCCGTAGACAGGCGGGACTCGAAAGCCGCTCCCACATGGCTATTTTTCCAAAATGTGAATTGCTGGAGCTGGGCCAGCGCTTCTCATCATGAAGCAGCCTTGGAGTCTCGATCCTGTGGGAGTGGCATCTTGCCACGACTTTTCGCGGCTGGAACATCCCTTCCACAAGGCCATTTTTACACAATGAGAATTGCTGCATTCGGGGCCGGATACCGGGTGTGGCAGATTTTCATTTACAGAATCCTTCAAACGTATTATGAATAAGCTCACGTAAAAATGGTAACATCTCAATATTCCGGGGCTAAAAGCCCCACGGTCAAATTCCGTATTCGGAGTTTAGAGGCATCCCTTCTATGCCTTCTTATGAAGGGAATCGTATTCTCTCCCTAAGTGGGGGGATTGTTTTCTCCGGCACGGTGCTGGATTTCGGCTTTCGCTGGAATGACGGCTTCTCGGCTCATCTTGTCGAGCCGGCGTACGCCGTAATCGAGAGGGAGTACCCCCTAATTTTAGAGATATTGCAGATGATACTGAAACTGCTTACAAAACAGGTTCGATTTGTTTTAATCGGAGCAAAAGGGAGGATAGCGTGAATCAGGACAGAAATGAAGCTGCACAGGATTTTATGGAAGAGATCGTCGATGACCTTGGATACACGCCCAAGGGAGGGAAAAATAGGGGTTCGGGATCGACTGGCATTTTGGAATCTGCCCAGAAATTTCTCATTCCAGGAGGCATCGGCATCCTCGTCTTGCTTGCCGTGATCGCCTTCTTTGTGATAGCCAGAAGCGGTGACAGCACGGAGGAGCTTGCCGCTATACAGGCCAAGCTCAACGGACTCGAAGATCGGATGACCAACCTGACCCGGCTTGAGGAGCGGATCGCGCGCCTGACCAGGCTTGAAGAGCGGGTGGTCCGGCTGGAAGGGCTGAAGGGAGTCAAGGCGCTGGAAGACAGGATCATTCTTCTCGAAAAAGAGGGGAAAAGGCTGCAACAGGAGATTCAGAAAGCAAACAACCGCGCTGTGACCGCTTCGCCAAAAAAGCCCTCCTCAGCGGTCAAGGCGAAATATCACACGGTCCGGGCCGGCGAAAGTCTCTATACGATCGCGAAGAAGTACGGCATCTCACAAGACAAATTGCGCGCCCTAAACAAGATAACCCCCAAAAAACAGATCCAACCGGGTCAGAAACTCTTGGTAGAGGGGTAGCGCAGCGCTCTTCCCTTACTGGGTGACCCTTCGATCATATGTGCTCTGAATCGCCTCTACGAGGGATGTCAAGGTCAGATTCACCGGGGTCGGAATGCCGAATTTGAGACCCTCTCGAACGATAGCGCCGTTAATGGCCTGGATTTCGGTGAGCCTCTCCCCCAAGACATCTTGAAGCATGGAGGCCACATTTTCCGCCGTACCCCGGCATACCTCCTGGACCCGTTCAAAGGCGTCCGGGTATGGGAGATGAATTCCTCTGGCCTCAGCAATCGTCACAGCCTCTCCAACGGCCATTTTCATGACCGTTTTAGCGCCCTTTACGGCCGGAAGCTGACCGTTTTTTAGCCGGATGATGGCTGTCAGAGCATTGATGCCGACATTTACAATCAGTTTTCCCCAGATGAGGGTCTCCACGTCGTCGGCCGTGCGGGTGTCGAACCCTGCCCCCTCAAAGGCCTTGACGATTTTCGCTACGGGGCCATCCGCGCTCCCTGCCGGCCCGATAATGGTCTGCCCCCGCCCTGCGTGCCTCGCGTGACCCGGGCCCAAAAGCGTAGCGCCTTCCGCCGTAACGCCGCCCAATACCCTTCCTTTCCCAAACACTTCCTCTAATAGCTCCAGGTTCCCGAGGCCGTTCTGAAGGGTCAGAACCGATGTCTGAAGGTGAATCCACGGAGCGATCTCTTCTGCCGCCTCCCTTGTCTGACTTGCCTTCACACAGAACAAAGCCACATCCGGTTCCTCTCCAATCCTTCCCGTAACGGCAGGGACATGGACCCTCTCCTCGCCGGTCGGTTCCTCCAAACAGATGCCATGCCTGTTGATGAATTCTGCCCGTTCGGGTCTGTAATCCGCAATGGTTACGTGATGCCCCCCCTTCTTCAGACGGCTGGCAAAAAGGCAGCCCATGGCGCCGGGACCAACTACCAGAATATTCATTGTATGGCTCCTCTATAGGCCCAAGGCTTGACACACAACGATCATCTTAACGCCTTGGGGTTCAGTGTTCACTATGACCAGTGTCGAGGCCGCGGATGGAAAAGCCATCCGCACCAGCTATCCAGTCATCAATCCTCGTCACACGTCCTCGCTACAGCCGATCGGACTCTTCGCTCTTCATGACAAAGCTGTGTTCCGGCCCGGGAAATATCCCCTTTTCCACCTCTTCCCGATACTGTACAAGGGCCTCGCGTATCATGGGGGCCAGATTGACATACTGCTTCACCATCTTGGGGGTGAACCGCTCGAACAATCCCACCAGATCGTGATACACCAGCACCTGGCCATCGCAGTACTTGCCGGCGCCAATTCCGATGGTGGGAATCTTCAGACTGTCCGTGATCTTGGAAGCCACCTGGTCGGGAATGCATTCCAGGACAATCATAAAGGCCCCTGCGTCTTCCAGATCTTTTGCGGACTGGACCAACTTGTTTGCGCTCTCAGCGTCCTTGCCCTGGACCTTGAAACCGCTTAGCTTGGTGGCCGTCTGGGGCGTCAATCCGATATGGGCACACACCGGAATCCCTGCCTTTGAAATGGCCTTGACCACAGGGACCATTTCAGATCCCCCTTCAAGTTTAACCGCTTCACACCCTGCCTCTTTTATGAAACGGCCGGCATTCTCCACCGCCTTTTCCACGCTCACCTGATAGGACATAAAGGGCATATCCCCAATGATAAAGCCCAGTTTCGCCCCCCGGCGCACCGCCTTGCAGTGATGGATCATCTCGTCCATTGTCACCGGGACTGTGGATTCGTAACCGAGAACAACCATGGCCAGGGAATCTCCCACCAGGATGGTGTCGATTTCAGCCTGATCCACCAGGCTGGCCGCAGAAAAATCATAGGCCGTCATCATAGTGATCTTTTTTCCTTCGCTCACTTTTTTCTCGAGATAATTGATCGTCACTTTTTGTCGGGCCACACTCGTTACCTCCTGAAGATTTGAAGTTGGGTTGCCATTTCTATCGTGCATGCAAGGCCATGAGCGTCCCTTCATCTCTCGAAAGACGATACGATCTGTAAGGACCACAAAAAAAAGGTCTTGCGGCGACACCGCAAGACCTTTAGAAATTACCGGGAATCATCAGGGGTAGGCCATGTCCTATCGTCTGCCTAAAAACATCAACCCCTTCAAATTGCCTTTCAGTCTGCTTAACCGTCCCGGTCGTTGGGTCATTTCCAGATCCAGGCGGTATCACCTTAAGGACATATGTCATGATAATGAACTGCCCCGGATAAATGACCATTGCGACAAGGTTCACCTTCCCTGTGGGGTATTGGAAAATACCGGTAACAGATGACGCCGCTTTTGTCAACACAATTCTGAGCCATTTTCACTCATGATGCGCACGATCGCATAAGCGTAAGAGGGCTTTTTACCGGACCTCATTTTATGGTTGAACTGAATCTCTTCCCATGTATAATGAATGCGTTACCAGCGCAGGATACTCCTCAGCCTTTAACGTTGAAAGGGAACGCCATGGCGCAGATCGATGCCTTTTTCAAATTGATGAATGACCAGGGGGCCTCTGACCTTCACCTGATGTCAGGGCAGCAGCCGGTGCTGCGAATTCAGGGCGATCTGGAGCGGGTAAAATATAAGGAACTCGATAACGACAGCCTTAAGGCCATGCTGTACGAAATCGCGCCAGAGGAGAAGGTAAAGGTCTTTGAGGAAACCGGGGATGTGGACTTCGCCTACGAAATCCCCGGCCTGGCACGGTACCGGGCCAACTTTTTCGAGCAGAAAAACGGCGTAGGCGCTGTCTTCAGGGAGATCCCTTCCACAGTGCTCACCTGCGAACAACTGGGTCTCCCATCCGTAGTCCGAAAGTTAGCCTCGTTGCCGAGGGGGCTGGTTCTCGTGACCGGACCGACCGGAAGCGGGAAATCCACCACACTGGCAGCCATTGTCGATGAGGCCAACAAGACGCGCAAGGATCACATCCTTACCATTGAAGATCCTATTGAATTCGTTCACAAGAGCGCCAAGGCGATCATCAATCATCGCGAGGTAGGCCTTCACACCAAAAGCTTTTCCGCAGCCCTGAGGGGCGCCTTAAGGGAGGACCCGGATATCATACTGGTGGGGGAAATGCGCGACCTGGAGACCATTTCATTGGCCATCGAGGCCTCAGCCACGGGCCATCTCGTGTTTGGCACCCTTCACACCACCAGCGCGGCAAAGACTGTGGACCGGGCTATAGAGGTCTTTCCCATGACCGAGCAGGAACAGATTCGAAATACCCTTGCGGATGGACTCAGGGCGGTGGTTGCTCAGAACCTCTTCAAGCGCATCGACAAAAAGGGCCGATGCGCCGCACTCGAAATCATGATCGCAACCCCTGCCGTTCGCAACCTTATTCGGGAAGGGAAGACCTTCCAGATCCCTTCTATGATACAGACGGGAAAGAAATATGGGATGCAGACATTGGATGATGCCATCATGAACTTTCTTAATAAGAAAATGATCAGCGCGGATGATGCCTATGCCAAATCCAATGACAAATCCAAATTTCTTCCCTTCTTGAAGAACCCGCCAGCCGATTTTACCGAGGCGTAAGAAGGGGCCCTCTGTTGCCGGGAGCGAGTATCCTTCCTTGAGAACGGATCTCCGACCGGCAACCCGTTTGAAGCGTCATACGTGGATAAGGAGATACCTCGATGAGACAACAGCAGATTGACCATATCCTCACCTCCATGCTGAAATCCCACAACAATGTGTCGGACCTTAACATGACCGTGGACAAGCCGTTTCAAGTCGAGTCGTCCGGACAACTGTTCCCCGTGGCGCTGGTGCCACCCATTGACCGCCTGACCCCTTTTCAGACGGAAATGTTCGCCCTGAATCTTATCGGCGGCGACCGGCGCCTTACTCGAACGCTTCTGACCGAAGGCTCATGCGATTCCTCATACCATTTGGCAGGCAAAGCCCGTTTCAGGGTCAATATCTTCTCCCAGAAGGGTTGCTATTCCATTGTGATGCGTCAGTTAGCCACCCAAATTCCTACCATTGCAGACCTGAATCTTCCGCCTGCATTCTCCAAAATGACCGGAGAAAAAAACGGGATCATTCTGGTGACAGGGGCCACCGGGACCGGAAAGACCACATCCCTGGCGGCCTTTTTGAATGAAATCAACGAAACCAAGTCTGTTCACGTAGTCACACTGGAGGATCCTGTGGAATATGTCCATCCCCAGAAAAAGGCCACCTTTAATCAGCGTGAGCTGGGCATGGACTTCGATGCCTTTGCATCAGGCCTGAGGGCTGCCCTGCGCCAGGCCCCCAAGATAGTCCTGGTGGGCGAAATGAGAGACCGGGAGACCGTGGAGATCGGTCTTTCTGCCGCAGAAACCGGGCACCTGGTCCTCAGCACCCTTCATACCGTTGACGCAGGACAAACGATCAACCGAATCGTGGGCATGTTTGAGCAGGAAGAGGAAAAACAGATACGGATGCGGCTTGCAGACACAGTGAGATGGATCGTCTGCCAGAGACTTCTTCCCAGGGTGGGCGGGGATCGCGTAGCGGCCTTTGAAATCATGGGGTCCAATCTTCGAGTGAAGGATACGATCCTGCACGGCGAGTCCGAAGGGAAGACCTATTACGAAATCATTGAAGGGAGCCAGCCATTCGGTATGATGACCTTTGATCAGTGTATCGCGGAGCTGTACAAAAACGGTCTCATCGAGGAAGAAACGGCCATGGGGTATTCGTCCAGAAAGGCTATTGTAGGAAGAGCCATAGATACCATCAAGTCTCAAAGAGGGGAAAAGACGACAACCATCGAGGGGTTGGCAATCGATGAAGATTATGGGCAGGAGAATAGAAAAAAAGGGCTTTTTTAGGAGTAAATCGAATGGAAATCGTATGCGGATCGTGCAACGCCAAATTGAACATCCCCGATGAAAAAATGCCCCAGGGCCAACGGGTGAGCGTCAGATGTCCTCGGTGCAAGAACAAGATGATTATTGACACCACGACCATGCAACCCAAGGTTGGCTCTCCCCCGGATCAGGTGTTCAGCAAACCAGAAAGTTCTGCAGCGGATACAGACTTGCCCCCAGGGGAAGAGGATGATGACTCCTCTCCCTTTGAGGAAATGCACGGTTTTGATTATGTAGAGTCCCAAAGTGCCCTCGATTCTTATGGAGAGGGAGAAAAGCTGGCGCTAATCATGGTCAGTGACACCCACCCTCTGCGAAAGATCAAAGAGGCCCTGGATGACCTGGGCTACCACACGATACGAGCCGAAAACACGCAGGAAGCCCTGTCCAAGATTCGATTTCAAAACTTCGATCTGGTGATTTTATCCGACCTTTTCGACAACACTCGGCTTCAACAAAGTCCTGTCCTCCAATACCTCAACCATCTTTCCATGTCTGTGCGCAGAAAGGTGTTTGTTCTCCTGATAAGCGATACCTTCCGGACCATGGAGCCTATGTCGGCATTTGCGATGAGCGCCAATCTGGTGGCCAACTGGAAAGATCTGGGAAGGATCTCGAGCATATTGGGACGTGCGGTGCTGGATAATGCCAATTTCTACAAGGTCTTTATGGACACTTTAAGGGAAACAGGGAAGGCATGAGGGGATTGTCGATGGATGATTGTCATTTGTCGATTGACAAAATCCAATCCACACGATATTTGAGGAACTCTTTTTTTGAGAACGATTGGACCGGGGAGCGGTTGTGACTGAAGAAAACACGAATAGGGCGTATCAATACCGGCTGCGAATACAAAACTGCGTGGGGACCATCCTTGACGTGCATAGCACCATCAGCAAAAAATTTGAAAACCAGATGCTCCTGTCCCAGTTTGAGGGGCTGGAGGAAGCCCTCGATACCATTGACATGAGTCTTGTCTCTGAAGGGGACATCCTCATGGTTGAGCAGGCCACAAACGCCCTTCTGGACGAATTTCGCACCCTTTTTGAAGCGGGCCTGTTCGAGCCTGTTTACGGGCATGCATTGAATTGATCCCCGGCTTCACATCGTCTGACTGTTTCGGGAATAGCCTTACCAAGACTTCCACCTTCCCTTTTTAATCGGGTGCAGATACTCTCATCTCCCAAGAAAATTGGGGCGGCTTCATTTTTTT
>CAYLJZ010000028.1:0-33783 GCA_964384085.1 uncultured Desulfobacteraceae bacterium
GCAGCTCTGGAGGAGGGGGTCGTCACGCCTGAAGAAGAGATATTCTGCAACGGGAGGTACTCATTGGGCAATGCGACTTACCGTTGCTGGAAAAAGCATGGGCACGGAGGGGTAGATCTTCACAGGGCACTGGTTGAATCGTGTGACGTCTATTTCTATACGTTGGGAAGGCGCCTGGGCATCGATAAGGTTGCCCAGTACGCCATGCGCTTCGGCCTGGGAAAGGAAACCGGCCTTGACCTGGACACCGAAAAGGGCGGCCTGATTCCCACGACCCAATGGAAATTGAAGCGGATGGGTATTCCCTGGCAGCAGGGAGAGACTGTCATCTCTGCCATCGGGCAGGGCTTTGTACTGACAACTCCGCTCCAAATCGCCAATCTTATTTCCGCGGTCTTTAACGGGGGCCACGTCTATCGGCCCCAGGTGACGAAGTGGGTCAGGAAACCCAGCGGCGGAAGCCTGTTTGAATTTGCGCCAATATCCGATGGAGAACTCGGAATCAAGCCAACACATCTGGAACTGGTTAAAAAGGCCCTTGTCGGAGTGGTCAATCAGCCCCATGGCACCGGTTCAAAGGCCAGGCTCAAAGGTGTTGTCGTTGCCGGTAAGACCGGAACTGCGCAGGTCGTGGCGCTCAAAAAGGAGGGGGCTCCAAGGCGAGAGGAAGATATCCCCTGGAAGTTAAGGGACCACGCCTGGTTTGTTGGCATCGCACCCGCGTGGAAGCCCAAGATTGCCGTAGCCGTGCTCATTGAACATGGGGGCCACGGGGGAAGCGCGGCCGCACCCATCGCCCAGGAGATCATAAAGGCTTATCTCGATGTTCCTTCGTGACTGTTGCGAGCTGCGGATTTTTTGGGGTTTTTCAATAAGCAATCCATATGAATAGCACTCATGCTTGATCGAAGACTTATTCAAAATTTTGACTGGGTCCTTCTCCTGTTATTGCTGGTGCAGGCGGGAATCAGCATTCTTAACCTCTACAGCGCCACCTATCCGATTCGAGAGATGGGCGGATCAGAGATATTTTTCAAACAAATTTACTGGTTTCTGATTGGATTCGCGGTCCTCCTCCTGGCCACCACCTTCAACTATTTTGCGCTGGAACGTCTGGCCTATCCCATCTATTTTTTCACCATCGGACTTCTCGCTCTGGTCCTCTTTGTGGGGCGGGTGACATCGGGATCCCAGCGATGGCTGGCCCTGGGGCCGATCTCTTTTCAACCCTCGGAACTGGCAAAAATCGTTATGGTGCTGGTCCTCGCCAAATTTTTCAGTGAGAGGAGCGACTTCAAGGAATACCGGCTGAGGGACCTCTGGCAACCGTTCATGCTCACGGCCCTTCCCTGCTTCCTTATCCTGAAGGAACCTGATCTCGGTACGGCCCTCTTTCTGGCCCTCATATCCATTTCCATGGTTCTCATTGCCAGGGTAAGATGGAGATCGCTCTTGCTTCTGGCCGGCAGCTTCGGCCTGTCCGCCCCCGTGATCTGGTTCGGACTCAAGGAGTATCAGCAGAAACGCGTCCTTTCATTTCTGAGCCCTGAGATGGACCCTCTCGGTGCCGGATATCACATCAATCAATCCAAAATCGCCATAGGGTCAGGACAATTTTGGGGAAAGGGATTTCTCAAGGGAACTCAGACACGGCTCCACTTTCTTCCGGAACAGCACACGGATTTCGCCTTTTCGGTGCTGGCTGAAGAGTGGGGGCTGGTGGGATCGGTCGTGCTTCTCTTGATATATCTTTTCATGATCCTGTGGGGCCTGAATATTGCGAAAAATTCAAAAGACCGATTCGGTTCCATGATCGCTGTCGGGATCGTTTCCATCATTTTCTGGCAGGTTGTCATCAATGTCGGCATGGTTACGGGGCTCCTCCCTGTGGTAGGGATACCCCTTGTCCTTTTCAGCTATGGTGGGTCATCCCTCATCACGACCATGGCAGCCATGGGGATACTGATGAATATCAGTATGCGGCGTTTCATGTTTCAATGAGTCCCAAAAGCGCTTTCCATAGGTGCCTATTGCTTTTTGTTGTATGAAAACAGAGGGCTATGGTATAGGATACCTGTCTAAAAAGGGCTACGAACCGTTTTCTTCTTTTACGGGGGTGATCGTCGATCGCAATCTGCCACTGCGCTGAAAGGTCGGAGGTCATGAAATGCCTGTTCAACAGAGTCAGATTCTGATACAAACGACCGCGAAAACGGATAGAATAGACGTGACGGATGCGGTAGCCCTTAAGATTAGGCTATATTCCGCCCGTACCTCCATATTCCGATTTTGGACGGGGAAAATGACCCTGGGCACAGGGCAACAAATCGCGCTCCTTGATTTTGACAACAGGCCCCGCACAAGGCGCATTGTGGTTCAAGTATCAGGAGAAACAGAGAGTTAGAGGGCTTTTGCTTGAAAAAGTCAACCAGTAGAGACGATTCTGCCATGAGCAGACAGATCAGCTTCCCGGATTATGAATTGGTCCGGGGCCTGTGCGGAGAGCAGAACTCGAACCTCAAGCTTTTGGAAAAACGGACCGGCGTTTCGCTTGATCTCAGGGGAAACGGGATCGCGATCAAGGGGAGAGCGTGGGAAGTGGAAGTGGCGGAAAAGGTACTGAAACAGCTTTATGCGCTCCTCGAGTCGGATTACCCTGTTTACCCCAGCGATATCGAGTATGCCGTCCGAATCGTCAACGGCGATCCTTCGGCTAACCTGAAAACGATATTCAAAGAGGAGATCGCCATCTCCTCCAAGAAGAAGACCATAACTCCCAAGACGATCAATCAGAAAAACTATATTGACAGTATTCGAAAATACGACATTGTCTTTGGAATCGGTCCCGCAGGGACGGGGAAGACCTACCTGGCCATGGCCATGGCGGTGTCATCCCTGATCAAAAAGGAGATCAACAGGGTCGTTTTAGCGCGGCCCGCCGTGGAGGCGGGAGAACACCTTGGGTTTCTGCCCGGAGACCTTTATGAAAAGGTAAATCCCTACCTTCGGCCGTTGTACGATGCCCTGCATGATATGATGCCATTTGAAAATGCGTCGCGACTCCTCGAACAGGGAGTAATAGAGGTTGCTCCCCTCGCCTTCATGAGGGGGAGGACCCTGAACGACTCCTTCGTAATCCTGGACGAGGCCCAGAATGCCACTTCCGAGCAGATGAAGATGTTTCTGACCCGCCTCGGTTTCAGCTCAAAGGCGGTCATCACAGGGGATGTCACCCAGACAGACCTTCCCAAGGGAAAAATCTCCGGGCTCATAGAAGCGAAAGAGACCCTGAAAGGGATACAGGGAATTCAGTTCATCTACTTTTCGAGGGAAGATGTTGTCCGGCATCGGTTGGTCCAGGAAATTATCGACGCGTATGAAAAGATGGAAAACCGGAGACAGCACTCGGGAGAAACCGTCTGATGATGCCAGTAAAAAAATTTGAGCGATCGAGATTGACACCCGTGAGCAAGAGTAAAGGGTCACGGAAAAAGGAAGGAGACGCGTCCCATGGCGTGACAAAAGGGAGCGGCGCCGCCGACATCTGGTTTCGATCCGATGCCAAGCGGTGGTATATCCTGCTGGGTCTGAGCGTTATCATATCGATTCTCCTCTTTCCAAGCGTTCTGACCCCACCGAAGCAATACAAATTGGGGGATGTAGCCGACCGTGATATCAAGGCATTACGGGATTTTCTTGTCGAAAACGAAGAACTGACAGAGAAAAACAGACAGGAAGCAGTCCGAACGGTTTCGTCGGTTTACGATTTTGATCCGACCGGAACGAATATGGGCACCAAAATAAAAGAGGCCTTTGAGTCCGGAAGGGTACATTTGGCCAAATCTCTCGATCTTTCTTATGCCTATGACAGCGGGTCCCTCGCATCTGAAAAGGCCCTCGCCGACCATCTGGAGACCACCAATGCCCTCAAAACCCGTTTCTTCGAGATCCTCGATATCTCTTTTGACCAGGATCTTGTCGACATTTTTATGAAAAACGGCTTTTCCCCGGAGGCGGAAAGTGCTGTCGCCGCAATGACCACGGAACTCTTTCGAATCGGAGTTGTCGGCAGCAAAAAAATGCTGGTGAACGAGGGAATCAAAGGGATTGTCCTTCACGATATCCACGATGGGAAAGAGACCACTGTCACAGAGCTGGATCGATTCTACGACCTCAAGGCCGTGGGGGAATTTATCGACAGCCGCGGCGAGGTCCTCACGCGAGGCATCGAACCGAAAGAATTGCGGCAGGCCATCCTGGAACTAACCAGCAGTCTGGTCAAACCCAACCTCACCTTCAATAACCGGGAGACCGCCTTAAGAAAGGAGACCGCACGCGAGTCGGTCAAGCCCTTCTATTTTAAGGTAAAAAAAGGCGAGATGCTGATCCGGGAAGGCGAAAGAATTTCACCTGAGCACCTAGTCAAACTGAGCGAACAATATAAACTGCTGAAACAGAAGGAAATGCTGGGGAGGGTGCCGGCCATGGCCATCCTCATCACCTGTCTTCTGGCGGCCATTTATATCGTGGGCCTTCTGAGCAACCGATCTTCCGGCCCGGAGGTAAAAGACCTCTTGTTTCAAGGGACGACCCTTCTGCTCATTTTTTTGATGGTAATTGCCTTTAATTTTGTGGCCTTTGAAATCGCCAGAGGATTCACCTTTTTTTCCCCCAAGGCCTTGCTGTTTGCCGTGCCGTTAGCCAGCGGCGCCATGCTCATATCCATCTTCCATGGAGCAGGCGTAGCCGCCAGCTTTTCCCTCATTATCTCGGTCCTGGCCTGCATGGTTGTAGAAGGCCGAATGGAATTTTTCATTTACTTTTTTGTGGGGTCGCTGGTAGCGGCATCCGGCGTAAAGCGGTATCGGGAAAGGGGTGTCCTGATAAAGGCTGGACTCAAGGTGAGTGTGTCCAATATCATTCTGGCCCTTTCCATAGAGGGATTGTACGGGTCCTTCTTTACCCTGGAAGTCCTTGTGGCATTCTGCTCAGCCCTCCTGGGAGGCGTTTTAGTGGGAGTGGTGGCCACGGGAATACTTCCCTTGATCGAGATGGCTTTCGGCTATACCACGGATATTAAGCTCCTCGAGCTGGCAAACCTGGACCAGCCTCTGTTGCGGGAGCTCATGGTACAGGCGCCTGGCACCTACCACCACAGCGTGATTGTGAGCAACATGGTGGAGGCATCTGCCAGGGCGGTCCACGCAAACCCGCTGCTGGCCAAGGTGGCTGCCTACTATCACGACATCGGAAAGACAAAAAAGCCCCTCTATTTTATCGAAAATCAGGGGGGCCGCGCGAACAAACACGAAAAGCTTGCGCCCTCCATGAGCAGCCTGATCCTCATCTCTCACGTAAAGGATGGCGTTGAACTGGCGAGGCAGTATCGCTTGGGTAAAGAGATCATCGATATTATCAGACAACATCATGGGACGTCCCTGATCACCTATTTTTACGAGAAGGCGAAGGAGCAGGGGGAGAAAAAAGGGGGTAAATGCCTCATGGTGGAAGAGGCGGATTTCCGGTATCCAGGCCCCAAACCCCAGACCAAAGAGGCCGGGTTGGTCATGCTCGCGGATGGGGTTGAGGCGGCCTCCAAAACGCTGGTAGACCCCACCCCGGCACGGATCCAGGGCATGGTCCAAAGAGTGGTCAATAAGATTTTTTTAGATGGACAGTTGGATGAATGCGAACTGACACTGAAGGACCTTCATGAAATAGCCAAGAGCTTCAACATGACACTGGGCGGAATTTTCCATCATCGCATTGAATACCCTGAATCCACACCACGGATTGTGGCGGCGCGTGAGCGTGAATCGTCCATAGAGATAGCTGAATCGGCTTCCAAAAAAGGAAAAAATGGAGATACGGCTTCAGTACCACCGGGACCCCCCCGGGTTGAAAAAAAGGGGGATCAGGGCGAAGTTAGAGAGGGTCTTAAGCGACTTGGGCTGTCATGACAGGGAATTGAGCGTCCTCTTCACTGACGATCGTCGTATCGCGCAGCTCAACGCTCGGTATAGGGGGAAAGAGGGGCCGACAAATGTCCTGTCATTCCCCATGTTCGATTTCAGCGCGCCGGCAGAAAAGCCTGCTGAGATTGAAACATCCCTGCTGGGAGATGTGGTGATATCCGTCGATACCGCGCAACGAGAAGCGGAGGAATCAGGAGAGCCTTTTGAGCAGACGGTTGACCGTCTGCTCATTCATGGGATCCTCCACCTCTTGGGTCACGACCACGTCGATTCCGAGGAACAGGCAGTCATGATGGAGAGGGAAGAGGAACGCTTGCTGGCATTGCTTGAAATGCCGAAAGTGCCTAAAAAGAGCTAAGGTTAATTAATTTCGTGATCTCTTTAAGGACTTGTCTCCCCGTCAGGCGCTCGCATTTGGTGTTGGATTTCGCGTCTCTCGCACCAGCTTTACACGAGGAATTTGGTTTAAAGTGTCAAAAAAGCGCATACCAACTTTAGGCACTTTAGTTCACTTTAGGCACTTTAGTTTCACTTTAGTCACGTACATCAGGGGGTAGTTATGGCACGCTTAGCGGTGAACGTGGACCATGTGGCCACGGTGCGCCAGGCCAGAGGGGGCGACGAGCCTGACCCGGTCCTTGCGGCAGGATTGGCTGAACTGGCGGGGGCCGAAGGCATCATCTGCCACCTCAGGGAAGATCGACGGCACATTAACGAGAGGGATCTGAGAATCCTGCGGCAGACGGTGAAGACCCGTCTCAACATGGAGATGGCGGCAGTAGACGAAATCGTGGAGATCGCACTCAATGTCAAACCGGATCTGGTTACCTTAGTCCCTGAGAAACGGGAAGAACTGACCACGGAGGGGGGGCTGGACGTCAGGGCCCAGCCAGGGCATTACAGAAAGACGGTCGAACGCCTCAAGGAAGCTGGAATTCAGGTCAGTTTTTTCGTTGATCCGGACCAGGGCCAGATCCAGGAAGCCCATCAGTGCGGGGCCGATATTGTCGAGATTCACACCGGTCATTATTCAGAGGCACGGTCCGAGCTCGAGGCAATCGACCAGTTCGGACGGATCGTGAAGGCCGTTGAATCTGCAACAAAGCTGGATCTCGGCGTCAGTGCCGGCCACGGGCTCGATTATGTGAACGTCAAACGATTCAAGGACCTGGCCCGCATCGAAGAATACAGCATCGGGCACAGCATCGTCGCCATGGCGGTCCTGATCGGTTTTGAACAGGCGGTCCGAAAGATGATCGACCTCGTAAAATGTTTTTAGCATGATCTACGGAACCGGCGTAGACCTCGTGAGTATAAATAGGATGGAGAAGGTCCTTCTTCGATGGGAGGACAGATTCGTCAAACGGGTATTCACCGACCGGGAGGCTCATACGTGTCGTCATCGGCCCGCTCCCCATGCAGCCTTTGCGCTTCGGTTCGCCGCCAAAGAGGCCTTCTCAAAGGCCCTGGGCCTTGGAATGCGGGGGGGGCTCTGCTGGCGGAACATCGAGGTCTTCAACGAGCCTTCGGGAAAACCTGCTCTGCGGCTTTTCGACACCGCCGCTGACATCTGCCGCGAGAAAGGCATCAGCGGAATTCACCTGAGCCTTTCAGATGATGGGGATTACGGCATCGCCATGGTGGTGCTGGAAAGGAGGTCATGAGATGTTGAATGCGAGCGATATTATGACAACGGAGGTAATTACCGTCAAGAAGGAGACTTCCCTCAAAGAGTTGGCCGGCATCCTGTACAACAACCATATCAACGGGGTCCCTGTGGTCGACGATGACGGCTCGCTCATTGGAATCATCTGTGAGAGCGATCTTATTCGCAAAGACAAAAAGCTCCACATCCCCACGGTGGTGGCCATTTTCGATGCGGTGGTTTATCTCGAAAGCCCCAAAAATATGGAAAGGGAATTCGAGCGGGTCAGCGCTACGACGGTTGGGGATTTGTACACTCAGAAGCCTATCACCGTGGATGAAAAGACCCCGATCGATGAACTCGCCACCATCATGACCGAGAAGAAGATCTACACGATTCCGGTCATGGACGGGGATCGCCTGGTCGGAATTATCGGCAAGGCCGACCTGATAAGGACGATCACGGGTTGAAAAAGGCGTCTCTCACCTGTCGTACCTCTTCCGGCGAGGAGACCATCGGGCTGGGTCAGCGATGTGGGGCATGTCTTCAAGAGGGAGATGTGGTCGCCCTTGCCGGGGAACTGGGGAGTGGAAAGACATGCTTTACCAAGGGGTTGGCCCTGGGGCTGGGGGTCCCGCGGGAAGAAGTGGTCACCAGCCCCTCATTTGCCCTTTTGAACGTCTACGAGGGGAGATGTACGCTTTTTCATATGGATGTCTATCGCTTGGGATCGGCCTTCGACTTTCTGGCTGCCGGTCTCGACGAATATCTGCACGGAAGCGGCGTTACAGTGGTGGAATGGGCCGATCGCTGGCCCGAGCTCCTGCCGGAGAGACATTTGGAGGTCCGGATTGAGATTCTGGATGAAAACTCTCGGGAAATTACCTTTTCCGAATGCCATCCGAAGGCGGTGCGAATCCTGAAAGAGATGGAAATGGAGGTAGGATAAACGGAATTATGGCACTCATTGTTCAGAAGTACGGCGGAACCTCGGTGGGCAGCATTGAAAAAATCCGTTCGGTCGCCGAGAGGGTGATCATGACCGCCGAGCAGGGAAATCAAATGGTAGTGGTCCTGTCGGCCATGTCTGGTCAGACCGACGGGCTTATTCGACTGGCCCACGAATTGGCCGAAGACCCTGATCCCAGAGAATTGGACGTCCTTATGTCCACTGGGGAGCAGGTGAGCGTGGCGCTATTTGCCATGGCTGTAAAATCGATGGGCCATGACGCGCGGTCACTCCTCGGTTTCCAGGTTGGCATACACACCAACGATCTATTCGGCAAGGCGCGGATTCACGATATCGAAACGAGCCGCATCTTCGAGGACCTGAAGGGCGGGAGGATTGTGACAGTGGCAGGCTTTCAGGGAGTTGATAATCAGGGAGACATCACCACGCTGGGAAGGGGCGGGTCCGATACCACGGCCGTTGCCCTGGCCGCAGCCCTGAAAGCCGACGTCTGCGAGATCTATACGGATGTAGAGGGCGTTTACACCACCGATCCCAACATCTGCCCGAAGGCCAGAAAGATGGATTTCATCGCTTACGAAGAGATGCTGGAGATGGCCAGCCTGGGCGCCAAGGTCCTGGAAATCCGATCGGTGGAATTCGCAAAAAAGTTCGATGTACCGATTCATGTGAGATCAACGTTTACCAACGAAAGGGGTACCATGGTGGTTGCTGAGACAAGGGATATGGAAAAGGTCGCGGTATCAGGGGTCGCCTACAACAAGAATGAGGCAAGGGTGACCATCCGCAAGGTGCCGGATCAGCCGGGGACTGCCTCGCGAATCTTCGATCCGGTCTTCAAGGCCGGCATCGTAGTGGATATGATCGTTCAGAATACGAGCGAGGACGGAACGACCGATCTGACATTTACCGTTCCCAAAACTGACTTCTACAAGACCATGAAGCTGGTCAGCGATGTGGCTGCGAAAATCGGCGCGGAACGGGTTTTGGGGGATGAGGATATTGCCAAGGTCTCCATCATCGGCGTGGGGATGCGGACCCACGCCGGGGTCGCCAAAAAGATGTTTGAGGCCCTTGCACAGGAAAATATCAATATCATCATGATCAGCACTTCCGAGATCAAGATATCCTGTATTATTGAAGAGAAGTATACGGAACTGGCGGTCCGGGTCCTCCACACGGCCTTTGGTCTGGATGTGGATAAGGATGAATCGTAATCAAGAGGTTCGTGTCCGCTTTTCATGTGAAGCGGAACGGACGGAAAAACGACTGAGGGAACCCAAATGACCCAACACGAGATCTCTTTTCCATTCGACGTTGGACGCTGGACTGTAGACGTTCGATATTCTTTCGACGTTGATCCATGATCCTATTAGGCATCGATACCTCCTGCGACGATACATCCGCCGGCGTGGTCGTCGATGGAAAGACGGTTCTTTCCAGTGTGGTTCACTCCCAGGTGGAGGTCCACCATCCTCACGGGGGCATTGTCCCCGAGCTGGCATCGAGAGAACATACCCGGAACATCATGCCGGTGGTGGAGACGTCTCTGTCAAGGGCCGGCATCCAACTGAGCGACCTTCACGGCATTGCCGTAACCGTCGGGCCGGGACTCGTGGGCGCCCTTCTCGTAGGCCTCTACTATGCCAAAGGCCTGGCCTATGTCTTGAATATCCCTCTGACGGCAGTCAACCATCTGGAAGGGCACATCCTCTCCATCTTTCTGGAAGAGGCCCCCCCGCCGTTTCCATTCGTTGCATTGACGGTTTCAGGTGGACATACCAGCCTATACCATGTGGCAGGGTATGGCCGATACAGCCTGATGGGCCAGACCCTGGACGATGCTGCAGGAGAGGCATTCGACAAGGTGGCCAAGATCTCCGGACTCGGCTATCCCGGGGGGGTTGCCATCGAAAGAACGGCGGAGAGCGGCGCCTGCGACAGGGTCATTTTTCCAAGACCCTGCATGGAAAAGGACTCCTTGGATTTCAGTTTCAGCGGGCTGAAAACAGCGGTCGCCCTCTACATGAAAAAATGGCGCGAGGGCCGGGAAGACCTTGGTCCCGAAACAACCCTTGCAGACATTGCAGCCTCTTTCCAGGAATCCGTGGTGGATGTGCTGGTTCACAAGACCATGACGGCGAGAAGGCGGACCGGTGCGCCGTCGGTTGTCGTTGCGGGGGGCGTCGCGTGCAACCGAAGGCTCAGGGAGAGGTTTTCAAAGGCCGCTGCCGTGGAAGGGGTTCGGGTCTACTTCCCCAGGCCTGAATACTGTACCGACAACGGCGCCATGATTGCAGCGGTAGGCTATCACCAGTTGATTGGAGGAAAGGCTGCCGACATGTCTGCCGATGTCAGGTCCAAGTTCCCCATAGACAGCCTCCCTCTTCAGGATTGATCCGTTGAACCTCGAACCTGAAACCCCTTAAACCCTAAAAGGATGGATTGCCGCCCTGGAACTCAAAAGGCTGACGCGCTATTACTATCTCAGGTTCATTCGACTGAGGGGGGAGCCCCATGAATTGGCCCTCGGGATGAGTTTCGGCATCTTTTCCGGTTTGATGCCGATTCTACCCTTTCAGACGGCCCTGGCTCTCCTTCTGGCCCTCGCATTCAAGGGGAGCAAGATAACCGCGGCCCTCGGCACCTGGATCAGCAACCCCTTGAACTGGTACTTTCTCTATTATTACAGCTTCAAGATAGGCGCATCCGTATTGGGCGTGCAGGGACAACAGGGCCCTATGTTCTCATCCATCATGACGTCCGTTCGCCTCCGCGAGGACGGCATGGTGATCGCGGAGAAGATCATCGGGGCCGGGGGACTCATGGCGACCTCGTTTCTCGCAGGAGGGCTGGTCCTGGCCATTGTGGGCGCAATCCCTTCTTACTTCATTTTTTATTATATCTTCAATAAAATAAGGGTTTGGCGAGAATCGAGGCGGGGGAGGAAGAATTGGCGCGCCGAAAAAGCATGAGCCAGAGGGAATCCTTTCGGCCTCTAAAGCGGCTGGGCCAGAACTTCCTGGTCGATCCAAACATCCCTGAAAAAATCATCTCATCAGCAGGCTTTCAATCCTCTGATGTGGTTCTTGAAATCGGTCCCGGTCAGGGGGCCCTCACCCTCCCCCTCTCCAGAACCGTTTCCCGCATCGTGGCTGTGGAAAAGGACGCCCGTCTCGCAGATTTTCTCCAAAGAAGGCTTACCACCCTGGACATCTCCACTGTCGACCTTGTCTGTCAGGATATTTTGAGAGTTGACTTTGGAGCGATCCCGCTGCCTTCTTCGCAAAAAATACAGGTGATTGGCAATCTGCCGTACAACATCTCTTCTCCTGTGCTGAAAAAATTGATAGATCATCGTGAAAAGGTGTCACGGGCTGTTCTCATGTTTCAACGGGAGGTTGCCGAAAGACTGACCGCTCCCCCATGTACCAGGGGGTATGGGGCCATGACCCTCTTGATTCGATATCACGCCAGACCGATGCGGCTGTTTGAGGTGCCCAGGAGCGCCTTCTACCCCATTCCAAAAGCCGACTCAATGGTCATTGAACTCGATTTTGAGCGGCCGTATCCCAGCCATGGGGTCGACGAAAACGCCTTCAGAAATGCGGTCAAAGGCGCCTTTGCTCACAGGAGAAAGACCGTGCTCAACTCTCTCAAGGGATTTCTCCCTGCCTGGACACCGGACGTCGTTCTGAAGGGGCTTCGGGCCAGCAGCATTGACCCTGCAAGACGGGCCGAAACCCTCACCATGGATGAGTTTTTGATGCTTTCATCGATGCTTACAGTTGACAATCGTGAAATGGGTTGATATAAGTGCAAATTTTGCTGAACGAGACGGTTGTGTCGCACCTGTTTTGAGGCCTCGCCATGGAAGTGCTAAAGACGGTTCATGATATACAGGAAAGATCCGATGCGGTGCGCGCGGCAGGGAGAACCATCGCCATAGTGCCGACCATGGGCTTTCTCCATGAGGGCCACCTTGAATTGATGCGGGCGGGGAAACGCCACGCGGATGAACTGATTGTCAGCATCTTTGTCAATCCGACCCAGTTCGGCCCCGGCGAGGACCTCGATCACTATCCGAGGGATATGGAGGGGGACCTTAGAAAGGCCCGCGACGTGGGGGTCGATATCGTCTTTGTGCCGTCGGTTGAGGAAATGTATCCGCATCGTTTCCAGACCCGGGTGCAGGTCGAAAACCTTCCACTGCACCTCTGCGGTCTATCGAGACCCGGGCATTTTGACGGGGTCGCCACGGTTGTTGCCAAGCTGTTCAACATCACCAGACCCCATCTGGCGGTTTTCGGGCAAAAGGACTATCAGCAACTGGCAATCATCAGCCGAATGGTCATGGACCTCAATCTGGACATTCGAATCCTGGGAGTTCCCACCGTGAGGGAACCGGATGGATTGGCCATGAGTTCCCGGAACAGCTATCTGAGCCCGGAAGAGAGGCGCTCGGCGCTCTGCCTGAAAAAATCCATCGATCTGGCTCAGGAAATGTTTCAGGCGGGAGAAAACCACGCCCATGCCATCGCGGATGCCCTCAGGGCCCTCGTTCTGAGTCATCCCTTTACTGACATCGACTACATCGCCCTTTGCGACCCAGTCACCCTGGACGATCTAAATGTACTCACAGATGAAACGCTTCTGGCTATGGCCGTTCGAGTGGGTAAAACCCGGCTCATTGATAACTGTGTGCTTCGAAAGGCCTTAGATCGATAAACCGAGCGATTGAAATCTGGCTTCCGTTGCTGGTTTCCGATTACTCGTGACCTGGATAAAGATCGGCGTCGAAAGGTGACCATCACTGCCAAATGAAAACAGGATGTTTCTGTCATTGAGACATTCAGGGTTTTTGGTCATTGTTTCGTATTTCGAGATTCGGATTTCGGATTTCCTGAACGAAAACCCAGTTTTCGTTCAGGCACCATGTATGAAAGGAGATTCCAATGAAAACGTCTAATTTTTTGTTTACCTCCGAATCGGTAACCGAAGGGCATCCGGACAAAGTTGCTGACCAGATATCCGACCGCATTCTGGATGCCATCTTCGAGCAGGATAACAAGGCGAGGGTGGCATGCGAAACCCTGGTGACCACCGGCATGGCCATGATCTCAGGTGAAATCACCACCTCTGCCTATGTGGATATGCCGGAGGTTGTGAGGAACACCATCAAGGATATCGGTTACAAAAACTCCTCCATGGGATTTGACTGGGAAACATGTGCCGTCCTCTCGACCATCGACAAGCAGTCCCCGGACATCGCCATGGGCGTGGACGGAACAGGCCTTTACAAGGAGCAGGGGGCGGGCGACCAGGGCCTCATGTTCGGCTACGCCTGCACGGAAACCAAGCCGCTCATGCCCATGCCGATCTATCTCGCCCATGGTCTGACCC
Organism: uncultured Desulfobacteraceae bacterium; assembly: GCA_964384085.1. Classification (GTDB taxonomy): domain Bacteria; phylum Desulfobacterota; class DSM-4660; order Desulfatiglandales; family Desulfatiglandaceae; genus AUK324. The sequence continues at coordinate 13,994 of CAYLJZ010000028.1, forward strand.
GAAGACTGGCCCACGTTCGAAAATCCGGGCAACTCCCCTGGCTGAGACCGGACGGGAAATCCCAGGTCACCGTTCAATATGAAGAGGGAGTGCCTACCAAGATCCATTCGGTGGTGATCGCGGCCCAGCATAATCCGGATGTGGATTACGAGACCCTTCGCGAGGCCATCATTGAAAAGGTCATTCGAGAGGTAATCCCCGCTGAGATGCTGGACAAAGAGACCGAGTATTTCATCAACACGACAGGCCGGTTTGTGGTGGGGGGCCCGATGGGCGATTGCGGTCTCACCGGCCGGAAGATCATTATGGACACCTATGGGGGATTCGGCTACCACGGAGGGGGCGCCTTTTCCGGAAAAGATCCCTCCAAGGTGGACCGGAGCGCCTCCTACATGTGCCGGTATATCGCTAAAAATATAGTGGCGGCCGGATTGGCAAAGAGGTGCGAAATCCAGGTGGCCTATACCATCGGACGGGCACAGCCGGTTTCGGTGATGGTGGGCGCCTACAGCACAGGCGTCCTCCCCAGCAGTGAATTGACGGAGATCGTTAAAAAGGAGTTTGACCTGAGGCCTGCGGCCATTATTGAACGCCTCGACCTTCTCAGACCGATTTATGCCAAGACCTGCAACTACGGCCACTTTGGCCGGGATCTGCCCGAGTTCAACTGGGAAAAGACCGACGCAGTGGAGGCGCTCAAGAGAGCGGTCAAATAGGTGATCGGCACGGGTCGTCACGAAACGAACTATTCCACTATTTAAAAAAACGTACCAGCAAAAGGAAAGGTCAACATCAATGGATTATGATATTAAGGATATTGGGTTGGCGGCGAAAGGCCGCCTGAGAATTGAATGGGCCGGGATGAGCATGTCGGTCCTCAAGATCATTAGAGATCGTTTTATAAAGGAAAAACCGCTCAAGGGACTGAGACTTTCCGCCTGTCTCCATGTCACGACCGAAACGGCCGCCCTTGCCAAGACCCTGAAGTCTGGCGGGGCGAGTGTGGTGGTATGCGCATCCAATCCCCTTTCGACCCAGGACGATGTGGCCGCCTCCCTGGTGGCAGATGACGAGATCCCGGTGTTTGCCATCAAGGGAGAGGACCATGCGACCTACTACAGTCATATCCTTTCAGCCCTCAAACACGAGCCCCACCTGACTATGGATGATGGCGCGGATCTCGTCAGCTCCCTCCATTTTATTGCTCTGCAAAAATGGGATGATCTGGAGCCCTCGGTCAGCAAGTGGGGGAGAGGCCTATCCAATACAGACCGGAAGCGATTCCTCTCAAATGTGATCGGCGGGACGGAAGAGACCACCACCGGCGTCATTCGGCTCAGAAGCATGGAGAAAGACGGGGTCCTCCAGTTCCCTATCATCTCGGTCAACGACGCCAACACCAAGCATCTTTTTGACAACCGGTATGGGACCGGCCAGAGCACGATAGACGGAATTATACGGGCCACCAACCGACTCCTTGCCGGTTCTGTCTTTGTGGTCAGCGGCTACGGCTGGTGCGGCAGGGGCGTGGCAACCCGGGCCAAGGGCCATGGCGCCCATGTGATCGTGTGCGAGGTCAACCCCCTTCGAGCACTGGAGGCGGTCATGGACGGATTTCAGGTTATGCCGATTGCCCAGGCAGCTCCCCTGGGAGATTTTTTCTGTACCCTGACCGGAGATATGAATGTCATTCGGACAGAGCATTTTATGGTCATGAAAGATGGGGCCATGGTCTCCAACTCGGGCCACTTTGATGTGGAGCTGGATCTCAAGGGGCTTGCCGGTGCATCCCAGTCAAGGCGCCTTGTGAGGGAGTTCGTTGAGGAATTCAATCTCAAGAACGGTCGAAGGGTCTATTTGTTAGGCGAGGGGAGGCTTGTCAACCTGGCGGCAGCAGAAGGACACCCATCCAGCGTTATGGATATGAGCTTTGCCAACCAGGCCCTGTCCGCCGAATATATGGCCAAGAATCATGCCGCCCTTACGAAAAAAGTCTACCCGGTCCCCGCCGAAATCGACGCGGAGATTGCACGGCTGAAGCTGAAATCCATGGGAATCGAGATCGATACGCTCACAGAAGAGCAGGAACGATATCTGTCATCATGGGAAATGGGGACCTGATGGGAAGTGGCTAAAGTGAGCTAAAGTGCAATAGAGTAGGCTAAGGCAGATCAGACAAAAAAGCCCCCTGTTTGGACAGGGGGCTTTTTTATTGCTAATGAGACATCGCTCTGAAATACAGGTTACATCTCCTCGTCCAGGTCGATGCCGTCTCTTTCGTACTGCGCGTCTCTCTCCTCGTTGCCCTTCTGAATCTCTTCCTCGGTCCACGGATCGAGGATGAGAGAATCGGCTACCAGTTCCCAGAGATATTTGGTCTCGATATCGAGGCCGAACTCCTTGGTCAAGGATTTCATGATCTGGTCGCGGCAGTTGTGACACGGGGCAATCACCATTTTGGCCCCGGTATCCATGATCTGTTTGGCCTTGACGCGGCCATAATAGATCCGTTCCGCCTCATAGGGCATGGCCCAGGCCCCGCCCCCGCCGCCGCAGCAGAAGTTGTTCATCCGGTTGGGGTGCATCTCCACATAATTCTCGCAACACTGCTGGGTGACCCATCTTGGCTCTTCGAAAAAGGCCTGTCCAAAGGACTTCATGCTCTTTCGGCCGTAATTGCACGGGTCGTGAACCGTGGTCAGTTCCTCATGGATCGATTTATCCACCTTGATCCTTCCGGTCTCGATATACTCTTTAAGGAGTTCGTGAACGGAAACCACTCTGTATTTTTCAAACGTCTCGGGATACCATGTTTGCAGACTAAGCCTAGTCGCATAGTAGGCGTGGCCTCACTCGGGTAGGAGCAGCATTTTGCACTCCAGTTCCTCCAGATGCTTGACGATCCTGCCGGTAATCTCTCTCATGGAATCGTCATCGCCGGAAAAAAGTCCCCAGTTGACCCCTTCCCAGTTGGTCGAGGTAGTGGTCCAGCTCTCCCTGGCCGCATAGAAAATCCGCCACCAGAACTTCATGTCGTCCGGTTCGCCGAAAGGCTCTTTGGAATTGACGGTCACCAGTATGTTGGCGCCCTTCTTGTCCACCGGTGCATAGAAACCGGAAAGTCCTTCATCCTCAGACATCTCCTTGGACAGGTCGGCCAACAGAAAGAGAAAATCATCCTTGGGAATCCCGAGGTTGTTCCCCCTCTCCAGGCACATGACCACGCCTTTGTGGATGGGTCCGGGGACTTTGTCCCGCTCCCTGAGCGTCCTTGCCCGGCGCATCATCTTCAGGATCTCCACGCCCTGGGGACAGGCATATTCGCAACGGCCGCACAGGGTGCATATCCAGGGAAAGCGGGAATCGATCAGCTCCTGGTCCAGGCCCAAGGCCGCCATGCGAACGGCCTTCCTCGGGTCCATGCCGTCCACGCCCGTCACCGGACAGCCCCCCGCGCAGGTACCGCACGCGAAGCAGACATCGGCCCATTCCGGGGCGACCCGCAGCCTGCTCTCTTTACGATTGATGGTTAGCGGTTCCATTCATTAACCTCCTCCGTTAATCTTCGAATCCATTGGTAAGTTCGGTCCCTGTCTTTCTAAGCTGTTTAAAAATAAATGTCAATCAGTAAAATCAAAAAAAGGACATCGACATTCTCAGCATCTTACCCTCTTTCCTATCCCCTTCTGAACTCCCCCAACGGGCGGATAGCCCGATAGTTAAAATATAGCTACAATGTGAATAAAAATGTTGCCAATTCCAGTCTCATGGGATATAAACAACAATTCTCATTATGAGGCAGACCCGGTGTCAACATTCTGTGTGAGTGGCATCTTGCCATCCCGCCCCGCGGGACTGCGAAGCCGCTCCCACATGGCTATTTTCACAACATGAGAATTGCTTGCATATATGCTGAAACTTTCTGTGCTTTCAATTGGTATCCTATTGAGATGAATATCATTTCTATAAATTCAAGGAGGTTACACCTATGGAATTTGGTTTGAGTGAAGAACTGCAGATGCTCCGCGACATGGCACGGGATTTTGCGGCTGAGAAGATCGCGCCCCATGCGGATGAATGGGATGAGACCCACTATTACCCTTATGAGGAAGTGATCAAACCGATGGGGGAACTGGGGTTCTTCGGGACCGTCATTCCGGAGCAATACGGCGGCAACGAAATGGGCTGGCTGGCGGCCATGATACTCACCGAAGAGATGGCCAAGGCATCCAGTTCTGTGAGGGTGCAGATCAATATGCAGGCCCTCGGCTGCGCCTTTACCATTTTCAGGTATGGGACGGACGCCCTAAAGGAGAAATATGTTCGCAAGCTGGTGTCCGCTGAGTATGTGGGTGGGTTTGGCATCACCGAGCCCAATGCCGGATCCGATGTCATGGCCCTGAAATCAACGGCCCAAGACAAGGGGGATCACTGGCTCTTAAACGGATCCAAGACCTGGATATCCAACGCCAGCAAGGCAGACGTCATTATTTATTATGCATACACGGACAGAGAGGCCAAGGGAAGGGGACTCTCTGCCTTTGTGCTGGAGCCCAAAAACTTCAATGGGGTGACGACCACGGATCTGGACAAACTCGGCACTCGATCCACCCCTACCGGAGAGATCTATGTCGAAGATACAAAGGTCCCCAAGGAAAATATCCTGGGCAAGCCAGGGGACGGGGCCAAAATCGTCTTCGGTTCCCTGAACCAGACGCGACTCTCGGCTGCGGCCGGGGGGGTCGGTCTTGCGCAGGCCTGTCTCGACACGGTAACCGCCTATTGCCAGGAGAGGACACAGTTTGGCCAATCCATCGGCCAATTCCAGATGAACCAGGACATGATCGCCCAGGTGGCGGCCGAGGTCGAGGCCGCGCGCATGATGGTCTACAAGGCGGCATGGCAGAAGGATCAGGGCAATCTGGGAAACACCCTGGAGGTGGCCCATGCCAAATATCTGGCAGGCGAGATCGCTGTCAAGGCTACCCAGATGGCCATGCGAATCATGGGCGCCTACGGGTACTCCACGGAATACCCGGTGGCCAGGTTCTACCGGGACGCCCCCCCCTACTTCATGGTGGAAGGATCATCCAATATCTGCAAGTGGATTATCGCCCTGGATCAGTTGGGGATTAAGAAGGCCAACCGGTAGGAATTAATGGTGATTGAGGAATTGAGGCATTGAGCTCTCATTTTTTAACTATGTTAGATCACTTGAGTCACTTCCCCGGTTCGCCCGGGGGATGGAGGATATAGATGAGACCTTATTTTGAAAAAATGACCCCTTTGGGGAAACCCCTTACAGATAAGCAGAAAGCCGAATCTGAAGAAAACGTACAGGAAATCAGAAAGGTAGAAGAAGCGGTAGGAGAGGCCGTGGAAGCGGTGAAAAACGCTGGCATTCCGGCCGAAGTTATTCGGAAGCGAGGTCAAATGACCGTTTGGGAGCGGATCGACTATCTTATCGACCCCGGGACATGGTGTCCGCTCCACACCCTTTATAACCCGCAATTCAACGAAGAGGGCACTACCGGCGTTATTGACGGGCTGGCCAAGATCAACGGCAAGTGGGCGGTCGTCATCGGATTCGACAACAAGGTGATGGCAGGGGCCTGGATCGCGGGACAGGCCGACAATCAACTCCGGGTGACGGACATGGCCAAGCGGCTTCACGTCCCTCTCGTGTGGATCGTCAACTGCAGCGGCGTCAAGCTGCCGGAGCAGCAGGAAGTTTACGCGAACCGGCGAGGGAACGGCACCACCTTTTTCCGTCATGCCGAGCTGGAAAAGGTGGGCGTTCCAATATTGGCTGGCATTTATGGCACCAACCCGGCAGGCGGGGGATACCAGGGGATCAGCCCCACCATCCTCCTGGCCCACAAGGACGCCAATATTGCCGTGGGCGGGGGCGGGATCGTGAGTGGAATGAGCCCCAAGGGGTTTTTCGATGAAGATGGGGCCGAGCAATTGATCGAGGCGACGCGCCATTTCAAAGAGGTGCCGCCCGGCAGTGTTCCCATCCACTACAATGAAACCGGCTTTTTCAAAGAGGTTTACGACACGGAACAGGGGGTCCTGGACGCCCTGAAGAAATATATGGATATGGTTCCGGCCTATCACCCCAACTTCTTCCGCGTGGCCGAGCCCAAGGCCCCGCGATTCCCGGGAGAGGATATCGACCGCATTGTCGCCTTCAACCAGAAACGGAGTTACAACTTCGACGAAATGCTCGCCCGCCTCTTTGACAACAGCGAGCATATGGAGTTCAGGCCCGGTTATGGCCCCGAGGTCTACACCGGCCTGGCCAAGATCAACGGGTTCCTGATGGGATTCATCGGCAACCGGCAGGGATTCTTGGGGGCCAAATACCCTGAATATGCCCCCTACCCGGGCGTCGGCGGGAAGCTCTACCGCCAGGGCCTGATCAAGATGAATGAATTCGTCACCCTCTGCGGCCGAGACCGGGTCCCGATCGTATGGTTTCAGGACACCTCGGGCATCGACGTGGGAGACATCGCCGAAAAGGCGGAACTCCTGGGCCTTGGCCAGTCCCTCATCTACTCCATCGAGCAGACCGACGTGCCCCAGATGTGCATTATTTTGAGGAAGGGAACCGCGGCCGCCCACTACATCATGGGGGGGCCCACGGCCAACAACCATAATGCCTTTACATTAGGGACTCCCACCACGGAGATCTACGTCATGCATGGCGAGACCGCGGCCGCGGCCTCCTTCGCCAGGCGGCTGGTCAAGGAAAAGGACGCCGGACGGCCTCTTGGCCCGGTCATCGACAAGATGAATGCCCTTGCCAAGGAGTATTACGACAACTCACGGCCCATCTACTGCGCCAAGAGGGGGTATGTGGACGAGATCGTGTCCTTCCCCCGCATACGGGACTATCTCGTGGCGTTTGCAGGCTGCGCCTATCAGAACCCGACATCCATCTGCCCCCATCACCATATGATGCTCCCGAGGATCATCAAGGGGTAATGGAAAACCAGGGGCCTTCGGGCAGGGGAATCAGCCCGGGGGCCCCTTTGCTCTCCTATATCAAAAGAAATACGGAATATTCCGCCGAATTCGATCCCGCCCCAAATTTCGCATACAAGGGCAAAATCGCCCACTTTCCATGACAGAAGCCCTTTGAGTAAATGAGTAGTTGCCCAATCAGAGATATTTCTGTTGACCCATTTATTCCATCATATTATGATCCATTTAAAAGATCACCGAAACAGATAAGGCGATGGACGATTTTATTTTGGCACTGAAGGCCCTGGCAGATGAGTCGCGATTTCGCATGATCCATCTGCTGTTGACCCATGACCTCTGTGTAGGGGCCCTGGCAGACCGTCTATCCATGTCCAAGGCAGCGGTATCTCAACACCTCCAGATACTCCGTAAAGCCGGCCTGGTGAAAGGAGAAAAGCGGGGATACTGGACCCACTACGGTGTCGATCGGGATGTCCTCCGTCGGATTGCCGAGACATTTAGAGAGACGGCCGATCAGTCCCCCGATGTCAGCATAGCCTGTCACGGATCGGTTCAGAATAATGGGATGATAGACGTAGCGAAAAAGACGGAATTTGTCATGTATCCGGATGGCTGTCGGCAGCCTGACCGGTTATCGCGCAAACCGTGAAAGGGTACGACTGAGCAGATCAGAAAGTGCCACGCGGATGAAAACGATTTTCCCTGTAGGCTGAAGAAGAAAAAAACAATATGAATGCGCTTTCCATTCAAGGACTGGCCAAACGATTCGGCGATGTACAGGCAGTGTCCGATGTAAGCGTCGAGGTAGCCGAAGGTGAGCTGTTCGGTTTTCTCGGTCCGAATGGCGCGGGCAAGACCACCACGATTAATATGCTGACGGGCCTGGCGCGTCCGGATACTGGAACGATTCGAATTGCAGGGATTGACTGCACGGGGAATCCCAAGGCAGCCCAGCACCTGATCGGCGTGGTCCCGGATGAGAGCAATCTCTATCCGGAACTGACTGGCTTCCAAAACCTTTGCTTCTGTGCTGCCCTGTATGGGATCCGGAAACAGGAACGCGAACTCCGTGCCCGTGAACTGCTCGACACATTCAGCCTGGCCGATGCAGGGAAGCGCAAGTTCGCCGGGTATTCCAAGGGAATGAAGCGCAAGCTCACCATCGCGGCGGGCATCATCCACCAGCCTCGTATCCTCTTTCTGGATGAACCCACCAGCGGCATCGATGTGGCCAGCGCCCGCCAGATCCGTCAACTGATTGCAGGCCTCAATGAATCCGGGACCACCATCTTTCTGACGACGCACTACATTGAAGAGGCGGAGAGGCTCTGCGGCCGCATCGCTTTCATTGTAAAGGGGAGGATCGTCCGGATCGATACGGTGGCCAATCTGGTTCAGCCCATTCAGGACACCCATGTCATGCAGATCGCTATATCGAGCTCGAATACCACGCTACAAGACAAACTGACCGCGGCCTTTCCCCATCTCACATTTCAGGTCCCTGCACCAAATCTCATTCGAGTGGAGGCCGATGCGCCTGTGCATGCGGGTCCGCTGGTGCGGTTCATTGAGGATCAGGGGGTTGATGTAACCGAGGCGCGTCGCATGCGTTTCACCCTGGAAGACGTGTTTGTGCGGATTACGGGGATCGAGGCCGATGCCATGAAAAAGGAAAAAGAGAAAGGCGGGGGCAAAGCATGAAACGCTGGATCGCCTTCTGGAGTATCTTTGTCAAGGATTTTCGGGCCTATTATCTCAAACCGCCCAATATCAGTTGGGGTCTGATCTTTCCCTTTGCCTGGACAGGGATGTTTTTCATCAAGTCCGGAGGCGTACAGGATGTCCTGCTGATGGTTCCAGGTGTAATATCTCTTTCCATCCTCTTTGGAACCACCTCCCTTTTGTCTGTCACCGTTACTTTTGAAAAAAAGGGGAAATCCTTTGACCGGCTCCTCCTTGCGCCCATCCCCCTGGAGCTTCTTATGCTGGCCAAAACATCAGGAGCCATTCTCTTCGGCGTGTTCAACGCCTTTGTTCCCGTCCTCATGGCCGTCTTTCTGACCGATCTATCGCAGGTCGCCTGGAGTGCGGCCATACCCGCCATTGTCCTCATCGCGGCCAGTTCCACGTTCCTGGGGCTTTTTGTGGCGGTCTCGGTCAGCGAGGTCTTTGAAGCCCAGACCTTTTCCAACTTCTTTCGCTTTCCCATGGTGTTTCTCTGCGGACTCTTTTTCCCCATCGAGCGTCTTCCGATTTTTCTCAAGCCCCTCTCCTATCTCTTTCCGTTGACCTATGGGGCCGACATCCTCCATGGGGCCTTCCACGGCAAGCACGTCATGGCGTTTTCGACCGATTTCGCGGCCCTTTCATTTTTCTGTGTGGTCCTTTTCCTGATCAGTCTGCGAAACATCGGCAGACGCTGGATCCTCTAACGACATCCATTTGGAGGCACTGAAGGACGTGGATACTCTTCTTATCCATTTCGATGTTTCAGGGGTTGACACGTGGGTCTTTCTGCCGCCCGTGGTGGCCTTCGTGATTTCCTTTTTCACGTCCATGGGCGGTGTGTCCGGTGCTTTCCTCCTGCTCCCCTTTCAGATGACCTTTCTCGACTATATCCATCCTTCGGTGAGTGCCACCAACCAACTCTTCAACATCGTGGCCATCCCAAGCGGGGTGTATCGTTATATAAAGGAAGGGCGAATGGTCTGGCCCCTGACCTGGATCGTGATCGCAGGCACCCTGCCCGGTGTGTTCATCGGCGCCATCGCACGCGTGGCCTATCTGCCGGATCCCAAGCATTTTAAGCTGTTTGCAGCAGGAGTTCTCCTCTACATCGGCCTCAAAATGGTTTGGGACCTGCTGAAAAAGAGCAGACGGAGCAACAGCAAGTCCGACAGCGAAAAGCGTTTTCAAGAGATGGTGCGCCAGCACCGGTCAAAAGCGGTGGGTGGGGAAACCTCAGATCCTGCGTTAGCCACGGTGAAGGTCACCCATTTTAATCTGAAACGTCTGAGCTACAGCTTTCATGGTCAGGTATTTGAGGTTTCGTTCTGGGGCATTTTCATCCTCAGTCTTCTGGTTGGCGTCGTTGGGGGGATCTACGGCATCGGCGGCGGGGCTATCATTGCGCCTTTTTTTGTGACCTTCTTCGGGCTGCCGGTCTACACCGTGGCCGGCGCAGCCCTCCTGGGCACCTTTGTCACTTCCGTAGCCGGTGTGGCCTTCTACCAGGCTATTGCCCCGTTCTATCCCAATATGTCGGTTGCGCCCGACTGGCCCCTGGGGATTTTGTTCGGGGTGGGCGGCATGGCCGGCATGTATCTCGGGGCCCGCTGCCAGAAATTCGTGCCGGCGAACGTCATCAAATGGATGCTGGCCGGCATTATCATCTTCACCGCCTTGAAGTATGTATCTGCGTTTTTCGGGTGGTAATTCTATGTGCGGAGGGCAACGCCCGGGCATCTCTTCATTCAGGGCTGTCCAATCAGGAGATCTTGTTGAACCCTGACCACTTTGGTTCGGGTTGTCCGCATTAAATCCATCTGATTTCCTTCGGGCAATAATGAATGAAAACGTCTTCCCCGGGAAACAGGGTCCGCTCTTGGGTCTGCCGCTGCGTTAGCCCTACGATGAAATTCTGATCTCCGACGACCATCGTGGCAAAGAGCTTTCCGCTGTTTCTTTCCAGGTTGATCCGTGTAATGGTGCCTTTCAGGACGGCATCATCCTCATCGACTCTGGCGTTGTCTTCCCCAATCGACCCCACATGAATAATGGCGGCCGCCTCATCAGACGACGGCCGTGAAGCGACAGTGAATTGTTGATCCCCAAGCCTTTTTCCCCACATGCCCGAATCGAACCGTGTCCAGGGACCGAAAAGGATGGTTTCTCGACCTGTCCCCAGGATCTTTCCTTTAAATAAGTGAAACACCTGGTCGCAGACCTCGTAAAGCCACTGCCAGTCGTGGCTGGCGATCACAAGAGTTGTTCCCATTTTCTCTCTGGCTTTGAAGGCTGCCTCCCTGATCAGTTCGGCGCTGGGGATGTCCACACTGGCCGTCGGCTCATCCAGCAAAAGCACATTCGGTCTCAAAGCCAGCCTGGCCGCTAAAGCCACCCGCTGTGCCTCCCCGCCGGAAAGCGCATACCAGGGTCTCCGGACAAAATCTCTGCCGGACAGGCCCACGAGTGACAGCGCTTCATGGACACGTCCTGTGACGTCCTGAACGTCGCCCCTTATCTTGATGCCATAGGCCACATTCCCAAACACCCCTCGCTTCATCAAAAACGGTTCCTGGGGCAGCAGGCTTATACGGAATCTGGCTTCGGGAGAAAAGGGTTCAACCGCCTGTCCGTTAAAAAGGATCGCTCCTTCCACCGGCTTTTCTATCAGGCCTAACAACCGAAGAAGGGTGCTTTTCCCGCTTCCATTCGGGCCTCTGAGTCCGATGATGGAAGCCTTCGCGAAGGTGAGATGCTCGATGGATAGGACCATGCGCCCCCCATAAGCGTGTTTCACGGACCTGACCTCATAAATCGGCTGTGTCACTTCAATACCTTTTTCTCAGGAGAGAAACGGAGACATTGACGCAAAACGCAATGGCCAACAAGACAAGTCCAAGGGCAATGCCCATGCCGAATTGCCCCTTGTTGGTCTCCAGTGCAATCGCCGTGGTGATCGTACGCGTGTGCCATTTGATGTTGCCGCCCACCATCATGGAAACCCCAACCTCGGTCATCACCCGGCCGTAGGCAGCAATGGCCCCCGCCAATATGCCGTGCCGTGTTTCCCACAGGCTGCTGAGGAAAAGCTGTCTCCGGTTGGCCCCAAGTGACAGAAGGGCGATCCGGAGCTTTTGATCCATGCTTTCCACGGCCGCCGCTGTAAGGCCGATAACGACCGGCAACGCCAGAATCGTCTGACCGATCGCGATGCCGGGCAGCGTGAAGAGGAGGCCGAAGTTGCCCAGCGGGCCGTTGCGGGTCAGGAACGCATAAACCAGGAGTCCGATGAAGACCGTTGGCAGGGCCATGAGGGTGTCCACCACCGTTCGCAACGGTTTCTTCCCCCGAAAGTCAAAATAGCCGAGGCAGAAGCCCAAGGGCACCCCGATAATCAGGCTGCACCCCATCGAATAGCCCGAAACCCTCAGCGTAGCCCATATGGCCGAATAGGTCTCCGCGTCCCCGCCTATCAACAGTTGTACCGCCTGAAAAAACCCTTCCAGCAAGAAGTCCATTGGGAGTTATCGGCTGGCATTCGGGGTGAACAAGGGTTTTCCCAGCAGTGAAAAACGGCCGATCAATTCCTGCACTCCGGGGCTTGTGATCCATCGGATGAACTGCGTTGAGGCCTCGTATTTCACGTTCGGGCAACGTGCGGGATTCACCGCAATCACGCTGTACTGATTCAGCAGCACCGCATCGGCTTGAACGAGGATCTTGAGCGGCGCGTTTCCCCCTGAATTGTGTTCATATTTGATATAGGTCCCCCGATCCGTCATCGTATAGCCGCTCCGTTCAGCCGCGATCTGGATGGTTGCCAGCATGCCTTGGCCTGTCTGGACATACCAGTCTTCCTTATCCGGCACGGGCAGTCCTGCCGACGCCCACAAGGAGAGCTCCTTCTGGTGGGTTCCCGAATTGTCCCCACGACTGATGAATGGCGCATGAAAGGATTTCACCGTCTGAAGGGCTTCTTTGATGGATTTTCCCTTAATGTGGGCAGGGTCGCTCTCCGGCCCGATGATAACGAAATCGTTATACATAACCTCATGCCTGTCCGTGCCGAACCCCTTTTCCACAAATACCTCTTCTGCGGCCGGGGAATGCACCATGACAATGTCAACGTCGCAGTTCTCCCCCAGCTTCAGGGCCTTTCCAGTACCCGTGGCGATCCACTTCAGCTCGGCGCCGGTAGCCTGTTGATACTTGGGCGCCAGATAATCGAGCAGACCCGTGTTGTCGGTGCTGGTGGTTGTCGCCATGGTCAGAGTTTTTCCCTCTTCCGTAGACGCAACCGCTGCTCCCATCAACACCAAACACACGACCAAAAGAAGACGCACACTACAATGCTTTTTCATGATGGCGGACCCTCCTCTGTATCCAGAATACTATTTTTTACCACACCAAATGAAGAAGTGTACAGTCCAAAGTTCTTGTAACCAGTTGAAATCACTTCGCCCCGGATTCTACTGTCGTCATTCCGGCGAAGCCCGGACCCCTATCCGTGAGCCGGACTCCAGAACGATTTCGATATGATACGGCTCCTGGATGCCGGCATTACGGGAGAACTTTGGACCCTCAGGTGAAGAAAACGCACGATGATTCTTGTTCGCACGACCATCCTGTTAAACCTTTTAGGGCAAGCCGATGGCAGTCGTCTGGAATTTTTTGTTGACACCGTTTGGATTATCATATAAACATCTGTTTATATGCATTTACCATATGAGGAATCCGGGTTGGAACCTGAGCAACTTCAGCAAGCGGCCTTTTTGGCCAAGAGTCTTTCGGACGTGAATCGTCTTCGAATACTCCATTGTATCAGCACCGAACAGAAGTCGGTCTCGGCCATTGTGGAAGAGCTGGGCCTGTCCCAGCCTCTGGTATCGCACCATCTGAAGGAGCTCAAACACTCGCTCCTGGTCACTGTGGAGCGGCAGGGTCCATTTATTTATTACGAGCTGGCGGATCAACGAATCTTACACATCGTGGAGATATTGATCCAGGTGGCAAACGATCTGATATCCGGCCGAAAAAGTTTTTGAACAAACGGAGGTGAACCAAACGACATGGTGGAGATCCGAGAAATACTGGGTGACATGTTGCCGCACGATGCCCTCACGGAAATCGGCGCCATCCTGCAAGAACTATTTTCCAGCCTGGATGATGAAACGAAAATGGGTTTTTTGTCGAAGCTGTTTGGGGCGCCCGGCACGGATAAGGTTTCCAGCATGGTTCACTTGTGACTGGCCGAATGCATGGGCGAAGGTGTCGACCCGACGCAGATGTGTCAGAGCCTGGTGGATAAGGTGGCCCGGTCCAGACAACTCACCGCCATCGCAGAACCGGAATTGCTGGTCCTTTTCGAGGACTGGCTGGAAGAGCTGGAAGCCGAGGCTATCTGGGCCGTCAAGGAGGGTCATGCCCGGAACACCGCGGAACTCGCCCGGAAACTCAAGGTCTCTTCAAAGGGGGCCAATTTTTTGCTTTCGAAACTCGAAAGGGAAGAGAGGTTGCCTGGTTAGGCCGGGACAGATCAACAGGCATGCGCATATTTCAACTCAAGGAGGAGAAACACATGAAGGTTTTGTTTATTATCACCACTGATGACGGAGAGACGATTTACAATGCGATGCGGATGGCCAATATCGGCGTGGCCAAGGGGGATGAGGTCAGCGTCTTCATGCTGGGCAAAGGGGTGACCTACGAAACCAGAGGGAGTGAGGAGTTCAATGTCATGGCCCAGATGGAGAAGTTCGAAGGGGATTTCTACGTCTGAGGGGTCTGCATGAAATCCCACGGTCTTGTGGGATCCGCCAGTTGCCCCATCGGCTGGATGGATGATCTTTATGCTCTTGCCATGGAGGCAGACAAAGTTCTCACCTTTTAAACGGTCTTTTGCCTGTTCGCCGGGGTCTACAGGTTCCAGATTCAGGTCAGGGGCTACAGAATTGAAACTCCACTCTCCAGGATGTCCTTTACAATTCGATTCGCAGGAACAAAGTCCTCGGGGTGAAAGGCAATCCACGGCTTGAAGGAAGAAATGGGAAGTCTTTGAAAGAGCAATGAGCTATGTCATCATCTCTACGGTGGCCCTTCTGGTCTCCGCTTTAACGCTGTTTTCGGGTTTCGGTCTGGGAACGCTCCTCATGCCGGCCTTCGCCCTGTTCTTTCCGGTGGAGGTGGCCATTGCGGCCACCGCCATCGTTCATCTTGCCAACAATCTCTTCAAGGTCGGCCTGGTGGGCAGAAAGGCGAACGCAGCGGTTGTTTTGAGATTCGCGCTGCCGGCAGCCATCACGGCCATGATCGGTGCCCTCCTGCTCAATTATTTCACCACGGTCGAGCCCATCGCCCAGTACACCCTTCTGGGCCGGCTCTGCACCATATCCCTCGTGAAACTGGTCATTGCCCTCATGATCCTGGGATTTGCCATTGTCGAGCTGCATCCGGCATTCGAAAAACTGGCGTTCAGCACCCGGTTCATCCCTCTCGGCGGGGCCCTGTCCGGTTTTTTCGGGGGGCTTTCCGGCCACCAGGGGGCCCTGCGCACGGCCTTTCTCATCCGGGCGGGGCTGGAAAAAGATGTTTTTGTCGGCACCATGGTGGTATCGGCCGTGATGGTGGATCTGTCACGGTTGCTCATCTACGGCGCCACATTCTTTTCACGGGACTTCGCCATTCTGAGAGACCAGGGGGGCATCGGGCTGGTCATTGCCGGGTCTCTGGCCGCATTTGCCGGGGCGTTTATCGGCTCCCGAATCCTCAAGAAGATCACCATGCGCACCATCCAGATTGTGGTGGGCGTCATGTTGTTTCTACTATCTATCGGCATCGGAACCGGCGCTATTTAAGGAACCGCTTACCATGTGGGGCGTTCGGGGCATCCATAAGAAATCAGGAGATCAAATCATATTTTCCTTTTCATTTAGTAGGTCCGCGCCGGTCGGCAGCATAACTGATGGCCGGTTAGGCAAGCCCTAATAGTTTTGCCACGTCTGTCATGCTCTTCCCAAGCACTCTGATACACCAGTAACAAACGAGACTCCTCGCCTCGGTTATTCTCTTCTTTCTGCTGCCCGAATATAAATTCTCCTTTGTCATATTGAAGAATCCTATGATTTTCCACTCCACTCTCGATAGAATATACGCGATGCTCTTGAGCCGGTCCTGGCTATTTCTGAAAATCCTCTCACGCGCCGTCCCCGGATCATCATGGGGCGTGATATGCAGGGTGTGTGCGATCGTTCTGTTCTCGGCATACCCGAAATAGTATCCCGACATTGCATGTATTTGAACTTATTTAGTTTTTTATGGACATGCTGATGCAGTTTCCTTTATCGGTGAGCGTGGGCTCCACTGTTGATGCCCCCGCCCACATGGGCATCGGACTGGCATATGGCGCTGCACGCAGCTCTTCACATTCAGCCCGGCCGTCAGGGTCGCCCCTCTGCTGGATGAGATCGGAAGCCTTAGCCTCCCAGCATTGACTTGACGGACTTGAGTGTGTCGACGTTTTTCTGGAGTGCGTCCAGATGCGTCTGGATGTCGCTGATGGACGTCCCGAGCTTTGCCGCTGCCCCGAGCGTGCCGCCCTGTTCGCCCGCCTTCTCCATGACCGCCTTTTTCATGCTGTCCAATTGCGCTTCGGCACTCCGCTGGCTTATGGCCCCGCAGAACCATCCCAATGCAAACAATAGAACCACCGCTCCGATTCGAATTCCCTTGCCAACGATCGTTTTTTTCATGTCCGCCCTCCTTATTGTTGCCGCCGTCCTCATGGTGGCGGCAGGTTAGTAAAACGCCCTTTTCGGTTGAACCGAACATGGAACCGATGTCAGGGGTTTCCTCGCAAAAGCTAAGGCCTGAGAGAATCGATGGAAGGCATTATATTCTGTGACAGTTAAAAAGGCAATCGCCGGGAAAATGGGACAACTACAGTGCTCCTGCCAGGAAAAGAATGGCGACAAAAGAGACGTGCCTTGGAAAGGGGCTATTCAATCAACAATCATAAATCGACAATCATCAAAACCTGTGAGCCATCAGCATCCTTTTACCCCAATCGCAACGATTTTTAAACCCTTTTCCATCCCCATCAGCAACTCCCATAAGGCACCGATAGGGCCGGGACAAAAACCCACGCCGGGTCGGATTTGTATTGTTCTGATCGCCGCTATTCTGATAGGGTATCTCGCAGCAACCTTGGGCATTGGGCCGGAATCAGATCGGGACACAGAAGGGGCTTGCTGCTGCGGTGAAGGCGGCCGAAACGCCCTCTCCTCTTTACAACGTCGAGAATTTCAGAACTCAGATAAAGGAAAAGATGATTCTTGCAGGCGACATCGGAGGAACGAAAACAACCCTGGCGCTTTTTGAAGCGGCAGCAGGACCCCGCTTTCCCGTTGCGGAAGTAACCTTCCCGAGCGCTTCCTACCCGGGGTTCGAGGTCATCGTTCGGGAGTTCCTCACCCAGGTCGGGCAGGATGTCGAGTCTGCCTGCTTCGGAGTGGCAGGACCTGTTACAGCGGACAAGGCCCGGATTACGAATCTGCCGTGGAATGTGGATGCAAAGGCGCTTTGCAGAGAGCTCAATTTCACCTCTGTGCGGCTGATGAACGATCTGGAGGCCGTGGCAAATGCTGTGCCAATCCTGGAGCCCGCCGATGTGTGCACCCTGAACGACACGGCGCCGACGCCGGCTGGCGCGATCGGTGTCCTCGCCCCCGGCACAGGATTGGGAGAGGCCTTTCTCGCGTGGGATGCCGCCGCCTACCAAGCCTATCCATCCGAGGGGGGCCACTGTTCCTTTGCACCAAGAACCGCTTTGGAGGTGGACCTGCTCCGCTTTCTCCTGGATCGCTTTGAACACGTGAGCTACGAGCGGGTCTGCTCCGGCCAGGGCATTCCGAATCTCTATGACTTTTTCCGAGAAAGGGAACATATGGAGGAATTGCCGCACGTGGCCGAGCAACTGGCGGCAGCCGGCGACCCGACGCCAGTGATCGTTCGTGCCGCCATGGATCCCGCGCACCCAAGCCCCCTCTGCAGGCGGGCCGTGGAGACCTTCGTTTCTATCCTGGGAGCCGAGGCCGGCAATCTGGCCCTGAAGGTGTTGGCTACCGGCGGCATCTACCTGGGCGGCGGCATTCCCCCTCGCATTTTGCCAATCCTTCAAGCAGGGGGGTTCATGCAAACATTCCAACACAAGGGACGTTTCGGCGCCATGGTCGCACAGATGCCCGTTTATGTAATTCTCAATTCCAAGGCTGCCCTTCTCGGAGCGGCCTGTGCAGGTCTCCAAGAGATTGGTTAGCCTCCCGATAGAAGCGACCAATAGAGCCATTAGGGACGGCTTAGTAAGCGCACTTGGGGAGGATCTTTGGAGTGACGACGCGGACCACCATCGAATGGACTGAACAGAGCTGGAACCCGTGCACCGGGTGCAACAAGGTGTCGCCGGGGTGTCAGAACTGCTTTGCGGAAAGGATAGCCCTGCGTCTCAAGGCCATGGGCATGAAGGGGTATGAAAATGGGTTTTCCTTGATTCTGCACCCGGAAAGATTGAATGCTCCCCTCTTGCGCCGAAAACCGACCGTCTACTTTGTCAATTCCATGAGCGATGTGTTTCACAAAGCCGTACCGGATGATTTCATTGAACAGGTATTCACTGCCATGAGACAGACGCCCCATCACATCTATCAGTTGCTCACCAAGCGCGCCCACAGGATGGCCCACTTTCTGTCCACCAGAGACGTCCCGCACAATGTCTGGATCGGCGTGACCGTCGAAAACCGGGAACACGGTCTGCCAAGGATGGCGGTCCTCAAGACAGTAGATGCTCCTGTCCGCTTTCTTTGCGTGGAGCCCCTGCTCGAGGACCTGGGTGATCTCGATTTAGCAGGCATCCAATGGGTGATCGTCGGCGGAGAATCGGGGCCAGGCGCCAGGCCCATGAAACCGGCATGGGTTGAATCCATCAAAAACCAGTGCGAGTTACAGCAGGTGCCCTTCTTTTTCAAACAATGGGGCGTCTGGGGACCGGATGGCAAGCGGCGATCCAGGAATGCAAATGGCAGACGCCTTCTCGACCGGACCTGGGATGGCATGCCGGCGGCACTGGCCGGGTTTGGCTCCACAGCCTACTGAAAAGAAAGTCATTGACCCTATGAAAAAGACAAAAGAATCGGCAAGAAATCGAAAGCAGAAACGCAAAAAGGCCGCGGAAAAGCGGAAGCCCACGTTGGCATCCAAAAGGCCTGGAGTGAGAGATGACGCAAAGGTCATTCATTTAATCAACTATTCAATTACATACGATCCGATCGAGGATGAATATTCGCATCTGATCCCGGCTCAAATCGAGAAGGAAATCAGCGAAGAGATCTATTTAATGTCTGTTCGGAATCCTAAGAAAACCATCCCTCGACTGGAGGAATTGAGGGCCCTCTATCCAGAACACCCGCGTATCTACAACTATCTGGCCAGGGCCTACTCATATCTCGGAGATTTAAAAAAAGCAGCTGAAATGGTTGAGGAAAACTACCGAAGAAATCCCCGATACCTATTTGCCAAAATCAATTACGCAGAGATTTGCCTGCAACGCGGTGAAACTCAAAAGATACCGGAAATATTCGACCACAAGTTTGATCTGAAACTCCTTTATCCGGAAAGGAATACCTTTCACGTAACGGAAGCCGTCTCCTTTTTCGGCATGCTTGGGCTCTATTTCATCAAGGTCAATGAAATGAAACAAGCGGAGCGCATGCTGACTATGGTGGAAGACCTTGATCCGGATGCTCACATGACCAGAGCACTCAGAAAGGCCATCTCACAGGCAAATAGATTACATCGACTCAAAGCGCTGTTTGTTGGTGGGCGGTGATGTGCCAAGACTCTGGATATAGGGAAACCTATGCTCAGGAGGACAAAGACCAGGGCATCTTCCAGTTGCCTGAAACAGAGAAAAGTTGTAACCTCGCGATGTTGGATCTCGAAACCCCATAAGACGAAGCCTTGGCTTCCTATTCAAAAGGGTGCAGTTACTGTTATCTCCCATGTTGACTTCCATGTTTAGTTGA
>CAYLJZ010000029.1:0-33440 GCA_964384085.1 uncultured Desulfobacteraceae bacterium
CAATCACCGGCTCCCCCAAATAGGCAAAAAAGCGCTCCAGATCGTCCGCAAAGACATTCCAGCCTTTCAGGTTTCGAGGGTCCGCCGCTGCGGTTGTCCTCCCGTGCCCCCGGTCGTCCATGCCCAGGACCCTGAGTCGCCGACTCAGTTTTTTTGCAACCGGGGCATAGGCCTCTGCACAGAATCCGGTGGCATGGGCCAAGTGAGCCACGGGTCCTGAACCTCCCCAGTCCATGTAGCTAAAATCGCCGTCCGGGCCTTTAAAGGTGTGGTCGTCTTGGCTCACGTTCCGGGTTCCGAGTTCCGCGTTTGAAACAGTGGTCATGTATGGTCATGAAATAGTCATGTGTCGTCATGAGGTGGTCATGTGTTGTCATGAAGTTGTTTTTGAATCCATTCGTTCCGCGGTCCGCGTTCCGAGCTCCGCGTTCCGAGCTCCGCGTTCCGCGTTCGAATTTCCAATCCCCTTAGTGTCTCTTCCCTGCGAGGCAGGAAATCCCCGTCATCTCATCCCCCAGGACCTGATCCCGACCCTCATGCCTGGCAAAAAAATCGAGGGTGATGCTTACATAATCCTCGGGACGATACTGATAGGTGTTGTGACCGCAGCCAGGGAGCACGGCCAATTCCCCTTTCGGCAGGCTCCGGTACATGGCCACCCCCTGCTCCACCTCAAAGATGGAACTGCGGTCCGGGTACAGCACCAGGGTCGGACATCTGACCGAAGACAGGACGGGCCTCAAATCGAACAGATCGGTCCCGTATGCCCCTCCAAATCGACGGAACTGTTCGTAAAGGGGCCCTGCCTTCTCTCCGTGCCACTCAAAGAACTTGGCCTTGACCTCAAGTTCAAGTTCTCTAAATTGTTTAGGAAAAATCAGTGCGTTTATCTCGACCATCGTCAGACGGCTAAAACACTGAGTACTGGAAATTACCATGCTTTCGACCTGATTTGGGTGCCTTGCCGCATAATCCGCAGCCACCACGCCTCCCTCGCACTGTCCAATGACGTGAAACCGTTTTATGCCCATGGCAGCGACCAGTGTCCGCATCTCTTCGACGCTTTCTGAGCGAAATCGGTCGCTCACATAAAACTCCATGAAACCGGAACCTTCCTCTGATCGTCCATAGCCCCTTCGGTCGTACATGAGAATCCGGTAGCCCTTCTCCGCCAGGCGAGGATAAATCTCCTTCCAGATTTTGGTGCAACCGAATCCGTGGTGAAGGAGCACAATCGCCCCCTTATCCCCATTTTCGCCGTGACATTCATAATAGATTGGGACTCCGTTTATCCGCTCAACCGGCATGAATTCCTCCTTGCAGGGTCCTTGGGCCCTGATCAGTGTTCTATCTCCCGATGGCCCTCCTTCGGTCGGGCTGGGCGTCTGAAACGGCGAACTCTTGCAGACCGAGGTCCCGCATTTTGTGCTTGACCTGAGAGATAGATCCTGTTATAGGCCTCGTTAATGTCCAAGATAAATGCACCCTTGCCTTGATGATGCGTTCACCCCTTGATGACACCCAGGGGCCTCACCCGGGCAACCTTTGTGGCAAGGTTGGCGCCTACAACTACGTCAACCACCTGTGATATATCCTTGTAGGCCTCTGGCATTTCTTCTTTCAGCGTTCGTATGCCTCTGGATTGTACAAAAATGCCTCTATCTTCCAGTTCGCGGTGAATGGCGCGGCCTTTTGCCTGTTTGACCGCCTGGGTCCGGCTTAACACCCGGCCGGCGCCATGGCAACTGGACCCGAAACTTCGCTCCATAGCCCCCGGCGCCCCGGCCAGCACATAGGAATGAGTGCCCATATCGCCGGGAATGAGGACCGGCTGACCCGTAGGCCGATAGACCTGGGGGAGGAGAGGATGGCCGGGCGGCAGGGCACGGGTAGCCCCTTTTCGATGGACGCAGACCATGGTCGCCTTGCCCGACACCTGGTGCAGCTCTTTCTTGGCAATGTTGTGGCACACATCATACAGAAGGTTCATGCCCAATTCTTCGGGCCGAAGGGAGAGCGTCTTCAGGAAGATCTCCAAGGTCCAGTGCATCAGGATCTGGCGGTTGGCCCAGGCGTAATTGGCCGCACATGCCATGGCCGCCAGGTAGCGCCGGCCAAGGTCCGATGTCAGAGGGGCGCAGGCCAACTGGCGATCCGGGAGTTCAAAGGATGCGTGCCCGCTGTGAGCGATCTTGCTCATCTCCTTCAAGAAGTCGTCGCATATCTGGTGCCCGAATCCGCGTGAACCGGTATGGATGAAAACCGTCACCTGGCCTTCAAACAGGTGAAACTGTCGGGCCTTTTCCGGGTCAAAGATCTGATCGACTACCTGGATCTCGACGAAATGGTTCCCGGATCCAAGCGTACCCAACTGATCGTGTCCTCTTTTGATGGCCCGTTCGCTCAGGACGGATGGGTCGGCGCCCTCCATGGCGCCATGGTCTTCCGTTCTTTCCAGGTCCCGGGGCGTGCCAAGGCCCCTTTTAACGGCCCATTCAGCCCCCATGACGGCGACCTGGTTTTCTTCCGACCTGGAGAGGTGAATCGGACTCCTCGATCCGACGCCGCTGGGAATATTCCTGAACAGCGCGGAGACAAGGTCCTTCATAAAGGGGTGGATATCATCGCCTCGGAGCAGCGTCGTCATGAGCCTGCACCCGCAATTGATATCATATCCGACCCCGCCGGGAGAGACGATGCCTTCGTCCATGTCAAAGGCTGCGACCCCGCCGATGGGAAACCCGTAGCCCCAGTGGATGTCCGGCATAGCCAGTGAATGGCCCACAATGCCGGGCAGCATGGCCACATTTACCACCTGAGTCAGGCTTTGGTCCTCCTGGATCGACCGGATCAGCTCACGGTTCGCAAAGACGAGCCCCGGGACATGCATGGCCCCGGTCTGTGGGATCAACCACCGGTAATCATCTATTTTTTCTAAAGAAATATTCATAACCCTGTATGGATCACCTCCGGTTACAAATCAAAAATGACGGTCGCCTGCCAGCAGTCTTTTTCGCGGACGACCTCGATCCGATGATAGGTGACCGCCTTGATCTCGGTCACCACCTCATGCAGCGTCGGGTTGAAGGGGACCGTGTGCACTGTGGCATCAACGCGGGTCTCGGTAACGGCATCGATATCAATGTCCACGACGACCTTGCTGTCCCCTTCGAACAGATAGAGGATTTCTCCCAGCCACCGCACCATCAGATCGGGGAGATCGTCTCCGGCGACCGAGAGACTGAAAAGGGAACTCTTTCCGGCCGGCCTCTTTTTGATCATGATCTCCATCAGCGACTGGGCGGCATTCTCGAACAGGTCCTCGAGGGTAGGGCCTGTGACCCGTATCCCCATATCTGCGGTATGGTCGAGAAAATGGAAAAAAGCCCTTTTAGAAGTCATTCGAAGCTGCCATGCATACGAGAGTAGTCCGGGGTCCAACGTCCAGCGTGCCAGTTCAGGGGTCAGCCTTTTATTACATTGTGATGCGTAAGGTCATTTTTATTCCGGGAGCGACAAACCCGGCCTGCATGCGCATCCATATTAATTTTAAACGGGTAACTTGTCAAAATCTTATCCGGAATTCTTGTTCAATTCTATAAAACGGAGGAAAAAACCATGAATTGCGTGTTTTGTGGACACAAAGTGAAACTGACAGACAAGGTAATGAGGAGAGATGTATGCCCCCACTGCTCGAGGGACCTTAGATGCTGCAGACAGTGCAACTTCTTCGACCATCACGCCTACAATGAATGTAAGGAGGTAATGGCCGAACGGGTTATCGATAAGGAACGGGCCAATTTTTGCGAGTATTTTGTACCAAAAGGCCACTCCCAGCCGATTACCGACCGATCAGCGGATGCGAGAGAGGCCCTCGAGGCCCTCTTCAGAAAATAGTCTCGCCGCATTGAGGCCATACACACAACCTCGATTCAACGCTGACGAGCGACCGTCTTTTGTACGCAATCCAGAGTAGCAGTCATCTTGTGATGCGGCTGGTTGAAAAATATGACAAAATAGTAATACTCGCCCAGGCCATCGTCTATGTATCCCACCCTGGTGCGGACTCCGGTGAGGGTCCCTGTTTTGTAATAGACCCGGTCCTTTTGCCTGAGGAGACGTCTGTACGGCTTGAATTGCTCCAAGACAGCGAGCATGTCGAGGGCGGACAGTCGGTTCTCCCTTGAAAGCCCTGATCCCTCCGCGATCTTGATGTCCCTTAATCCGATCTTTTTTTCGACAAAACCCTCCACCGCATCGACTCCCTTTGTCAGTTTCGCCGGCAGACCGTAGATCGAAGCGCCCATGGCAAGAAAGAGCTGATTGGCCATGAAATTGCTCGACCCAGCCAGCATTCTCTTAACAACCGTTTCCAGCGGAAAGATCGACTGATAGGTATGAATGAGCCTGTCGTCAGGTCCCACCTTTCCCGAACCGACGGGACCGTCGCACGCAACTCCTCTCTCCTTCAAAAAATAGAGGAGCAGCTCCCCTGCATAACACGCGGCGCTCTGGGAGTCGTACAAAAAGGTGTGACGACCCGGCCCCAGACCCAGGGTCCGTATCCGGTCCCTGGCAAAGGGGATTAGGGGCGTCTGCTTCTCTGCAGAGAAAAGCCTTCCATTCTTGTCCCGGTTGAAGCCGACCGTGTTGAAATTTGCGCAGATGGCGCCGACAGGGGCATCATACGGGTTGGTTGACCCGTCACAGCCCGGTACAGCGATCTCGGAGGAAAAATAGCTGTCGTCCATTATAACCGATTGACATCGGTTTATTTTCGATGACAGGACATCGGCCAGTTCTTCCAAAATCTCCGAAACCAGAAGGGGATCGCCATATCCTTTCACCTTTAGGTTGTGAAAGGAATCCACATAAAATTCCGTTTTAAACCTGTAAGAGGGGCCAAGCTGTTCGAGGGCTGCGAGCCCGGTCAAAACCTTCAGGGTGGATGCCGGGATGAATTTTTTTCTCTCGTTCTTTCGGTAAAGGATTCTTCCACGCGGATCCGCAATCAGAAGGGCGTCTGATGATGTGATGTTTGCCAGACAGGGGAGATCCTGTTTACAGACAGCAACAGGAGGTTGAAGAAAGAAGAGACCGGTGAGCGCAATTCCAAGTCCTATCACCCAAAGGGTTAACCGGACAGCCCCTCCAACAGAACCGCACGTTCCGGGCGCGGGATTGGACAGGACGCCGGAAATGGAAGTCATTTGCTCTTTGCCTGGTAGATTTTATAATACTCCATGACCCGTTTCACAAATTGCCGGGTCTCGGGGAAGGGGGGAACCCCCTTGTAGGACTCCACGGCATTCGGCCCTGCATTGTAGGCAGCCAGGGCCAGAATCTTGTTGTCGTTGAACCGCTTGAGGAGGAGACTGAGGTACCGAACACCCCCGAAGATGTTGTCTTCCGGGTCAAAGGGGTCCGACACCTCCATGTCGCCCGCTGTACCGGGCATCAACTGCATCAGACCCTGAGCGCCCTTGGAAGAGACCGCCTGGTGATTAAAGCCCGATTCAGCCTTGATAACGGCCCGAATGAAGTGCGGCTCAATTCCAAACTCCGTGGACGCCTGATTAATGATTCCGCCGTAATCATTCAGATATTTTCCAAGGGCCTTTCGGGAACTCGGGACAAAAATTCGATAGCGGCTGTCGGTCTTGACGTTGGTGAAATGCCACACGCCATTCTTGTCCACATATCGGTAGATCTCTCCACGCGCAGGGACCGCCGCGGCAAGCGACACCGCCGCGGTCAGGATCACGGCCCAGCACATTCGAGAAAAAAATGATTTCACCCTAATCGCTTCCAGTCTTCAAGGAATTTTTCCAGTCCAATATCGGTCAGGGGATGACGGATCAATTGCTGAATTACCTTGAACGGGATCGTGGCGATGTCGGCGCCCATGAGGGCCGCATCCAGCACATGGATCGGGTTGCGAATGCTCGCAACGATCACCTCCGTGTCAAAGCCGTAATTTTCATAGATGGTCAGGATCTGCTCGACCAGATCCATTCCCACATGACTGATGTCGTCCAGCCTTCCGACAAAGGGGCTGATGTACGCGGCGCCTGCTTTGGCGGCCATCAGGGCCTGGATCGGCGAAAAGCAGAGCGTCACATTGACCTTGATTCCTTCCCCGGCCAGGACTGCAACGGCCTTCAGGCCTTCTTCAATCATAGGGATTTTCACGACGATATTCTCGGCAATTCGGGCCAGATCCCGCGCCTCCGCCACCATCCCTTTCGAATCGAGGCTCACCACCTCCGCGCTCACCGGACCGTCGATGATGCCGCATATTTCCCTGATGAGTCCCTTAAACTCCCTTCCCTCTTTGGCCACCAGGCTCGGGTTGGTGGTGACGCCGTCCACCATTCCCAGGGCACTGGCCTGTCTGATTTCGTCGATATTTGCGGTATCTATAAAAAATTTCATATAACCCCCTGTTTTAATATCCTAAATCTCTCCATCTGTCAATCCCTGAATTTTTCGGCATACCATCAGCCTTTCCCTTCACTCTCAAACCGGTCTGCGCACGCCTCGCTGCAGAAGAAATACTCCTTTCCGGCCACGATCCTTCGATGAGCGGTCCTTTTGGGAATATAGGTCTTGCAGACAGGGTCCTGGACCATCTCGTCAACAGAGCCCGCCTCTACAGGCGGTTCGCTCTTCTGCCCTGGCCCAAGATGCCTGCGCACCAGCCAATAGGCAAGATACGCCAAAAATGCGAAAATCAACAGCCGAATCATACGCCACCCAACGGGACAACCGTCTGACCGTCCACATTCAAATCATCCATCAGTTCAGCCATGGTTCTCCCTGTAACCGGATGAATCAGCCCAGGATCCAGTTGAACCATAGGCATGAGGACGAACCGTCGCTGATGCATCAAGGGGTGGGGTATCCTCAAATCGTCCTCTTCCACCACCTCATTCCCATAGAGGAGGATATCGAGATCGATGATGCGGGGTTCCCATTTTTGCCGTCGGACCCTCCCCATTTGAGACTCGATGGCCAGAAGGGACCGCAACAGGTCTCGTGGCCTGAGCGTCGTTTCGATGCGAACAACCCCGTTTACGTACCACTCCTGAGATATCGATCCTACCGGCTCCGTTCGAAAAAAATCGGATCTATCCGCGACCCTGCATCCATCGATATGATTCATCAGATCAATGGCTTTAAGACAATTGTTCAGTGGATCTCCTACATTCGAACCGATCCCGATGTAGGCGGTCACCACGGCGAATGACGGTGCTTCGGGCACTTAGAACCTCATCCCTTTCACTCTCTCCAGGGCCTCTGCCAGCCTTGCTTTCTTCTGGGTCAGCGCAATCCGGAAATACCCCTCGCCAGGTTCTCCAAACCCGTTGCCGGGGGTCACCACGACCCCTGCTTCTTCCAAAAAACGGGTCGCTAACTGCGCGGACGTGTACCCTTGAGGCACGGTCACCCACAGGTAGAAGGTCGCCTTGGGCGGCGTCACCTCAAATCCTCCGTTCCGTAGCCCCTGAACCATGATGTCCCGACGCTCCTGGTAAATCCGAGTCATCTCATTCACACAGGAAGGATCACCCCTGAGGGCCTCGATACCGGCCCACTGAACGGCTTGAAAGACACCGGAATCGATATTGCTCTTGATCGCGCCCAGGCCCTCCATCCCTTTGGCGTTTCCCACCGCGAACCCGATCCGCCATCCGGTCATATTATAGGTCTTCGAAAGGGAATGAAACTCCATCCCGACCTCTTTGGACCCCTTCGCCTGCAAAAAACTCGGCGCCCGGTACCCATCGAAGGCCATCTCGGTGTAGGCCGCGTCGTGGCAGACCATGATATCGTATTTCCGCGCAAACGCTACCACCTCTTCAAAGAACGGAAGGTCCGCGACCGCAGCCGTCGGATTATTGGGGTAGCTGATAAACAGGAGTCGAGCCCGCCCTGCCACAGATTCAGGAATCGCTTTTAAATCAGGTAGATAATTGTTTTTTTTCAACAGCGGCATAAAAAACGATTCGCCCCCGGCAAAGAGCGTACCGATATGGTACACCGGGTATGCGGGGGTGGGGACCAGGGCGATATCGCCGGGATCGATGAAGGCCAAGGGAAGATGGGCCAGTCCTTCTTTGCTCCCAATCAGCGAGACGACCTCTCTCTCGGGATCCAGATCGACACCGAAACGGCCCCGATACCAGTCGGCAACCGCCTCCTTAAAATCGTTCATTCCCGAATAGGAGGGATATCTGTGGTTTGACGGATCGCCAACCGCCCGCCTCATCTCTTCAACAATGTGCCCAGGCGTAGGCAAATCAGGATCTCCCACTCCCAGGTCGATAATGTCAATCCCTTTAGCCTTGATTTCGGCCTTTTTACGATCAATTTCCTTAAATAGATAGGGCGGCAATTGTCTCAATCGCTCGGCCTTCTCAAACAGTTTCATAGGTTCCTTTCACAATTTTCACGAGGTTAGATCCGTTAACCCGCTTTCCACCCGTCACTTCAACCCTAACACGTCCTGCATGTCGTAAAGGCCTTTGGGCTGTTGGACCAGCCATAGGGCCGCCCTTACAGCCCCCCGGGCAAAATTATCCCGGTTGTGGGCCCGGTGCGTCAGTTCCAGCCTCTCGCCGATTCCACCGAACATGACCGTGTGCTCTCCTGTAATATCGCCGGCGCGCCAGGTCTGAATGCCGATCTCCTCACGCGTCCTTTCGCCAATCATCCCCTTCCGTTCATAGACCCCTACCTTTTCCAGGTCCCTGTGGGCGGCGTCGGCCAGTATTTGGCCGAGACGCATGGCGGTTCCGCTCGGGGCGTCCTTTTTGAGACGGTGATGCACTTCCAGAATTTCCATATCATAGTCGGCCCCCAGGATTCGGGCCATTTCCCCGGCAATCTTGAACATGACATTGACGCCAACACTCATGTTGGGGGCCAGGACACATCGGATTTTTCCAGCAAGGGTCTCCACCGTTTTCAGAATGTCCCCTGTGATGCCGGTGGTCCCGATCACCATGGCAAGGCCTTCGTCAGCAGCGACCTTCATGTTATCGAGCGTAGCCTGAGGAGCGGTGAAATCTATCAGCACATCCGCCCGCTCAGTCGATTTCTGCATCGCGTCTGCAATTTTGACGCCCAGTTCCCCAACCCCGGCCACAAGGCCTGCATCCTGGCCAACACATGGGTGGTCGGGATGTTCAAATGCGCCGCTCAGTGTCGTTTCCGGATTTTGATGAATCATATGAATGATTCGTTGCCCCATTCGACCGGCGGCGCCGGCAACCATCACCTGGATCATATCTTCCCCCTTGTCCAAAAATGAGGGCAAGTCCTTTACCCTTACCATCTGGTACGAGGCGCAGTTCGAAAAAAAGCGCCTGGAACCCTGGCACCTTGATAACGCACCACCACCTCCACCAGTGTCCTTGTACCCGAACTCTTTGACATTTTCAAGAAAATTTCGAAAGATGCCGATATTACGCCTTACAGCTCAAGGCCGCTGTGATGTCGTCTTCGGTAATACCCAGGAAATGAAGGATGTTTTTCATCCTTGATTTTCCAATCGAAGCCCCAGCCGACCTCTCAAGACCCTTCTTGGCGTTGTAGGCAATGCTCAGGCCGGCCTGACCCAGCATCAGGGCGTCGTTGGCCCCGTCCCCTACCACCACAGTCTGATCCAAAGTAATTTTTTCATCGCAGGCGGTCTGATTGACAATCCGGGCCTTTCGTGCGGCGTCAATCACCTCGCCTGCAACTGCACCGGTCAGGACGCCGTTCCTGATCTCAAGGCGGTTGGAATAACAGAAATGGAGGCCTAACTGTTCGCTCAGAGGGTCTGCGAAAAAATCAAATCCCCCGGTAACCACGCCGAGCTTGTAGCCCAGCCACTTCAGGGTGGCGACCAGCTCCTCCACCCCATCCGAAAGCGGAATATGGCTCTTGATTTCGTTGAGGTCATCGACTGTCAGTCCCTTCAGCAGTGCCACACGCTGCCTCAGCGATTCCTCGAAATCAAACTCCCCCCTCATGGCCTTCTCAGTGATTCGACTCACCGCAGGGTACACCCCTCCCCTTCGGGCCATTTCATCGATCACCTCCATGTCCACCAGGGTGCTGTCCATATCAAAAAAGACGAGCCGTTTGTTTTTCCGGTACGCCTCCATCTTCTGGAGGGCGAGATCGATGCCGAGGGTCCGGCTCGTGAGCATGATCCTTTCTTTGAGTCGGCCCAGGTTCGGGGCCTCGTTTACATTGATCACCATCTCTATGGATGTTTCGCCATGATGGGTGACCGTGGATATGGTTTCAATATTGACGCTTTCGTCACCAAGTATCCTGGAGAGCTCGTAAAGCGCGCGGGTGCCCCCGAAGTGCGTCAGCACAAAGAGATTCCGTTCATTGACGGCCCGAACCTCATCTTCATAAAACAGCCGAAAATTGAGCGTCAGTTGAAGCTTGCTGGCCTCGAAAAGAAGGTCCTTGATGATGCTGTCCTCTCCGATTGAAGCCCGGCTCAGGTCAAGGAGAAAATAGAGCCCCAACTGGTTCTGCAGGGAGGACTGTTCAATATCCACCACTTCAGCCCCATGCCTTACCAGAACACCTGTCAGTATCGCCGTGATTCCTGACCGATCGGATCCGGAAACGGTCACCATCAGCAGTCTTTTCCTCTCTTCCATCGTCTGGCGCTCCTTACGGCAGGGTTTATGAAGAAACAGGGTCCGGCGGGTTGCCGCCTGACAATAGTAACCCAGTTTGATTTTCTCGAAAACAAAAAAGGAGCGGGCATAGACAATTTGCAACACATTCACTGTTTAAAAAAGGTCCGTGGGGGGTCTCTCTCCCAAAGGACGCAAATTCGTGAGTCATTGCAGGGATACGGCAGGGGGATTGTTAAATAGTGCTTGAACAAAAACCCCTGTTCAGGCAAAACTCAACTATCGAAATCCGAGATTCGAAACAAATTCAAATGTTCCAATTCCAAAATGACAAAAACAAGGGAGTGAAACCCCAGGGACACGGGCAACCTCTTTCATTCTGGTGAAATTTAATGCAAAACACGTGCGATAGCAGTGTATGGGAACATATGGAAGCGGCTGCGAGACTCTACCAGGCGCATGGAAAGAACATCCTCGCGATCTCCGGCATGCAGCGTCTTCTAAAGCGCTATGATGCCGCCATAGAACACACGCAGGAAACCATGGGAAAAGCAAAGGTTGCGGAGACCTGCGGTCTCTGTGCGGAGAAGACCGGAAGTTGCTGCTTTCAGGAGGTAGAGACGTGGTACGATCCGATCCTCCTCTTCATCAATCTGCTGTTAACTGGCGATCTCCCTCGATCCCGACACATACCGGGCCAGTGCCTCTTCCTCGGAGAGAAAGGATGTCGATTGCGGGCGCACTACTCGTTCTGCCTGAACTATTTCTGTCCCACACTCAAGACGCAGTTAGGCCCCACCTTGATGGACACCCTCCTGGCTGTTGTTGGACAGGAGCTTGCGGCTGGCTGGGAACTGGAAACGGCGCTGTATCGATGGTTCGAGGAGAGGGCCTGAAAGGCCGCAGCGCATGGCCTGCAAATGGCGCCATATCTGTCCCCTGAGACGGCTTGAGCGATCGGGTCTCATCGACCGGCGCTGGGCGAACGAATACTGCACCTCCGATGTGAATTGGAAAGCGTGCAGGCGCTATCAACTCGAGGAAGCGGGAATCCCGCATTCGGACAACCTCCTCCCGAACGGCCGAATGTACCATCCCCCCAACTGACGATGAGGGAGCCTTATTCCTTTTCCAAGATTTTCACGGCCCCCTGGTCAGTCCATCCGCAATTGAATCCCAGAGGGGAGAGATTCGCCAAAAATGAGGGACTCTTCCTGCCGGTCAATTGGCACAGCCTCTTTCAAGGGTTTCAGACAGGGTCCAGACCAGTCATGGGGGGCGATCCAGTCTATGACTCGTTCCACAAGCTCCTGTCCCAGGTCCCGCTTTCGATCTCCGGTGAGTCGGGCCATCTGCGCCAGGGCCGCGCCCACGGGCCTGGGGTCCCGCCATTCCACCGTTAAGATCCGGTCAATCCAGGAGACAATCACGTCCGGTGGAACGATCCGGTCAATGGGACCGTAGAGCGGTTCCCTGGCGCCGATCCGTGAGAGGGACCACCAGTGCTGGGGCCGACCTTTTTGGGTCTGAAGGCTGTCCAGGAGGAGGTTCCCCCAGACCACCTTGTCGTTCACCGGGACCCGCTCCAGGTTGGCCACGGCCATCCAGATCTCCATATCCTCCTGGGGGGCCAGCCTCGCCTTTTTACCCCCCTTTCCGGGTCTGATCAGCGATGAGATTTCCTGAAGCGTTTTTATCTGCTGACCGGCGGAAAGGCCCCCTGCCACCCTGCGCCACAAGACCCACCATTCGGACCGCACCTGGGCATGCCTGCCATGAACCAGACCTTCATGAAAGATCTTCCAGAGGGTTTCCATTCGATGCCCGTCCAGGGCATCCCCGAATCCCGGCCGCATGCAGAACCCGATCAGGTTCAGCCATCGGGCTTCGTGGTCCAGGCTGCGGCCCCTGAGCGAACTGAGGGACAGGAGGGTGTCGGCGATTCGACGGATCAAGCCGAGAGGCCATGCCTCCTTTGGGCGATCAACCAGAGCGGCGATCGTTTTGACAAGGCGGGCCGTCTCTCTGTTCCCGTCTTTGGATGAGAAGGCCTTCCTCACCGCTTCCACGGCCTCGTTCACCAGTGATTCCTCAAAGACCTCTCTGTCCAACACCCCAGAACCCTGGTCCCTTTGCCGCAACTGGAACTGGAATCGCCATCGGTGAGGGCTTCGAACAGATCGACACCAGATGGCCAGGGTCCCCATCTCTGTATAATCGGCCTCCACCTCGACCGGGACCATGGTTTCCCCGGCCTTTTTGCCGAACTTGATCACCGTCTGAAGGGGGGGGAGCGGAGTGAGGGTATCATCGATGGCAACGAAATCCCCCACGCGATCTCCTGTCCGGTAACTGGAGCTGTATAAAAGAAATTGTACCGGTTGGTTGGCCAGCACATCGAATTTTCTTCCTGTCAGGGCGTTCCGGGTCCCTTCGGGCATGTGTCGCTCCACCAGACAGATCGCCGTCGGCCGGGAAGAGGTATCGGGACGTCCCTCCTTCGGTGTGTTGTCTTCGACATGAACCCCGAGGTAGTAGGCCCGTGCGCTCCCGCTGTCCACCCGGACCCCGAGACCTTTTCTGACCAGGCCATAATAAGAGGCCCCCAGGGCCACAGCCAGGTCCAGTTCCGGGTTCTCGAGGATTCGAGGAAGAGATTCTCCCGCACCCCCGTCAAACCATTTGAAAACCGCCTCTCGAATCCGTTCCTGAATGCGGGGCGGCTTCAAGGCAGCGCCGTTAAAAAGGATCAGGTCCGGCTTCGGCGTCTCTTTTTCCAGGATCTGCCTGACATCCTCTCTGTGGTGTTCCAGAAATCGAATCAGATGACGGGTAATAGCGGGGTCCTGCGCATAGGGGAGACCGAACTCGATCATTCCCTGCCGGGGCCTTTCGCAGAGGGAGTCCCCCGGCGGGACCAGCGGGAAAAAGCCTTCCAGGATAACCGCTTCCACCTCGTCCCTGGACAACTGGGTCGAAACGGTTCCGGCGATCAACCGCCTCCCTTCGCCTACCAGGGTAATGGTCTCACGATCTGAAAGGGCGTTGAGGACCCTTTCTTTGGCCTGGCGGCACTGATTGCAAAGGGCCTGCCAGCGGTCCAGATTCAACCGTCCTCTGGCCTCTCCCTGAAGACGCTCTTCGCACCGATGGGCCAGGGCCAGATCCATGTTGTCGCCCCCAAGGATCAGATGATCGCCCACGGCGATCCGTTCAAAGACCGGATGACCGTTCCGCTCGCGAAGGGTAATGAGGGTGAAGTCCGTGGTCCCGCCACCGACGTCACAGACCAGGATCAACTCGCCAGGTCGAACGTATTGGCTCCAGTCTGCTTCATGCAGGCTCAGCCATGAGTAGAATGCGGCCAGAGGCTCTTCCAGAAGGGTGATATGCTTTATTCCCGCCTGCGAAGCGGCCTCCACGGTCAGGTCCCGCGCCACCTCGTCAAAGGAGGCGGGCACGGTAACAAACACCGTCTGGTTTTCCAGATAGCGTTCCCTATCGCCCTTTTTGGCCTCGTTCCATGCCTCTTTGATATGGCTCAAATAGGCGGAACTCACCGCGACCGGCGACATTCCCCCCACCTGATTGTCGGCGCCCCATGGAAGGATCGGCGCCCTTCGATCCACCTTGCCGTGGCAAAGCCAGCTTTTGGCAGAGGAGATCAGCCGCTTGGGGACCTTTACCCCCTGATCCCGTGCAAATGCCCCCGCGAACCCCTTTCCGTCACAGGCCGAGGCGGTTCTCAGGCCGTTTTTGTCCAGTTCATGGTCGCCGGGAAGGTATAGAAACGAGGGGAGGACCTTGAGCCTTGAAATTTCACCCGGGCCCGTAAGCTGAGGGACCTCAAAGGTCTCGATGCGCGACGTTTCTTTGCCGTCGGTGAGAGACAGATCACTATAACTGACTGCTGAATTGGTGGTGCCTAAGTCGATTCCTATAATATAGTGATGATTCATGAGCACGTTTACGGTGGTTGGTTTGTTGGGTTTGTTGAGTTATCGCGTTTATTGTGTTCGCGGCTTGAAAGCACGAGTGTCGAAGCTTAGTGCCTGATTGCCAGATTTTCTGTCTCAAAAAACAAGAAAGTCCTTCATGGCATCGATAGAATCGAAGCTCAAAGCTCAAAGCTCAAAGGTGCACCCAGCCCGCTTTCAGCTTTCAGCTTTGAGCTTTCAGCTAAGGGACGAAATTGAGTTGCGGGTACGTCCCGCCTTAGGGTTCTTCCCTCACATTGAATTCCAGCTTGAACCTTCGATCGGTTTCACGGGCCACACACCATAGCTCAAGGGTTCCCACCTCCGTGACCTTGATCTCGAGGGTCACCGGAACGATCGTACCGACCTCCCCTTCCAGATGGGTTTCGAGGGTTGCGACCGGCTGAATTTCCCCTTCCCAATCGTCTACCACCGTGCCCACGGCGTCATGATGCCGGGTATTGGACCCGAGAAAATCAAACTTGACCGGTTCCCCCACGACGAGGCCGAATTCCTTGTTCGGGATCTGCGCCTCTGCGCCCTCTTCCATTCCAAAAGGGGCCACGCATAACGCCTTGACAGGGATTGGAATACCCGGCACAGCAGGGATGGCGGCCTCGACGCCGATATAATAGGTTTTTGAAAGTCCGCTGCGAATGCGAATCCCTCTTCCCCGCCGGGCTAAACCGTAATAGACCGCCCCTTTGGCAACCGCCAGGTCAAAATCGAGGGTTTCGATCTCTCGCGGTCGCGGCTGTTCCTCGCTGTCTGACCAGGATGAGAGAAGGTCGAACACCCGTCTCCTCAGGCCCCCGGCCTTCATCACGCCCCCGTTGAAGAGGACTGCGGTCGGACAGACAAAATCCGTCTCCCCTATGCCGGCATTCGCGGCGTGCCGCTGTCTCAGGAAATGGGCCAGATGGTGGGTGATGGCGGGGTCGGCCGCATACGAAAGGCCCAGTTCCCTCATCCCGGTTCGCCGATGTTCCCTGGGATGCATCCGGTTGTCGCATAGGGGAAAAAATCCGTTGATGAGGATTTCCTCAACATCCACCCGTTTCAACTCCGTCTTGATCGTGTTGCCGATCAGCCTGCTTCCCCTCCCCAGAACAGTAACAGGCCAGGCATCGACGCCCTCTTCGCTGAAAAGGCGCTCTTTGGCTGAACGGCAACTGTGGCACAGACCTCTCATCTGATAGGCATCCAGTTTCTGACCCTTCGCGCCCAGCCGGTTGGCCACTGCATAGGCGAGGCTCAAATCCATGTTGTCCCCGCCCACCAGAAGGTGGTCTCCTACGGCCACCCGTTCCAGCATCAGGCCCCCTTCCTCCTGGGAAACCTCGATCAGACTGAAATCCGTGGTTCCGCCCCCCACATCAGCCACCAGGATCCTGTCGCCCACCCTGACCTGGTCTCGCCATCCTCCCTTTGCGGAATTCAGCCACGCATAAAACGCAGCCTGGGGTTCTTCAAGGAGGGTGCTCTTCGGCAAACCGGCCATCTCTGCTGCCTTGACCGTCAGGTCCCTGGCCACGGCATCGAAAGAGGCGGGTACGGTCAAAAAGACCTCCTGGTTCTCCAGCCGCAACCCTTCATCCTCCGTGGCCATGACAAAATCCCAGCTATCCTTGATGTGTTTCAAGATCGCCGCAGAGGCCTCCACTGGCGAGAGTTTTCGGCCATCTTCGGGGGATTCCCACGGAAGGATGGCCTGATTGCGGTCCACTCCGGCATGGCACAGCCATGACTTGGTGGAAGCGATTAAACAGAGAGGGATTTCAGCCCCCCGATCCCGAGCGAATTCTCCCACTGCCACCGAATTGTTCTTGTCCCATGGCAACTCAAGCCCCCCCTGCGGCACGTCGTTCGGTCCCGGCAGAAGGAGGAATGAGGGAAGGATCTCTCTCTCTGTGATAGAACCGGATCCCACCAGTTGCGGCACCTTGAATATATGGATGGCGGGCTCGTCGAATTCATCGACCGGGATCTTGGAGCAGGCCACCACACTGTTGGTGGTGCCCAGGTCAATCCCTATCACATAAACGGGTTCAGACATGGAATACTCCTTAAATCTGTCATTGGTCGTTCGCTTCGCTGTTATTCATTGTCATTTGGCTTCGCCGTCATTTGACCTGCGGTCGTCATTCGATTGTCATTCGGTGGTCATTCAGTTGTCCCTCATTCTTCGACGTTGGACCTTGGACTTCGGACTTTGGACCTTGGACCTTGGACTTTGGACCTTGGACTTTGGACTTTGGACCTTGGACTTTGGACTGACAAGTCACTCAATTTCCACCTCTGCCGGCGCAATGATGGCGGGGTCCGGTGAACCTGAGAGGGTGGGCAGAGCCAGGCCCGCACTTCGCCAGCCCCGGTGCTGCAAGATCCCTTTAAAGGGAGGCCGTCCGGATACATTCCCTGTCAGCCGAATGGCATTAGCGTCAAATCCGTCATCAACCGTTATCAACTCCCCTTCCTCTTTGTCGATGACAGGCGCGGGGGCCACATATTTTTTCAGACTTTCGCGGCAGGCCTCCTGTATTCCTCGAACGGCAACCCCAATCTGGGCGTCATCATAGGCGTGAAGGTCCTCCTGCAAAAAATCCACGAGCCGCCCTTCCCTCTGCAGAAGGGAAAGGAGATGAAGCGATCTCCGTTGATCACGCTGTGTCTCCCTTTTTTTATCCTCGGGCGATGGTTCCTGATGTACCGAGCTCTGTTTCTTTGCGCTGACCGATCCGGGCGGTATGACAGGGGCATCCCCTGCAACCTGCCGCCGAATCACCGATCGAAGGCTCAACCAGAGGAGAAACCCAATAACCGCCCAGCTCCCGGCCAGTACCAGAGCGACCTTCAGGGATACCGTCCTCAAACAAAGTTCGATTTCGTTCAACAACTGAGCGTCATGGACCCTCTGCTGAAATTCATTGAGGCCTCCTTTTAGAAGTCCCCACTCCCAGTACCCGAGACCGGCCATCACCACGCCAAGGACCAGAAACCATACCAAAATCCAGAGTCCCGCCTGAAGAGACGATTTATTCGATTTTTTCATGCCTCATCCCCCGACCCATGATCCATGAACGGATCCGCTGGGTCACCTTTTTTCGTTAGATGTTGGACCAATTTTAAGTGGTAAACCCCAAGTTTCAAGTATCGAGCCTTTAACCAATCCAATGCGACTCCGATTTCTGAGCACTCTCTTATAATCGACCCTGAGATTCCTGGCAACCCCCTCGCTTCCCTTTTTCTTTCAGTTGCAGCCCTTTTATCGCCTTTCCAAAAAATGACCCCTATCGCGAGACTTGCTCCCTGTAAGTTTAAATTGACATTTTGGCCCGGCTATATGAAATTAAGAAAAAGCCTGCCAAACGGTCGCAGCGGGGGCTCGCTGCACCCGAAGATGAAAATGGAAATTAGTGCCCTGTTCCCTCGCTTTCTATCGTTAAAAACACGAAATCTCTTTGCGCCGTTGCGTCTTTAGGCGAGACAATTCTGAAAATTTCTGCTGAATTTGTGACTGAACCTGAAACTGGAGGTCCTATCCATGAAAAGAATGATCATGATCCTTGTGGGTATCGCAGCGCTGACCCTTGCCGGCTGTTCGGGAGACACTGTCAAAGAGGTCTTTGAAACAGCCCAGTTGGAAGAACTGCAGAATAATTATGATCATGCGAAAGAACTTTACCGCAACATCATCGAAAAGCATCCTGAAAGCGAGTATGCGGCAAAGGCCAGGGAGAAGCTGGATGCGTTGAAACAGGCCGGGCATTAGCTTTCTTGGGCCGGCGACCTGAAAAAAGGAGAGGGGCAATGGAAAAGAAGATGCCGGAGAATCGATTTTTTAACCTGGCGCGGGAGACCATGGACTGGGACGAACGGAGACCCGGCCTGAGCCGACAATTTGTAGAACTCTTTCAGCACGCCTTCCAACATGCCGGGGCATACAGGGAGATCTACGGGGCATCCGGCATTGACATATCCGATATTCGAGGGCTTGACGACCTGGAGAAACTTCCAATTCTGCGCATGGAGACCGTTGTGGAGCGGCAAAAAATGACCCCGCCCTTTGGTGGTTTCGATGCATCAGGCCCGGCCGATATACGTCGGATTTACGTCAACCCCGGTCTCATCTACCAGCCTGGAGAGCAGAATTACGCCGACACCTCCTGGGCCGAGGCCCTTTGCGCCGCAGGGTTTGGGCCTGAAGACCGCATTGTGAACACCTTCAATTACCACCTCTGGCCGTTCGCCTTTATGCTCGACGAATCCGTGAATCGAATCGGCGGGACCGTTGTCCCAACAGGCGTAGGCAATACCCTGATGCAGATTCGAATCATGCAGGGATTGCGAATCAATGGATTTCTGGGGACCCCGAGTTTCCTGATGACCCTGATCCAGCGTGCCGAGGGGATGAATCTCGATCTGAAAAAGGACATATTCCTTGAAAAGGGACTGGTGGGCGCGGAGATGCTCCCCGAATCGCTCCGTTCCCGGCTTCAGGATAGGCTGGGAATGTCCATCCGCCAGGCATATGGGACCGTCTTTTTGGGGTGCATCGGATATGAATGCCCATTCATGAGCGGCCTCCATGTGCCGGATAATATTTATGTCGAGGTGGTAGACCCCACAAGCGGAAAAGCGGCGCCTCCGGGGGTTCCCGGCGAGGTCGTCGCCACGAACTTCAATAAATGCTACCCCATGATCCGCATGGCAACAGGGGATATTTCGATCCTGACCCGCGAATCATGCCCCTGCGGTCGAAACGGCCTGATGCTGAAAAAAATCCTCGGGCGTATCGATCAGGCGACCAAGGTAAGGGGCACATTTGTCCATACCTGGCAGACGGATGAAGTGATCTCCCGGCATCCGGAAGTCTTCAAGTATCAGGTGGTCATCACTCGAGAAGATCACAACGACGTGATGACATTTGTGGTGGAACTGAAAGAGGAAGTGCCCGATTCGGGCAAGATGCGGGCACGCATCGAACGCAACATAAAAGATATACTCACCATAAAAGGCGTCGTTCAGGTGGCTCCCAGGGGGACGATCCCCGACCTCCACAAGAAGATCGAAGACAGACGGACCTGGAAATGAGGGTCATTTTAGGGGGGAGTGAGTGACATGGAAAAGATCAAGATCGGCGGCATCATGCAGAGCGACGGTCGGGCCCTTCTGAAAATCATGTCAGTTCCGGATCATGCCAGTGTTGCGGCGACTGTCCTGAAAACGATGGGAGACCATCAAATCAATATCGAGCTCCTGCTGGAAAGCTTCGACCTGGATGACTGCGGGAATTTCTCGATCGTTATCGATCAAAAAGATCTGGACCAGGCCTTGAGTGTGCTGGAAGAGGTCAAACCCTCCATAGACGCCAAGGCGATTTCTTACACTCCTGACGTGGCCGTGGTCACCGTCTTTGGACCGCATCTGCGTGAAAAACCCCTGGTGCACGGCGTGATGTTCTCTTCCATTGCTGCTGTGGGAATCAGCTCCCTTGCCATCTGCACATCCCTATCGAGTGTGTCGTGTGTGGTGGAACGGCAATACCTTGACATGGCGGTGGCATCTCTTGAAGAGGCGTTCGAGACCCCCTCCCAGGTAAAGTATCGGCCCAAGGATTATTGACGGCAGACTTAGAGATATTCCGTTGCAATGGCATGGCCTCGCAGTTTTCCCCTGATCGGACCGGCTGCAGCCCAGAGGTTTCGCTCACATGGAAAAGCCCCGCGGATCCAGTCACGATCCGCAGGGCTTTTTTTTGTTGAACCACCAAATGACAATCACAAAGAAACATATACGGGCACAAAAACCCTGATGAGACATCAATCAGGCAGACATCTCCTTTACCTTCTTCAGCGGACGGATTTTGACTGCCCGGCGAGCCGGTTTGGCCTTGAAAACGGTCTCTTCCTTTGTAAAAGGATTGATTCCCTTGTGCGCCTTTGTTGCGGGTTTACTCTTGACTTCAATTTTGAACAGGCCTGGAAATGTAAACTGACCGGGACCCCGCTTCTTGAGATGACGCTCGAGGATGAGAGCAAACTCCTCGAAAACCGCCGATACCTGTTTCCTGGTGAGTTCTGTG
The DNA here is from genome assembly GCA_964384085.1 of uncultured Desulfobacteraceae bacterium. Classification (GTDB taxonomy): domain Bacteria; phylum Desulfobacterota; class DSM-4660; order Desulfatiglandales; family Desulfatiglandaceae; genus AUK324. Next base: position 20,715 of record CAYLJZ010000029.1, read on the forward strand.
TTTTGTGCGATCTCGCTCAGCATCTCCGTCTTCGTCATTGGTTTTTTTAACATCGTGGCCTTCTTCGTCGTTCCCTTCTTCTCCGCATCCTTCTTGCCCGTCGCTTTGGCAGCCATGAAATGCTCCTTTCCTTGAAGATTGAAGTTTACGTCTATTCCTTACTGAGCGCCCACAGCGCTCATAAGGAGATAAATAACGCACAGAGACATAAGATACCCGCATATTGCGCTTCTATTATAGTCTTTTCCGAATCTTGTCAATCCTTTTATTGCAGGCGATCGAAAAAAAGCCCCGTTTTTCGCCTCTTTCGGCACGTACCCACCAAACTTCCTATTTTTGCAGGCCCTGAAGATCTCTCCTTGCCATGAGCGCTGCACCCAGGGCGCCGATGATCTGCGGTTCGGAATAGACATGAATCGTCTGCCCGAGCTTTTCTTCCATCAGCCTCACGACCCCGGTATTTTTGGCAACCCCGCCGCTCATCGTCACGGCCCCATGAATGCCGATCCCCTTCACCATGCTCCATACCCTGTTCACAATGGCTCGGTGCAGCCCTCGAATGATCTCCTCCTTGGGATGATTCCGTGCCACAAGCGATACAACCTCGCTTTCCGCAAACACCGTGCAGACGCTGCTGATGCCGACCTCTCCCCCTGCTCTCAAGGAGAGCGGACCCATCTCATCCAGCTCGACCTGCAGCTTCGCCGCCATCACCTCGAGGAAACGGCCCGTGCCAGCAGCGCACTTGTCGTTCATGGTGAAATCCAGGACCTTCCCTCCATCTCCAACGCGGATCACCTTGGAATCCTGACCGCCGATGTCAATAACAATTCCGGTGTCTGGAAACAGGTGAAAGGCCCCGATGGCATGACACGAAATCTCGGTAACCCGCTTATCAGCAAAAGGGATAGAGACGCGTCCGTACCCGGTTGCCACAACGCGCCGGATCTGGTCCCGCGTAATCCCCGACACTGCCAACGCCCTTTCCAGGGCCGATAGCGCCGCATCTGTGCTGTTAGCGCCCGTAAGAACAATAGCATATCCGGCTATCCCGCCCTCCATATCGAGGACAAGGGCCTCTGTGCTGAGCGAACCAACGTCTATACCTGCAACGTACACCAGACTTTTTATTGAGCCTTCGGCTGTCATTCCGTGGTCATTCCATGGTCATTCTGTGGTCATCCACGCGCTCTGAACCTCATCCTTCCAGCGTTTCAAAAAAGGCCTCCAGGCGAGTCCTTGTCTGTTCTTCGGAATATGCCCTGAAATCGGTAATATCCGCATCGATGATCACGGAAGGGATTCCCAGGCGATCCATCAACAGCCGTTTGATGTCGTACTGCCCTACGGAATAGGGCTTACAGCTCTTGGCCGAATGGATCACGAGCCCGTCCACATCATATTCCTTGATCAGCCGCTCCATGAGCCGAAGGCGATGGTCCAGATTGTTATTGAGTACGACCAGGCTATAGGTCCTGGCAATGGATTCAAAAGGCCTGTCCGCATCCATCAGGGAAATCGTCTCTGCCCACGCATTGGTGTAGGTAGCCGTGACAAAATTCATCCCCCGCTCGGCGAAGAGGTTTGAAAAATCACGCACCTTGTACCAGATGGCGATGTTGTCCCACATCAGTCGCTTTCGCTCATTTTCGATAGCCCCGATGCCCCGCGCTATCCTTTCCCTGAGTTCTTTCAAGAGGACGGTGTAATAGTCGAGGGCCACCGGAAGTCCTCTCAGGGAGACAATGGGCGCCAGATGAATAAAGGCATCAAAGATGGTCATGGGCGCGGGGTGCGTCTTCATGGTAGCAAGGACCTCGCCCCATGCAAAAGACGAATCCCTCGCAATACTAACCAGTTTTTTGAACTTTCCATTATCGAAGCGGCGTCCGGATACCTCCTCCAGGACCGGAATCATCTCCTCCAATTGTTGCACCATATAGGCGACATCCGTTTCGGTGATATCCTCAAAATTGTAAGGGGTGTCAAACAGGAGGAGGGGAATCTTCAATTGATGGGCCAGGACCCGGTACCAGTAAACGACGGTCTGGCAGATATTGTTGGAAGCAAAAAGGAGATCGGGCTTCGGCAGTTTCCCCACAGGCGTCTTGCCGGAAAGAAAATGACCCAGGTCAATGCGCGCATAGGAGCAGAGATCCTGGTGGTAGCCATGGGCCTCTGCCTCTGCACAAAGCTCGGGGCCAAGTCTTTGTGCCCCGCAGAGGGCCCCGTGGTTCTCAGGGTAAATAGTGTAGAACCCAAACGGTCTCAGGATTTCGACGGGCGCGCCGCTGGTGACCCAGGCGACGGGCTTGGCCCCCTCTGCGTACCGGGAGAGAAAATAGTGGCGGGTCATAATCTCTTTCAGCCGCGTCGCACAAACGAGCCCAGGCCCGAAACCGGGCTTGGGCCTTTTGGGACCTTTCTTCTTTCCTGCGGCGGAAAGACGCATGACAGCCGGGGCCCCGACATCCTTCATAAACTGGTAGCGGACACGCTTGGCGATTGACATGGTGAAGGCTCTCGTTGGGGGTTGCTGGTAAATTCCTTGCTCGTTGCCGGCTCAGAAGTCTTTGCTGACCTATGACTTCTGACGTCTGACCTCTGTTCCAGGTTACTCGTTACGGGGCGAAGCGAAGAACGGATTCCGCGGCATGCGGGATTGGTGGCCTATTGAGTTTCTCGAGCCAATCCCGAAGTGTTCTTTTTAACGCCATACCATAGAACCCCTTTGCGGCTTCGTGGCTTTGTGTGAGTCCCGCCGTAGCGGGATTGGTTGTGCCGGTATCCGCATTAGCTGATCATCTCCACAAACGCCTCGATCCGTGTGGTCAATTGGCCGCTCAACCCCCGATTCAGGTCCACATCGACGGTCAGCACGGCTGTTCCCGCCCTCTTAACGGCCTCTGCCACGCGGGGGACATCAAACCATTCGGGCTCACAAAATTTTACCAGATAAAAAATCACCCCCCTGGCCTGGCTTGCAGCTATCTTTTCTATAAGCGAATCTATCCGCGACTCCAAAGGCGAGTCCTTGGTCGTGCAGGGGGGCATGGCAAAATAGCTGTCTGCAAGGGCTTCGAATGGGTCCTGAGCCATCGTTATATTCAGCGGTATCCTTCGGCCGCAGCAGAGGAGATCGTCATCCACCACCCGTATGCCCAGTTCATCCAAAAGAGTGAGGATCTCGGAAGGATTGGGGACAACACCGCTCAGAATCACGCCGGGCCCTTTTGGGTCTCCGCCCTTGAAGGCCTTCAAAAAGTCTTTCAACAAGGGGATGAAATCGTCGGGATGGAGATATTCCCCCTGACGGACCATTCGGTAGAATTCGGCATTGGAAGCGGAAAGCGCACCATGCCGCCGCGCGTCGTAGATCCCTCTCAACAGAGACGCCAGCTCATATCCCTGCGTTACCCGTTGTTTCAGTTCAGTCGTATTTATGGGACCCAGATCCCTCTCCAGCCGGGAGACAAGCGACTTGAGCTGTTCCAGATAATAGCGGCGGGACGATGGCCGATACGGGGCTTTCGGGTGATAGAAAAAATAGCAGGGCTTATCCACTCCCAGATAATCATAGACAATGGATGCCATATTCTGGATGGAGTCACAGGTATGAGGGAACAAAAACCCATCCAGGATGTCGCCCTTGCCCTGAAGGATCAGCTCCAGTCCCAATTTGACCACGGAACAGATATACGGCTGCAGGTGGGCATTTGCGCCCGAGATTTCGATCGGAGGATCCCAGATCTCCACAGGCAGGCAATTAAAGGCCCAAAGAATCTCCCTGGGATAATGTGCAGGGAAAACACCGATAAGGCGGCGGCCCTTCGCCCGCTGTTGCTCGAGGTAGTCTCTTCGCGCCATCAAATGCTCTTTAGGGAATGGTCGGTTATGACAGTCCAAGAATAGGTGGTGGGTCAATCTAAATGAATACCGAGAGATGTGTCAAGTCAATATGCACTTGACACAGGAATCCCTTTTCCATATTTTCTGTGCCCAATGGAACATTGGTTCTTGTTCAGGTCCTCGCCGCGCCTGGAGGCTTCAAGAATACCATTTTTGGGTTCCGGCTTTGCATCAACTCATTTTCTGGTCGTCATTCAATCGACAATCACAGATCAGCAATCACAAATCATGGGGGGTCAAAAAGGGATACCAGGTGTTCCAAAGGAAAAACCGAATGTGCCGGTTTGTAATGGGTTTCAGCAGGATTGCGCTGTACCCGTTCTATCGAATTGAAATTGAAGGCCAGGAACGGCTCCCTTCGAAAGATGCCTTTATCCTCCTTCCCAAGCATCAACGCTGGCAGGATATTCCCATTATAGCCCTTGCCACGCCGAGGCCCCTGTATTTTATCGCCAAATATGAGCTGTTCGCCAACAGCCTGGCAGACTGGTTTCTGGAATCCCTCGGGGGCATTCCCCTGAACCGCAAACAACCGATGAAGAGCAGAAGATCCATAAAGGCCATGATGGAACTTCTAAACGGCGGTGAGGGGGTCGTGATTTTTCCGGAGGGGACCTATTACAATAACACAATGGGCCCTGGCAAATCCGGAATGCTGCGGTTTATCATCTCACGGATGTCTTTCCCCCTGATTCCCGCTGGGGTTCAGTACAAAAAAATCCGTTCGAGAACCACGGTTCGAGTCTCTTTCGGCGAACCGATTTATCCTGACAAGGGCCTTCCAGCGGACTCCGTCCTTCATACGGTCATGCAGGAGATTGCCCTACTCTCCGGATTGTGCTAAAGAACCCAACAAATCCGATCCACCCAAGCAACCAGTCATGAATAACCCTAAAGAGGAGAACCGCACATGTCCAATCTGGAAAGCGTCTTTCACTATATCGATGGGAGTAAAGATGAGATCATACAGGTTCAGCGGGAATTGACGGCCCGCGTGGCGTTGGGCCCTGATAACGGAGGTTCGGGCGAGCACGAGAAGACCGCTTATATAAAAGGACTCCTTGAAGCCTTGAAACCGAACAGGGTTCAGGAGATAAACGCCCCGGATGAGCGGGCGCAGGACGGTTATCGCCCCAATCTGATCGCCAAATGGGAAGGGAGACAGAAGGGTTCGGCCGTCTGGGTCCTGAGTCACTCGGACATCGTTCCTCCCGGCGACCTCTCCCTGTGGAAGAACGACCCCTACACGGTTATCGTAGATGGAGACATAATGGTGGGAAGGGGGCTCGAAGACAACCAGCAAGGGTTTGTCAGCTCGTATCTGGCCCTGAAGGCCATTCTCGATTCAGGACAGGACCTGCAAAGGTCGGTGGGCCTGATCGTTGTCGCCGACGAAGAAACCGGAAGCCAGTACGGGTTGAGCTATATCCTGCAGCATCATAAAGATCTTTTCAGGCCGCAGGATCTCATCGTCGTCCCTGACAGCGGCAGTGAGGACAGCACCATGATCGAGGTGGCGGAAAAATCGATGCTCTGGCTCAAATTCAGCGTCACAGGACGTCAATGTCATGCGAGCACCCCCGAAAAGGGAAAGAACTCCCTTTATGGCGCTGCGAAGGCGATTGTCGCGCTGGAAGAGCTGAATACTCGGTTCGATCTTTTAGACACCCTTTTCAGTCCCCCGCAATCTACCTTTTCGCCCACCAGAAAAGAAGAAAACGTCCCCAACATCAACACAATCCCTGGAAGAGACATCTTCTATCTGGATTGCAGGGTTCTTCCGCAATACCCTGTTGACCAGGTCATTTCTGCAGCAAAAGAAATCGTGAGCCCCATCGAAAAGCAAACCGGTCTCCGGATCGATGTGGAGGCGGTTCACTGTCAGAAGGCGGCCCCCCCTACCTCTCCCGAGGCCCCGGTCGTGACTGAACTGGCGACAGCCATCGAGGCGGTCACAGGCAATCCGGGAAGGCCGATGGGGATCGGCGGCGGCACAGTAGCCGCCTTTTTTCGAGAAGTCGGTCTGCCGGCCGCTGTCTGGTTCACCTCCCCCGGTACGGCCCATCAACCCAATGAATATTGTCGGATTTCGGACATAATGACGGACGCCAAGATTTTTGCCTGTTTGTACCAAAACAAATATGGAAAGCAACCCATGTGACCCGGGCGGGGGAACCCCAGCGTGAGCCTCACTTTTTTGGATTGACACACCCCCTGAGATAACGTAAGCTGCGATTCCCATTTAGATGGGCCCGAGTTATATTATTTTTTTAGGGCCTTTCGACTAACAACATATTGTAATTTACGTTAGGAACAGGCCAGTGTTCGGCCTTCGGTGTTCAAGCTGAACCATGCAACTGATCAGTCCTGCCGACACTCAAAACCCGAAAGCTGAACAACCCGTGGGTTGGGCGAGCGCAGCCCGCACTGGACGGATATATGCCTCGAAGAGGCACTGCAGACAGGTAAGCATACTGAGATGAAAGTCAAATTTTGGGGGACGAGGGGTTCCATTGCAGCCCCGGGAAGAGATACCGTCATCTATGGCGGCAACACCTGCTGTCTTGAAATTACGCTTCAATCGGGCAGGAAGATCGTCATCGACGCCGGAACCGGGATACGATCCCTCGGGGAGGACTTCATCAACAGGCACGAAACCGTAGATATTCTCCTTCTGATGACACACATTCACTGGGATCACGTGCAGGGATTCCCTTTTTTCGATCCGATTTTCAATCCCGCCTCCAAGATTGCTGTAGATGGGTTCCCTGCCGCCATGAAAGGGCTTAGGGTGATCTTCGACAATAAAATGGGCGATGGGTTTTTTCCTGTCAGCTTCGAGGATCTCAAGGCCCGCATCGACTATGTCGGGGAACTGAGCCGCGGCCCCATTACCATAGACGACACACGCATCGACGCCATTCCCCTCAACCACCCTCAGGGCGCCCTTGGCTATCGCTTCCAGGAGGGACAAACGAAACTCGTTTTTATGACGGACAATGAATTGACGACAGAAGGCCCTGTGGGCAAGGAGCTGGATGATTACGTCCGGTTTTGTGAAGAGGCGGATGTCTTGATTCACGACGCCCAATTTACGCCTGAAGAAATTGACCTTCACCGGGGATGGGGTCATTCGGACTGCGCTTCCACCCTGGACCTGGCGTTGAAAGCCCGCACGAAGCGACTCATTCTCTTCCATCATGCGCCTGCCAGAAAAGACTCGGAGATAGCTGCCATAACTGAACGATGTACCCGAATTGCTGTCGAAGGCCATCATCACATCGTCATCGAAGCGGCCAGGGAGGGAAGCGAATTTACGCTTTGACCCGCAATCTCCACAGACGCTTGCATGTAGACCCTTTTTCCATGCTATCTGATTGGACATGCACCCATCGACTGATAACCAAATCGTCCTGGTTTTAGGAGGTGCAAGGAGCGGCAAGAGCTCCTGGGCGCTCAAATATGCCGAAGAGAACTACTCGTCCTGCATCTTTCTGGCTACTGCCGAGGTCGGGGACGATGAGATGGCCGAACGGGTGCGTCTGCACAAAAGAGCCCGAGGGCCCCAGTGGCGTCTTATTGAAGAACCTCTCGATGTTGACAAGGCCCTTCAAGCGGATACCGGCACGGCCGACGTGGTGCTCATCGACTGCATGACCCTCTGGCTCAGCAACATCCTTCTCAAAAAGGGACAAGAATCCGTGGGTCTTTATCAAGAACGGCTGCTGACCGCATTGTCCCGAAGGAGACAGGCGGTGATCATGGTGTCCAATGAGGTGGGGAACGGAATCGTCCCGGAGCATCCCCTGGGCAGGGAATTCAGGGACTCGGCCGGAATACTCAATCAGAAACTCGCCGCCCTGGCTGACAAAGTGGTTATGACGGTGGCTGGTATTCCCTTGTATCTTAAATGAATTATCTACGAAACATAACAAAATGGATCATCCAGATTGTCTGGTTCTTTTCGATTGTCCTCATTGCCTGGCTGTCTCTGGCCCCCCGCATCGAAATTCCTTATCAATTCAGCGGCGCAGACAAATTAGCTCATTGCCTCGCCTACGCCTGGCTGGCAATCCTTCCCTTCTTTGGATGTGCGAGCATGCGGGCGGCCCTCACAGAGGCGTTTTTAATGGTCCCCCTCGGTATAGGGCTTGAATTTGCCCAACGACACGTGCCGGGCAGGGATTTCTCTATTGCAGACATGATTGCAGACAGTGTCGGTGTAGCCCTGGGCATCGTCGTGGCCAGATATGTGGTGACAAAAAGGCCTCGGTTTTGCAAGGCCTGACTTGATTTCGGGAAACATTTAACATGAGCAACAGCATTGCCATTATGTTCTCCCTTGTGGTCTCACTGGCCATGTATTTCAGTTTTGTGCTGAGTCTCAAGACTGCGAAGGGGAAGAAAATTCTGTGCGGGCCCTGGTACTTCCATCCGAACGCCATCTGCATATGGCGCGTGGTGATCGGACTGTTTGGAATTATCCTCTACTTTATGTCCAATCACCAGTCCCTGGGCATTCTCCTTTTTACCCTGTCAGCGGTCATGGACGGCGTGGACGGGCTTCTCGCCAGGGAATGCGATCTGGTGACCCCCTTTGGAGAAGAGATCGATCCCCTCTGCGACAAGCTGACCTACCTCCCCCCCATAGTTTTTTTTTCCTACTCAGGTCTTCTGGACGTAACTGCGGTATGGATACTGGTGGTTGTCGAGGTGAGCGGCCAGTTTTTCTTTCGATATATTATCAAGCGATTTACTCATTTTTCTGTGGCGGCCAATAATTTCGGCAAGATCAAGGCGGTCCTCTGCTTTGCCCTGATTATCTACTGTGCGCTGCTCACGGATGATATAGGACTTCCGGATTTTTCAGGTCAAATGCTCCACCTGTGCATCATTCTCGCTATCTCGTCTATTGCCTTCAAGCTCATCCCAAATCGTTTTTATGCCGACATCCTCTCCCTTCTCAATCTGTGTTGCGGCATCATCGGAATATTCTTCGCCCTTCAGATGCGTCCGGTTTATGCGGCCATCGCTATCCTGGCCGGTCAGATATTCGATCTTTTCGACGGGAGGATGGCCGACAAACACGGCGGTACCCGGTTCGGCCCATGGCTGGACGATATCGCCGATTTGATTAGTTTCGGAGGTTGCCCTACAGTTTTGATCCTCATGAAGGGCAATTGGGGCATTCTGGCGTTTGGTGTCGCCATCGCCTATTTTTTTGCAGTAGCTTTCAGGCTGTGGCGGTTTATTGCCCGCGACAAGCACGACGTCACGCTGCGACCCGGCATTTTCAACGGCTTGCCAAGCCCCGCCGGCGCCATGGTCTCTCTTGGGGCCCTTCTATTCTGGAACAACGTATGGATTATCTGGGCCGTTATCCTCGTCACCTCTTATCTCCTGGTGAGCGATATACGGTTCGTGCACTTCGGAAGGGTCATATTGCGTCATTGCCCACGAATTTTTGTGGTCATTTTCGGCTTTGTCATTGTCTTTACCATTTCCTTCCTCATAAAGGTGAAAGACCCCCAGATACTCGGGGCCCTTCTCCTTATTGCATTTCTGATCTATGCCATCATGAGCATCAATCTGGCATCGCGAAAAAGCCTCTAAAGCGGGACTTACCCGCAACCCCATGTCGTCCCGTAGCTCGAAGCTAAAAGCTGAAAGCTCAAAGTATGATTCAGCCCGCTTTCAGCTTTCAGCTTCGATTCTATCTAAAGCCCCAGGAGACTCTTTGCCTGGTCCAGCAGGAGTGACTTGAAACGGTCCAGGGTCACCGGGTAGGCCTGCATGGGGATTCCCATCCAGTCGCAGTATTCCAGAAATTCCTCCGGCTGCTCATTCATATACCGCTCCAGGTATCCGATGCCGTCCAGCACCACGGCCCCCCCTGTGTGTCTGGGAAAATTCTCATTGGCAAGCCCCTTGTCCCATCCCTTGAAGACCTGATGACGAAACTTGACCCATCCCGGCGTCATCCACCAGACCTTTTCACCGCCCGCCACCTCCTGCGCGATCCTGTCCCGATCCGCCTGACTGGCGAGCATGTCCATGCAATGGGTAGCGTCGATCCGCGACACTCCCGGGCCCTGTTCCTCGATGATCGTTCGCATGGTTCGCGTGGGCTCATCCGCATTCACGTAGCAGAACTTGCCGCCGTACACCACAAGGACCTTATCCGCCTTTTCCTTGGCCTTCTGGATCCGAGCGATCAGCTGTCGCTCCAGTTCACGGATATCTTCGTGAAGTCCGGGGGTGGTCAAAAAAAGATGGGACGTATCCAGAAAGCCTTGGTCTCTGAGGTGGTTCAGTTCCATGCTCAACGTCCCGCATGATACAATGGCAATATCAGCAAATGATATTGAATTCATATAGATATCTCCTTTTATTAAGAAATGTGATGAATCTCATCGTGCGGCGGATGGCACCAGAAACATCAGGCGTATCGCGCCTCTCGGGCATTGCGCCGCACATGCGCCGCAGCCGGTGCATCGGGCCAAATCCACCCTGGCAACCCGATCCACAGAAATGGCCCCCACCGGGCATACTCCCTCGCAACTCCCGCATCCGACACACCTGTCCACATCCACCGAGGCCCTCACGTCTGACGACTTGATATCAGGGCCACCCGCCCTGATACGGCCATCCAGAAAACGGAGTCGGACCTCCATGGCCCGGATCCGGTCTCTCAAGACCCGGATCTCCCGATCCTGATCATGACCGCGTACAGGGCGCCATGACCCGCCGCGCCGTGGCCATTCTCGAGACCACGGCCCAGAGACCCGCACTCTCAGGCCGAGGTCCTTTTCATCACCTGGTCCGTATCCTCTTCCCCGGCGCCCCCCTGGGCCGGCCAATTCCGCATCTCGACATGTCCCCATCAGCTGTTCGCCTTCCCCTTGTCCTCCACTGGCTTTCTCATTAAAACTCAATATGTTGCGGCCAGATTGTATCCCGCATGTACGGCAGTGAAGATATCCTGGACCTCCCTGGCGTCTCCGATCACTTCTATTTTCGGGATCCCTTTCACCCAATCTCCATCCGGTCCTGGTGCCGACAGCATGCCGGAGCAAAGGATCACGGTCTGGAAGGGCGCCAGAGAGAGGCTTTCACCGTCTTTTTCCACCTCCACCCGGTCGGGCTTGAATGCCTTTACCGCGGTATGGGGCATCAGGGTCACATTCTCCATGTTATTGATCCGCATCAGGGCCAGCTTCTTGGTGATCATCTCCATCATGCTGCCGATGGGGTCGGTCCGCTTGGTGGCTACTACCTCGTAGCCGTCCTTTCCTAACTTCTCGGCAATCTCAACCCCGGTCCTTCCAGCCCCGATGACCAGAACCCTTGGGCCTTTCACCGGCTTTTCGCCTTGAAAATACTCAAGGGATGTCATGACGTACTGATCCGAAAGCCCCTCGATGTCAGGGACATTCTGGACCGCACCAGTGGCCCAGACCAGGAGATCCGGCGTTTCCCTCTCAATGAGCCCCGCATCCACCTCACGATTCAAGAGGATGGAGGCCCCGCTTGCCTTAACAGCGTGCTCCAATCCATCCAGCCCCTCCTTCATGGTCCCCTTTCCGGGGGCCTGCCATGCAAGGGCAAACTGCCCGCCCAACCGGTCGGCCTTTTCCGCCAGCGTTACCCGATGTCCCCTCTTGGTCAGGTAAAGGGCCGCACTGATCCCTGCCGGCCCGCCCCCTGCGATCAGGACCTTCAAAGGAGTTGGAGTCCGCTCAAGTTCCGGCAGCCCCAGTCCCGGGTTGAGATTGCACCCGACCGGCTCCCCGCTCTTCATACGGTGGAGGCATCCCTGAAGGCAGTACCCGCAGGCAATGACCTCCTCATCCTTCCCCTTGCGCCATTTCTCGATCAACTCCGGATCCGCAATGAGCGGCCTTCCCAGGGCCACCAGATCCGCAGTCCCCGCCTCAAAAACCCGCATGATCTTTTCCTTTCTCCCCATCCTCCCCGCAACAATCAGGGGGAGCCGGGTGTGCTGACGAACCCAGGCCAGGGCATCCATCTGGGGCTTGTCCGGAAGGCTCCCATGATGGAAATACCAGGGAGGGCTGAAGCAGGCATTCCCCATGCCCACATGAATAGAATGAATGCCCATTTTCTCTGCCCCTTCGACAATTGGAAGAAGGTCTTCCTGGCTGATGCCGAACTCAGGAGACATCTCATTTCCCGATATTCGAAGGATCAAGGGAAGATCGGGGGCCCCTTCTCTGACCTGTGCAAGGGCCTCCCTGGCAAAGAGGGTTCGATCCTGCCCATAGCGATCGTCTCGTTTATTCAGCTTTGAATTCAGAAACTGCGATATCAGATATCCATGGCCCCCTTGAATTTCTATCAGGTCAAATCCCGCTTCCCGCGCCTTTGCAGCCGCTGACCCGTATCCTTCAAGGATTTTCTGAATCTCTTCCTCACGCAGGGCCTCCGAAACCGTCTCTTCCCTGCCCACACATGTCATAACCGAGGGCGCCTTGGGAGGACCTCCGATGATCTTGGGGAGGGCAGCCGCACCGGCATGATTCAGGTGAAGGCAGGCAAGCCGGCCCTGGTCATGGATGAGGTCCACAATCTTCTTGAGTTCATGGACGCTGTTATCCAGATGCACGCACGGTTGTTTGGGATGCTCCCTCCCGTTCGCGGTTACGGAAACAGGCTCCAGGATCACGACGGCCGGCCCGTTTGTTGCGATCTGACGATAAGAGGCAATCTGTCTTTCTGTCACGGTTCCGTCCGGGTTCCCAATCCCGAGCTTGATCGGGGGAAAAACAAACCGGTTTACGAGTTCCAAACCGCCCA
>CAYLJZ010000030.1:0-33409 GCA_964384085.1 uncultured Desulfobacteraceae bacterium
AAGGGAAAACTCGTCGCTGGGTACGGGGATGCCCGCATCGTTGGTTGTGGGGGTGCGGTCGGTGTCTTTCACAATAATACCTCCTTTCAGTTTCTCGGCCTGTTGGTCATTCATAGCTCCTGGTCCATTGGCTGAGCGCGATTGTTGGAGCGGGCCGCTGGCACATCCTTGTCCGTGCCAGACGGCTCGCCTGAACAGATGCGGATGGGTACAAAGGCAAACGGCGGGCGCTAATCAAAGGCCATCTCCGTCTTCCAAACTTCCCAGACCTTACCCACCAGGTCCGGTCCCGGTTTCAGGGTCATCTTTCCCGGTTTCCACCCGGAAGGCGTCGCCTCGGCGCCCTTGCTGTTGCGGACCACCTGGAAGGCCTGAATCTGCCTGAGGGATTCGGCTACATTTCTCCCCACCGGAGGCGTCAGGACTTCGTATCCCTGAATTACGCCATCGGGATCGATAATGAACCGCCCCCGTGTTTCCACGCCCGCCTGGTCGTCATATACCCCGTAAATGGCCCCCACCCTGCCGCCTGCATCGGAGAGCATGGGGAAGGGCACGCCTCCCTTGACCATCTTGGACAATTCGTTGTCGTTCCACATCTTGTGTACAAATACGCTGTCGATGCTCATGGAAAGGACCTGTGCGCCCAGCTTTTGGAACTCGGGAAATTTCTCAGCAACTGCCGAGATCTCCGTGGCTCAGACAAAGGTGAAGTCACCGGGATAAAAGCAGAGAACCACCCACTTGCCGAGGTACTCGGACAATCTCACATTCACGAACTTACCTTCGAGATATGCAGGCGCCACAAAATCCGGTGCCTTCCTTCCGATCATCACCATCGATTTTTCCTCCTTTTTGGGTGTTGCACTTGTCTCTTTCGACTGCTCAGGTTCGGGTTCACCTACAGGGCCGCCCGTGGGTCGCGCGCAGCCCGCCTTGAATTCTTCAGGCATAGACGCCCTCCTTTCTTGGGTTACATGGGTTTACGTTAAAAACACCGCGACATTACTGCCCCTTCTTTTGACAGTCAGGACAGATTCCAAAAAAATCCAGACGATGGCTGGTAATCTGAAACCCGGTTTCTGAAGACAGCTCCATCGTCAGCCCATCGAGACTCTCCAGGTCCGGATCAATGATATTGTGGCATTTCGTACAGATGAGATGGGGATGGGGGTAGGGTCTGGTGCCGTCGTACCGGTTTCCCCCGTCCGGAAACCCCAGTTCCAGCACCTCATTCAGTTCCTTCAGAAGTGTGACGGTTTTGTACACCGTTGCAAGGCTGGTAGTAGGAAAGTCCCTCTGAACCTCATTATAGATGGTCTCGACGCTGGGATGCCCGCTGCTCTGTGAAAGGATCCTGAGTATCGCGATTCGCTGCGGGGTGATTCGGAAATGTTCCGCCTTGAGCTTTTCAAGCATGTGTTCCAGGCGCGATTCGGTTTTGGGCATCATTGTCCCCCTGACATCTGATAATGATTTTAAATTGATAATCGTTGTCATCAAGAATAGATAAGGACGAGACGCCTGTCAACAAAAAAATTGAGATCCTTCGACTTGTTGATACCCCCTAACAGGGATGTCGGGCACCGATATTCGGCAGACAACTGCGAACGTCTACTTTTGGTTACCTTCTATTCCATTCCCCGTCATGCATCTTTCATCTTTACATCCGAGTGAACGATCTTATCTTGGAATATATCCTAAAAAACAATAGATCTTATATTATTTCTTATTTGACATTCAGTTACTCAACCATAGAAAAAGGAAGGATTTAAATATGCAGCACGATATCAGCGATAAAAACTCCATGCTTCCCCGGGATATTTCCATTCTTCCCCTGAGGAACACAGTGGCATATCCCTATTCGGTAATGCCCCTGATTGTAGGGGTTCGACGATCCGTCAAGCTCATCGAAAAGGCAGCCGAATGCGATGGGATCATCGGTCTGGTCGCCTCGAAAGACGGATCTATCGAGGAACCCAACCCGGGACAGACCTATGAGATCGGAACCCTTGCAAAAATCGAGCGGATTGTTCAGGAATCCGGCGACACCCTGCAGATTGTCGTCAGGGGACTCGAGCGCTTTCGAATGGACCACTGGCTCGCCACCACCCCCTACCTTCGGGCCCACGCGGTTCCTGCTCCCGAATCCGTGGAACACGATGTCGAGATGGATGCCCTGATGCGCAGCCTTCAAGAGGTGACGGAAGAGATCATAGACATTTCTCCCAACCTGCCCAAAGAGGTGGGGAAGTTCCTCCGCCACATTACAGATCCTGCTCAACTGGTCTATATTGTGGCCGCTACCGTGAACCTGGAGGTCAAAAAGGGCCAGGCCCTTCTTGAACTGGATACCATGAAGGACAAGCTGCGAATGCTGGTGGCGCATCTTTCCAGGGAAAAAGAAGTCATGACCCTGAACAGAAAGATACGTTCCGAGGCCCACGAAGAAATGGACAAGGCCCAAAGGGACTATTACCTGCGCCAGCAGCTTAAGGCGATTCAGAAGGAGTTGGGGGAAAGCTGTGAGAGCGGCTCGATTTCCGATGAATACGCTGAGAAACTCAAAAACGCGGGGTTGCCGCAAGAGGCGATGAAGGAAGCGGAGAGGGAACTTGGACGTCTCAAAAATATGTCCTCACAGTCCCCTGAATACTCCGTCATTAAGACCTATCTGGACTGGCTTCTGGAACTTCCCTGGGCCAAAGCGAGTGAAGACCAGATGGATATTCAGTATGCACGGACCGTCCTCGATGAAGACCACTACGATCTTGAGGAGGTCAAGGAACGCATTATTGAATATCTGGCAGTCCGCAAGCTGCTCGCGGAGCGCTCAGAACATTCAGAGGAGGCCAGGAACCAGGAACAGAAAGCCGATGGGATGGGAGCGATATTGTGCTTTGCCGGACCTCCAGGGGTGGGCAAGACCAGCCTCGGTCAGAGCATCGCTCGGGCCCTGGGTCGGCGTTTCACACGCATGAGCCTGGGCGGCATGCGGGACGAGGCGGAAATCCGCGGCCACCGAAGGACCTATCTCGGGGCCATGCCTGGACGCATTATTCAGGCTATTAAACGCGCCGGAACCCGCAACCCGGTCTTCATGCTGGATGAGGTGGACAAGATCGGCAATGACTGGCGGGGCGATCCGAGCAGCGCGCTCCTGGAGGTACTGGATCCGGCCCAGAACCACGCCTTTCGGGACCACTATCTCGATGTGGATTTCGATCTCAGCGATGTGATGTTTATTACCACGGCGAATCAGCTTGAGACGATCCCGTCGCCGTTGAGGGATCGTATGGAGATTATACAACTGGACGGATACACGGAATACGAAAAACTTCATATTGCACAGAAGTATCTGGTTCCACGCCAGTTGAAGGTCCATGGCCTTGGGGAAAAGGAGATGGATTTTGAAGCCGAGGCCCTTCAAAAAATCATTCAGGACTACACCCGTGAGGCCGGCGTGCGCAATTTGGAGAGGAATATTGGCGCGGTATGCCGCAAAGGGGCTGTCGGAATCGCCGAGGGGGAGATTCAGCAGATCCATGTGACGGCCGAGGTGGTCAGGTCCTATCTAAAGAAAGAACGGTTCGAATCGGAGGTGTCGGAAGCAATCGAAATGCCGGGGATTGCCACCGGTTTGGCCGTCACGCCGGTAGGGGGAGACATCCTTTTTATAGAAGCCACCCTCATGAACGGCAAAGGTCGCCTGACCCTGACGGGTCAGTTAGGCGACGTGATGAAGGAGAGCGCGCAGATCGCCCACAGCTATGTTCGATCCAAGATCAAGGCGCTCCATCTGGACCTGTCCCTTTTCAGTACCGCCGACATCCACGTACACGTGCCTGCCGGGGCCACTCCCAAGGACGGTCCCTCTGCGGGGCTCGCCATGGTCATGGCCGTTATCAGCCTTTGCAGCGGCCGGCCCGTCCGCAGCGATGTGGGTCTTACCGGAGAGGTAACCCTTCGAGGGCGGGTTCTTCCCGTTGGGGGCATCAAGATGAAGCTCCTTGCGGCGCATCGTGCGGGGCTCAAGACCATCATCCTGCCGAAGCGCAATGAAAAGGACCTGGAAGATCTTCCCCAGGAGGTGCGGGACGATCTGAGCATTGTGCTTGTGGAAAGAATCGAAGAGGCCCTGGAGGTTGCCCTTTGCTCCGAGAAGATCGAGCGTGATCTCCCTATGGCGGCAACTGCCTGATCCGCGGCCTTTGCATGCCGCAAATTACAGGCCCGGGTTTCCATACCCGGGCCATTTTTTCCCTGTGCCTGAAGGAACCACATCTGGCGGAGGACTAACATCTTGCATGGGCACCGATCCGTATATGGAGAAATAAGACCATGACCAATTTGACTGAACCCTTTCAGAACGCCCTCATCCATGAAAAAAGTCCCTATCTCCTCCAGCACGCCAAAAACCCGGTGAACTGGTACCCCTGGGGAGACGAAGCCTTTGCCAAGGCAGAAAAGGAGGATAAACCGATCTTCTTGTCCATCGGCTATGCCACCTGTCACTGGTGCCATGTCATGGCCCACGAGTCCTTTGAAGATCCGGAAGTCGCTCGAATCCTTAACGACCACTTTGTGTCCATCAAGGTCGATCGCGAAGAGCGGCCGGATGTGGACAAGATTTATATGACCGTATGCCAGGCCCTCACCGGGCAGGGCGGCTGGCCCCTGTCGGTTTTCCTCACCCCGCGGCGTTTTCCTTTTTTTGCCGGGACCTACTTCCCAAAAACCGGTCGCATGGGGCTAACCGGGTTCGTCGATCTCATCGACAGGATGGTCACGTTGTGGAGGAATGACAGAGCCCGTCTCCTGAGCGCGGGAAATCAGATCACCGATCATATTCAGCAGTTTTCCCGCACACCTCCCTTCGACAAGGCCCTGGGCATCGAGACGATTCAAAAGGGAGGCCGTCAGTTGGCCCGGACCTTTGATCCCCAATGGGGGGGATTTGGAGGGGCCCCAAAATTCCCCACCCCCCATCAACTCACGTTTCTCCTTCGGTTCTACCATAGAAGCCAGGATCCTTTCGATTTGGAGATGATAGAAAAGACGCTTCAGTCCATGCGTCAGGGAGGAATTTTCGACCACATCGGCTACGGTTTCCACCGGTACTCTGTGGACGAGAAATGGTTCGCGCCCCATTTTGAAAAAATGCTTTACGATCAGGCCCTGCTGGCCATGGCCTACACAGAAGCCTTTCAGGTCACCGGGAAACCGCTCTATGCCCAGGTGGCCCGCGAGATCTTCACCTATGTCTTAAGGGACATGACCGCTCCGGAGGGTGCCTTTTACTCGGCTGAAGATGCAGATAGTGAGGGTGAGGAAGGGCGCTTTTACCTTTGGACCCCTAACGAGGTTCGGGAGATTTTGGAAGAGGAATCGGCCGAGCTTTTTTGCAGCTTTTACGATATCCGCGAGGGCGGCAACTTTGAAGGGGGCCGAAGCATCCCCCACATTGCCGACGCCGTTCCTTCCGTTGCAAAGAGTCGCAACATGGATGAACAAGCGCTGATATCCATTCTGCAGAGCTCCAGGGAGCGGTTATTCCTGGCAAGGGACAAGCGTATTCATCCCTTGAAAGACGACAAGATCCTGACCTCCTGGAACGGACTCATGATTGCAGCCTTGCTCAAGGGGTACAGGGCGCTGGGGGAGCAGGTCTATCTGATTGCCGCTCAAAAGGCCCTTGCCTTTCTCCTCAGTACGTTACAGGTAAACGAGGGACGTCTCCTGCGCCGATACAGGGAGGGCGAGGCGGCTCTTCCCGGTTACCTCGACGATTACGCCTTCCTGTCGTGGGCGCTGGTGGAGGCCTATGAAGCCACCTTTGATCCAGCTTATCTGGAGCAGGCGATGGCGCTTACCCACTCCATGCTGGAACTCTTCTGGGATCAGGAGAACGGCGGATTTTTTTTCACGGGCAGGGAAAACGAAAGTCTCATCACTCGAAGCAAAGATGTTCAAGACGGCGCCCTTCCCTCCGGCAATTCCGTTGCCGCATTCAATCTCCTTCGACTGGGAAGGCTCACCGGAAATGCCCTGCTGGAAGAGAAGGCGGATGCCCTCCTTCAGGCCTTTGCCAGCCAGGCGGATGCGTATCCGGCGGCTCATACACAGTTGCTCCAGGCCCTGGACTTCATGATCGGACCGGCCCAAGAGGTGGTGATTGCCGGAGACCCCTCGGAAGGCACCGCCCAGACCATGGTGGAATTGATTCACCGGAATTTTTTCCCCAATCAGGTGGTACTTTTTGTACCTGAGGACGAAACAAGGGCCAGACTTTGCGCGCTGGCTCCTTTTGTTCAGAATATGTCCCCTATCGAGGGGAAAACCACGGCCTATGTATGCCGAGGGTATGCCTGCCAGGCCCCGCTCACCGATCCGAAGGAGATGGAAAAGGCCCTGAAGGCGCCCAACTGATGTTTTCGCACGTCAGACCCCGAATCCCATCGAAGCAGACCTGCAAAGCCGATGACAACGGACCTTTTTCAGACATAAACGTGTTACCAATTTTCTATGCTTGAATTTTGTCTCTACTCGTGTCAAATTGAGATGAAGTCCTCAAGAAAGAATGCTGTCAAGGCATCAACACAGCGTCAAGGTAAGTGGTTGGGTCACTCCTATGTTTCGATACAGGTTCCATCCTCTCACATTGCTTTTTCTCTCCTGCATGGTTTCGCTGGCCTTTTGCGGATGCGAAAATAAGGAAACTGCACCTGCCAATCCATCAAAGGTTCCGGAATCATTTCACTTTATGGACATCGGGGCGAATACCGTAATGGATCACAACGTGCGCGATCGCCTCAGGACCACCTTAGGCTCTGACGCAGTCGATCGCCGCAGCACAATCGATCTGGAACTGAAATACTCGGGATTCCTGAAGACATACTATCCGGACCTGGCGAAGTTGAACCAACGGCTCAACATCAACGATATCGTGCGAAAACAATATCCGGCCACCAGGCTCACTTTTCGGAACACGCGTCAGCGAAACGCCATCTTTGATTATGTCGAGTTTATTTACGATCATGCATCCGGTTGCCCTGTCTTGGTCAAAATGATTGCCAAAAAGGAAATTCCCGAACTCATCGAAACCGTGAAAGACAAGTACGGCCCACCGGAACAGATCCCCATTTCGGAAGGAAAAAGCTGGTCCTTGAGTTGGCGTAAAAACAAGGATATGTTCGTCATCGCCCGGATTATCGGGCGCTATGACGAACCCGAATACCACATGCTGATTGTTTACACCAATCGTTTGGAACAGTTGCTGGCGCGTTCGAGAAATGAAGACCAGCGAAACGGTAAGCCGGCCGACAAACTATTTTGACCGAACGGATCAGACGGTGGCAACCTTTTTCTGTTAAGGCCATATAGCCTCTCTTTGGGAGAAAAGTACCACGTTAGGTGTGAACAAGGTCCGTGGGGGTCTCTTTCCCAAAGGACGCAACACAGAATTCCACTCCCCGTGGAACGCTCCCTGTGCTCTTAACATGTTCTGCAACAGGCAGGGGGGGGACATTGGCTTTGATCGAGGGGATCTCCTGGAGCTGTGGCGCGCTCAGTTAACGACCTCACTGCCGTATCCATGCAATGACTCTCGGATTTGCGTCCTTTGGGAAAGAGCCCCACGGATCGGTTTGTTGTCATCGCTTCTATCAGAACAGTTACGGAGAAAATTTTGTGGCGTTTTATGAGTTTGAAGGGAAAAGACCGTATGCAGACCCTGAGGCCTTTGTGCACCCAGAGGCCGTACTGATCGGAGATGTGATTGTCGAGCGTGGGGGGTATATCGGCGCGGGAGCTGTGTTGAGGGGGGATATCGGGTTTATTCGGATCGGCCGTGGGTCCAATGTTCAGGAAAACTGCGTGATTCACACCTTCCCGAACAAACCGGCGACCCTTCACTCAAATGTTCATGTGGGGCATGGCTGTATACTTCATGGATGCGAAATCTGCTCCATGGTCCTTGTGGGAATGGGATCCATTGTCTCGGACGGCGCCAAAATCAACTCCCGGTGCCTGATCGGGGCGGGGAGTTTTGTCCCATTTGGCATGGAAATCCCTGAAAACTCTCTGGTGATGGGCTCCCCCGCACGGGTGGTCAAGTCGATTACCCAGGAGCAACTGGATCGGATTTCAAACGGCCTGTCCATCTACCAGGATCTTACCAGAAGGCATCTCACGTCATTGAAGCGGCTGCCGTGAGGAGGATCGTTACCGGGTCTTCCAACATCCGCTCAAGTAAGGCCGGCATTCGATCTCCACAAGGGTTCATGCGTGTTGGTATCGGTAACGGTTCACTCGATGTATGGGGCAACCTGTCGGTCTCTGAAGACCCGGCGCGTCAAGTGAGCCGGTTCAGTCTGAAATAGATCCCGCCCAGGGCCATAAGTTCCTCGTGGGTTCCCTGCTCTCGAATCCGGCCGTGATGCATCACCAGGATCCGGTCCGCATTCCGTATGGTGGAAAGCCGGTGGGCCACGATCAGGGTCGTCCGTTTTTCGGCCATTCGGGAGATGGCCTCCTGAATAAGTCGTTCTGTTTCGGGGTCCACGCTGGAAGTGGCCTCGTCCAGGATCAAAAGCTGAGGATTGGTGGCCAGTGCCCTCGCAAAGGAGAGGAGCTGGCGTTCACCCGTGGACAGGGAGGCGCCCCCCTCGCCCAGTTCTTCGTCAAATCCATTGGGGAGTCGCTCTATGAAGCGAAGGGCATTGGCCGTTTCCGCAGCGTCGTGCACCGCCCTGGCGGTCACGCCTTCCCTGCCCAGGGCGATATTGTCCGCCAGCCTTCCTGCAAAGATGAAGACATCCTGCATGCAGAGACTGACCGTGTCTCGCAGCCTTTCATTGGACCATTCCCTCAGATCCACCCCGTCCAGGATCACCAAGCCCTCGTCCGGATCATAAAACCGTTCCACCAGATTTACCACGGTCGTCTTTCCCGATCCAGTTGCCCCCACAATGGCCGCAGTCTCCCCCGGTTTTACCTCAAACGAGATGTTGCGCAGGACCGGCTTTCCCTTTTCATAGCCAAAAGTGACGTTGTCAAAGACAAGATGGCCCTTTCTATCCAGAGGCGTTTTGGGTGATGCAGGGGCCGGGATGATCTCCCTGGAGTCCATGAATTCAAATATCCGCTCGCTGGATGCCATGGCCAGTTGCATGATGTTGTATTTTTCGGAGATATCCCGAATCGGTTTGAAAAACATCTGGATATAGCCGATAAAGGCCACCAGGGTTCCCAGGGTCAGCTCGTCCTGAATGACCTTGCCGCCGCCGTGCCAGATGAGAAAGGCAACCGCCAGGGACGAGAAGAGTTCCATAGCCGGCATGAAGAGGGCGAACACGCGGATCTGCTTGATGCCGGCCAGGTAGTTTTCGCGGTTGATTCGAGAAAATGCGTCCATCTGGAATTTTTCCCGCACAAACAACTGAATGACCTGCATTCCCTGTATCCGCTCCTGAAGAAATGCATTGATCTTCGCGACCGTGGCACGCAGTTCCCTGAAGGCATCCCTGGCCATGGAGCTGAAAATGAGGGTGACGCAAAAGATAATCGGGAGAAGGGCAAAACAGATCAGGGAGAGCCGCCAGTTGAGATTGACAAGGACGACCAGGATGCCGATGAGAATGAAGAGGTCCTTGAACACGGTCACAAGGACCGATTTGAACATCTCATTGAGGTTCTCGATGTCATTGGTTGCACGGGTGACGAGACGGCCCGCCGGATGGCGGTCAAAAAATCGCACGGCCTGAGACTGCATGGTTCGAAAGAGCCCTAACCGGATGTCCTGCATCATCCGTTGTCCTGTGAATTCAAGCAGATAGTATTCGAAATAGCTGACCCCCAGGGAGAGAAGCATGAGAAGAAAAAAAACAGAGGCAATCACTGTCACGCCGTTGATGTCGCCGGCGCGGATCTTCAGGAGCTGTTTTTCGGGAAGCTCGTTCAGTACACGAAACGGGAGGAGCATGGAACCATCCGCCATTTCAACTCCGTTGCGGCCCGACTCTTTGAGACTGTCTTCTGTCTGCATTCCCGGACCCATTCGGTAGAAGCGATCGGCTGAGAGGATCCCGCGGGACCTGAGGAGATGAAGGTCTGCGGGATCGATCTGTTTCACATTGAGGTTGGAGATATAATATTCGGAGTGGGTACGGTTAGGCTCCAGCAGACGGCCGTATCTCGCCTCAAGCTCTCGGCAGGCAGGATCATCGGGACGATCCAGATCTACGCGCTGCCATGAGGCCACAATGTACCTGTCGATGACTATCTTGGTGAGGTAGGGAACCGTCAGGTCAAAGAGGGCGATCAGGATGGACAAAAACAGAGCGGCCGCAATGGTCTTTTTGTAGGGAAGGGCATAACGGCCCAGCCGTTTCAATATCCGCCAATTATAGGGCTTGCCCAGCTTCCCTTCTTCCGCGTATCCGTAATCCCCGAACATGACGCTACATCAGGCCTCCCGTTCCAGTTCCTCTTTAAGGGACTGCTCTTCATAGAGGGCGGCGTAGGTCCCATTCAGTCCGATCAGATGATCATGGGTCCCCTCCTCCACGAGTTTGCCCCGGTCGAGCACCAGGATCCGGTCCGCCCTTCGAATGGTGGAGACTCGATGGGAAACGATCAGGGTCGTCTTGTCGGGCCGTTGGTCCAGGATCCGGTTCAGGATCAGCTCTTCGGTGCGGGTGTCCACCATGGAGAGGGCATCATCCAGGATCAAAATCGGATAAGACCGGACAATGGCCCTTGCGATGGTCAGACGCTGGCGCTGCCCTCCTGAAAGGGTGATTCCCCGCTCGCCCAGGACAGTGTCCCGGCCGTTTTCAAAGGCCTGGACTTCTTCAAGGATACCGGCCGCATGCAGGGCCGCGTCCACCTCCTGGTCGGAGATCCCTTCTCTCCCGAACGCCACATTGTTGCGGATGGTATCGGAAAAGATGAACACTTCCTGGGGTACAAACCCGATCCATTTTCTGAGGGACGCAAGGGCAACCGTGCAGATATCGCGGCCGCCCACAAAAACCGTGTTGTTCGGAACATTTAAGAGACGGGGAATGACCTGGAGGAGGGTGGTCTTGCCCGATCCCACCCGTCCCACAACAGCCACGTTCTCGGATGCCTCGATTTTAAGACGAATGTCCCTGAGGGCATAACGTTCCTGCTGAGGGTATTTCAGGCTGAGGCCCCTTATCTCGATCGCCCCCGAGATCGGCCCTTCGCCTCTCTCCAAAGGACCTTCCCGATCGGAGACCTCGTGCAGCGGTTTTGAGTCCCGAATATCCGGCGCCTCGTCAAGGATGCGGTTGATGCGCCGCATGGAGGCAGAACCCCGCTGAACCAGATTGGTGACCCAGCCCATGGCCATCATGGGCCAGGTCAGGAGGTTGAGGTAGCTGATAAAGGCGACAAAATCACCGGCTGTGATCTGGCCTAAAATGGCATAGCGCCCCCCGAGCAGAATAACCACCACGAGGCCCGCATTGGTAAAAATGGTCATGAGAGGGAAGAAAATGGCAAGGGTTCTGGCCAGGCTCATATTTTCAGCCACATAGCGCTCCCCCTGATCCTTTATTCGACTATATTCCCATGCCTCGCGGTGATGGGCCTTCACAACGCGGATGCCTGCAAAGGCCTCACGGACGCGTTCGGTCAGGTCGGAAAAGGTCTTCTGGACCGTCTCGAACCCTCGCGACATTCGATGGGTCAACATGCGGGTGAGACCGACAATGAAGGGGGCCGGGATCAGCGCGATGAGGGTCAGACGAAGATCGATGGAGATCATGAACCCGATGGCGGCCAGGCCCAGGACCGCTCCGTCAATGAGGGCCACCAGCCCCATGCCGCTGGCCATTCGAACGGCATTGATATCGTTGATGGCCCGGGCCATGATGTCTCCGGTCGGGGTCTTTTGAAAAAAGGAGAGGGACAGGGTCTGAAGATGTGCATACATCCGGTTCCTGAGTCCCTGCTCCACCACCCTTGAATGGCCGAATATAAGGCGTCTCCAAACATACCGAAACAGGGCGATGGCGAGGGCCATGACGAGGATGATGCCGGCTTGTCTGATGAGAAGCGATTCGGCAGCGTCTGTCTGGGTCACCAGAAGGTCGATGGCCTGCTTGATGACCAGGGGAATGACGAGTTGAAGGAAATCAACCAGAAGAAGGCTCAGGAGCCCCGCCACAAGAATCCATCGGTTCTGAACAAAGTAGACCCACAGGGGCTTGAAATTCTTCAGATGGGAAGAAAGGGGAAGGGAGCCGATCTCTGTTTCAGTCTGTGGATTCATGCGTCACGCCTCAATCAGACCGTCTCTTTGAACACTAACGGCACATCATGGTCCGCAGGGCTGCTTGAATCTTCAGGTCCCTCAACCTGTAACCATTCGAACCTGTGGGCTGACACAACCGAAATCAAAGCCTCATCCCTGCCTCGAATCCTTCCTTGATGGCCTCGAGGGCATTTCTGGGACTCTTGGCATCTCCAATGACATGGACCTCGGAGACGTTTGCCCTGATCCCTTCCACAAGGGCGTTTTCAGGTCTCGATCCGGCTGCGATGACGATGGAATCGGCCGGCAGGAAGCCCGGACCATCTGTTTGCTCTACTTCAAGACCTTTCGGCGTGATCCCCACGGCCTTTGTGCTGGTCAGGATCTTTACCCCGAGACGCCCCAATTCTCCCAGAATGGTCCATCGGGTCGTGAGCCCGATATCGTTTCCGGCCTTTTTGGTCATTTCAACGACCGTCACCTCCTTGATCCCCTTGTTCAATAGCCCAGTCAGGGTCTCGACTGATTCCGCCTGGTTGGTCATTAGAAAGTGGAGGGCTTCAGGCGACAGCGTGCCCAGATTGGCCAGATAAAGGGCCGTTTCCAGTCCCACCGCATTCCCCCCCAGAACCGCCACCCGTTTGCCTGTCCCTGCACGCCCATCCAGAAGGTCCCATGCCTGAACCACGTGCGGGGCATCTATTCCGGGGATGTCCGGTTGAACCGGTCTGGCCCCGGAGGCGACCACCACTGCATCCGGACGCATTTCGCGTATGAAGTCAAGGCCCGCCGCCCTGCCAAAAATAATTTCCAGATGGAGCGCATTCAGGTTGGCGATCAGGTCTCGGGCCGCGGTTTCCATTTCCCACCTGCCAGGGATCCTTCGATTCAGGAGGAGTTGACCTCCGAGACGGTCCTCTTTTTCGACCAGCGTCACCCGATGGCCCCTTTCTACTGCCGTACGGGCCGCCATCATGCCGGCGGGCCCCCCGCCGATGACCAGGACCTTTTTGGGGTTCGGGGCGGCCTCCAGATGAAACGCCGCTTCCCTCCCCGCCTTCGGATTGACCAGACAGGTCACCGGCCGGCCCTGAAACACACTGTCAAAACATCCCTGATTGCAGGCCACGCAGTGATAGATGAGATGGGATTCCCCCTTTCGGGCCTTTTCGGGGAGGTCCGGGTCAGCGATCAGGCCCCTGGCCATGGTTACCAGATCGGCCGATCCGTTGCGAAGGATTTCTTCGGCATCGGCAGGGTCGTTGATCCGGTTGCTCGCGAGAACCGGGACCGACACCGCTGATTTGATCCCCTGGGCCAGATAGACATATCCCTGTCGGGGCACGCACATGGTCAACTGGGGGACTCGCGTCTCGTGCCATCCGCCCGTAACGTCCAGAAGATCGATCCCTGCCTTCTCGGCCTCTGCGGCGAAGATAGCGGCTTCAGGGTTGGTGTTGCCCCCTTCCATAAACTCATTCCCTGCGACCCTCAGTAAAACAGGGTAGTCGGGACCCACGGCTTGACGCACCTTCGAAACGATCTCAAGTCCGAACCGCATCCTGTTCTCGAAGGAACCGCCATAGTCATCCTCCCGTTGGTTGGTCACCGGCGACAGGAACTGACTGATGAGATATCCGGCACTACCCAGTATTTCCACCGCATCAAACCCCGCTGTCTTAGCCCGGCGGGCGGCCTGGGCAAAGGAGTCCTGCACCTGGGGAATCTCTTCCGAGGTCAATGCCCTCGGTGTCTCGCCGGTCAGTCGAGATCGAACGGCCGAGGCTGAAAATGGCTTTCGCCCGCCGATCATGGCCGAATGGGTATACCGCCCCGCCTGATAGAGCTGGGCCGCAATCCTGGCGCCACCCTCCTTGACCGCGCGGGTCAATCGCTCGAGCCCCGGAATGAACCGGTCGTCAGAGATGCCAATCATGCCGGGCATGCCGCCAGTCTCATCGATAGGGCACCCACCGACAACGATGAAGCCCACGCCCCCGCGCGCCCTCGCGGTGTAAAAATCGATCAGCGTATCGGTGACCGTGCCTTCCGGGGTGTATCCCAGGTGCATGGCGGTCATGACAATTCGGTTTTTCAGTTCCATGCCATTGATCGTTATGGGTGAAAACAGGTACGGAAATTCCATGGTCGGTGACTCCTTTCGTACGAGGTTCCTAATTTAGGGATTTAGGAATTCAGGGAATGATAGTAAACCTACCAACTCCCCATTCGCAATTCCTCAATTTTTCAATTCCTCAATTCCTCAATTTCAAGCTCCTCCTTCATGCGACGCCTTTTGGCCGCCATCACCCGTATAAATCCGTAGATGGAGGCCAGGGCCGCAAGGGTAAACAGGATATCATAAAGATGATAACTCAGATAGGTAATCCAGGTCATCCTATTTCTGAGGGAATGCACCCATTCTTTTTCCAGGTCGTTCAGAGATACGGCATATGTTTTTCGAAAAGCACCTTCCACGTCACTTCCCTGCTTCATTTCATTCAAAACCTTCAGCACCCCGTCGGTCCCGAAGATTCCAACAAGGTGCTCGATAAAGCTCTTGCTCTCCTCGTATGCCAGCACCAGGTCGTGGTCCTTGCGGGGAAACCCTTCGATGAGCATGCCGAGGGGAATAAAGCGCCCCGTCAGGGCGGCCCGATTCAGCAGGGACCGTTTCTGATCCAGCACGATATCGCCTGCACCATCGCTGGCCCACTGGGCAACTCCCTCGTCGAGCCACCGGGGGAGGAGGTCGCTTTTTATATGCTGATGAAGCAGAAGGTGGGAGAGTTCGTGCTTGAAGGTATTTCTCAAACTGAAGGGATGGGCCTTCATCCTGGAATAGTCGATCACCACGAGATCCTCTTGAGGGACTGCAAAGGCAACGGTGAGAGGGCTGTCGACCCATCGCTGGAACTGCGCGCTGTCCCTTATGAGGCGCACGGAAGGGACCAGGGTCAGATCCCATTTGAAAATTCGCTTCAACTCCTCCCGCAACTCGGGGTAACTGTCGACCAGTTCCCTTGCAACCGGTTCATGAGGGGCCTCAAACAGGACACGCATGCCATTTCCTTCCAGGAGATAGACCTGCTCCGCGCACACCACTTCCACAGAAAGGAGGAAGGCACACAGGAGAAAAAGGAGAAAAGCCGCCTGAATGTTGTTCGACCCTGGATGCTGGGTTTTGGATTGTAGATTGCCGGGGCCCCTGCCGAATGGGGCGGGCCTCTTCAGTCGTACCTCTTTCTGCCCGGTAGTCCAGAATACATCCAAATAGTCTTGAAAAGGGATCATGCTTGCCCTAAGATGCGTGAGATGATACCCGTAACCTATTTGTCAAGCAACCAAACGCTTCAACAGGTCGATGCGTTCAGGGAACTCATCATAATGGAGGAGCTCTTAAAAATGAAGTCTGTCCTTACCGGGATCGACCGAGTGGCCGCAGAACAGTGGAGACCGCTGAAGAGTGAACGGCTAGGCC
Organism: uncultured Desulfobacteraceae bacterium; assembly: GCA_964384085.1. GTDB lineage: Bacteria > Desulfobacterota > DSM-4660 > Desulfatiglandales > Desulfatiglandaceae > AUK324. The sequence goes on from CAYLJZ010000030.1 coordinate 15,765, forward strand.
TCCTTGCCAATCAGGCCTCTGTGGACAGCCGCCTCACCAGTACACGGGAAGTTATCTCGCATCTCTTTCCCGGGCAGCTCAAGGCCCTTTTCGGACCCCAACACGGCTATGGCGGCGAAGACCAGGACAATATGGTGGAAACCCCCCACTCCCGGGAGGAGACGCTCAGAATCCCTGTCTTCAGCCTCTATGCCGAATCCAGGGACCCTACGTCAGCCATGTTTGACCTGCTGGATACCTTGATCATTGACCTTCAGGATGTGGGAGCGAGGATCTACACATTTGCTTCCACCCTCCTCAACTGCATGAAGGCGGCGGCAAGATATGGAAAGCGGGTCGTTGTCCTGGACCGCCCCAACCCTTTGGGGGGAGATGTGGTGGAGGGGAACCTCCTTGAGCCGGAACTCTATTCATTTGTCGGACCTTATCGCATCCCCATGCGCCACGGCCTGACCATGGGAGAGCTGGCCCGCGTCTTCAATCATGAGTTCGCGCTGGATTGCGATCTGACGGTCATACCGATGGAGGGATGGCGTCGGCAGATGTTGTGGAACGATACCGGGCTCCGATGGGTGATGCCGTCTCCCAATATGCCGTTCCCAGATACGGCAATCGTTTACCCCGGGCAAGTGATCTGGGAAGGGACTCACCTTTCCGAAGGAAGGGGGACCTGCCGTCCCTTTGAGATCTTCGGCGCCCCCTATTTAGACACAACGGCGATCCGGCAGAGGCTATCCGCGAATGCCCTTGCGGGCTGCTCCCTTCAGGAATATTTGTTCCGCCCGACCTTCCACAAATGGGCAGGGAGCCTCTGTCGTGGATTTATGATACATGTCCTGAACCCTCATGCCTATCAGCCCTACTATACGTCTCTCTCCCTGTTAAAGGCCATTCTGGAGATCCACCCTCGGGAATTCGAGTGGAAGGAGCCTCCCTATGAATATGAATTCAAAAAAATGCCCATTGATCTCATCACGGGGAGTCTCTCCCTTCGGCGCGGCCTTGAGGCCGGGGAATCGCTCCCTCTTATACGGGAAGGATGGCAGCGGGAACTCAGGTCCTATGTCCAGTGGAGGAGACCCTATCTCCTTTATGCATGACCCGAAGGAACCGAAACGCCGGACTTAGGGAGCGGGGGGTTCAGGGATAGAAAGACAACCCCCTCAGCTCTTAGGTTCGCCGCCGATCCATCTGTCAATGGCATCCTTGTCGAATCGCCAGACTCTGCCGATTCGAATAGCCGGAATTTTTCCTTCGGCTGCATACTTGCAAATAGTAATTTCATGCAATTTCAGATACTTTGCGATTTCTTTGGTCGTCATGATTTTTGGCATAACACGCTCCTCTTTATTCTAAATTTATCGACCCGATTTCCTCATGTCCATGCATGGTTGTAAGAATCTTTGAGTATTAATCTTAATACCAGAAAAGTCTTAAGTCAATGAAAAAACCTGTTAATAATGAATAGTAAGCAAAAAGATATTAAGTTTATATATTATAGTCATATTTCAATTTTTAAAGCTCGATTATGAGGAATTGTAACTGCCCAGGACCCCCGAGTGTCCATTAAAGGCTCAATTACAAAAAATGAACGTCACACGCGCATACTGGAAATTCGCCATGCCGATTTTGTTGGTCGTCCTGGCCGCTATTTTTTCCTCATCGACCGCTTCTGCCAATCACAAGGTGGTGCGCGTTTATGACGGCGACACCGTCCTGCTGGAAAACGGCACGAGGATGCGCTATCTCGGTATCGACACGCCCGAGGTCGACCACGAGGGAGGGAGGAGTGACGTTATGGCCGAAGAGGCGCGGGATGTCAATCGGAAATTGGTCGAGGGGAAGCGGGTCACGCTGGAATACGATCAGGAAAAGGTCGATTCTCACGGCAGACGCCTGGCCTATCTCTTTCTGCCCAACGGAGAGATGGTCAATGCAATTCTGGTCCGCAGGGGACTCGCTCAGGTCATGTCGATTCGCCCCAACCTCAAATACAGAGACATGCTGGTGGGCTGCCAGAGGGAGGCAATGACTGAAGGAGTTGGCATCTGGAGGTCATTGTCGAAGGCCGGAGGGGTCCGAATCGGAAACAGCAACTCCTACCGGTTTCACCGAACGGACTGTCCGTTCGGAAGAAGGACTTCCAAAAAGAATCGTGTGCATTTCCGGTCCCGTTTTGACGCCTTCTGGGAGGGGTATTCCCCCTGCAGGAGATGCATGCCGTGAGTGGATACCGGATGCTGGTTTTTTTGTGACATCGTAACTCACTGAAGTTGAAAGGATCGGTGCTTGACGATATGCCGCAGGATTATTATAACCATCTTTACTATTGCACTCAGATGGATACGACACCGTCGTGATTGCTGACCTTGGACTTTGGACTTTGGACTTCGGACTTCGGACTTCAGACTCAGCGGGTTTTTCATTTCGAAATGGCCAACCAAATACGCGCCAGGCTGTGGCCTGAGATAAAGACATTGAAAGCCGGATCGGCCTCGCTTTCCATGGCCGGGAAGTGGGCATTTTATTTCGTCCTGATCGGTCTTGTTGCGGGTCTGGGATCGGTGGTGTTTTATCTCTTGTGTCAGATGGGTTCCCATTTTTTAATGGATCAATTGGCCGGATATCGAGCCCCAGCCCCGGCGGGGGAACCCCACCTCTTTGGATCCACCGCGACCTCTTTCAATCGATGGGTGCTCCTGTTCCTTCCGGCCCTCGGGGGCATCCTCAGCGGATGGCTCGTCTATACCTTCGCACCCGAGGCGGAAGGACACGGAACAGACGCCGCGATCGATGCGTACCACAACAAGGGGGGATTTATTCGAGGCAGGATCCCCATCCTAAAAACCATCGCGTCGGCCATTACCATGACCTCCGGGGGGTCGGGGGGCCGTGAAGGTCCGATTGCCCAGATTGGCGCCGGGTTTGGCTCATTTCTGGCCACCCGCTTGAGACTATCCAACCGCCAGCGCCGAATCATGATGGCGGCAGGCATGGGAGCGGGCGTGGGAAGCATCTTCAGGGCCCCGCTGGCAGGGGCGCTCTTTGCGGCCGAGGTATTGTACCGCGACCCCGAGTTCGAATCGGAGGTGATCATACCTGCCGGTATTTCGTCAGTGGTGGCATACTGTGTCTTCTGCCTCTTTTTCGGTTGGGGATCTCTGTTTGACACACATGATTACCTCTTTCGCAATCCGTTGGAACTGGGACCTTACACCGTACTGGCCTTTGTATTGGCCGGGGCCGGGTTCCTTTATGTCAGGGCCTTTTATGGCGTAAAGCATGTTTTCCACTCCATAAATAGAATCCCCAACCATATCAAGCCTGCCATCGGGGGCCTGCTGACCGGGGCCGTAGGCTTCTTCTTCCCTCAAACCCTGTCCTTCGGATATGGGTTTGCCCAGCTTGCTCTTGATAACCAGCTCTCCACCCAGTTTCTGCTGGTCCTCGGCCTTGGAAAGATATTGACCACCTCCTTTTCGATCGGTTCCGGGGGAAGCGGGGGGGTCTTCGGCCCTTCCGTTGTGATCGGAGGGGCATTGGGCGGTGTGGTGGGGAGGATATTCCACCAGCTCACGCCGGCCATCGTTACCCATCCTGGGGCCTTCGTGGTGGTCGGCATGGCCGGGTTTTTCGCTGGCGTTTCCAATACGCCCATCTCCAGCATCATTATCGTGAGCGAAATGACCAATTCCTATCACCTCCTCCTCCCCGGTCTCCTCGTCTGTTCGCTGTGTTACATGCTCTCCCGCAGGTGGACCATCTTCCAGAAGCAGGTCCCTTCAAAGATCGATTCCAATGCCCACAAGGGAGATTTCTTTGTGGATATCCTGGCCGCCATTCGGGTCAGGGAGTTGACCGGTCAGCTTCGAAAGGTTCAACTGATCCCGGAGGACATGACCCTGAATGATTTTCGCAAGGTATTCAGCTCGAGCGATCAGCAGTACTTTCCGGTGGTCGACAGGGACAACAGGATGACAGGGATCTTCTCGATCAATGATATTCGGGGGGTCATCTTTGACAATGAGATCGGCGAATTGGTACGAATGAAGGACGTGGCCAATTCAAATATTATCTACACGACCCCGTCCGAAGACCTCAATGAGGTCTTCCAAAAGTGCACCATTCGAAATCTCCATCGGGTCCCGGTCGTTAAGGACGACGACCATTCGGTCCTTATCGGGATGCTGGATAGACGGGAGATGATTCACTATTACAATCAGAGGGTCCAGGAGATCAAGGCCGGTCACGAGACGGCTGGAACGTTTCCCGATCGAGAGGTTAGCCGGTTGCGGAACATCACGGTAAAAGATGCCATGAACCCATCGCCCATGGCCATCCGTGTGGATATGAGGCTCAACGACCTCAAAGACCTGGTCTATGATAGGGGATTCAACAGTTTTCCGGTGGTGAACGCATCCGGAAGGCTTGAGGGGATTCTTTCTCTCTCGGACTGGAAATCGGCATTCAAGCGGGGCGACGACACGCTGACCGCAGGCGATATCGCCAACCGGCGTGTCGTCAGCGTAACAGAGCAGGACTCTCTGTCCTCGGCGCTTGCCAAAATAGCCGCCGGCGGCTTTGCCATGCTTCCAGTGGTGGACCGGGATCAGCCCGATGAGCTGCTCGGCGTCATCAGCCGAACCGATATCATGAAGGCTTTTAACAACGTTATCTTACAGGTGCCGGGCGAATGACCCTGATACGGGCTATTTTATGGTCTTGAGTTTTTCCTGCGCGATCGTCGCTTCGTTCGATTTGGGATATTCTTTGATCAATTTTTTGAGGAGGAGTTTTGAACTGGTCGTATCTTTTATTTCGTAAAATGCCAACGCCTGCCTTAAAAGAGCATTTGGCACCTTATTGCCTTTCGGATATTTTTTGATTACCCCCTGAAAGGCCAGAATGGCCTGCTCGTACTGCTTCAAGGCCATATGGGATTCGCCTACCCAGAACTGGGCGTTGTCAGCCAGTTCCGATTTGGAATATTTCTCAACAAATTTCTTGAACCCGGCAATTGCCTCCTCATATTTTTCCTCCCGGTAAAGGGCGAGGTTCATGTCGTACATCCCTTGCTCTGAAAGATCTTCAGGACTCTCAACCGCCTGGGCGGCTTCTTTGATAACCGGGGCAGCTTGTTTGACAGCCGGAACCTTAGGCTCGGCCTCAGACCCTGTGGAAGGTTTCCTTTCAGTCTCCTGGGCCGGGGCAGCAACCGTCTGTTCGAGATTGAGGTATGTATGGATCCGTCTTACATCTGTATCCAGCTTGGAGATGCGCTCCTCAAGGCCTTGAATGCCAACACTCATGCCGTTCTGCTTCTTGGTGTCCTTTTCTACGGCACGGCTTACAAGCCGGTTATTCTCATCCATACGGCCTGAGATGACCTGCATATCCTCCCGGATTTTTTGGAGTTCAACGTCTCCCTTTGCCTGCTGTTCACGAACCGACACGACCTCCTGGGACAGGCCTTCGACCCGCTTGTTGAGGGCAACCAGTTGATCGTTGAGATATATAAAATCTCTATCGGTCACGCAGGAAGAAACCAACGACAGTAAACAAATAGCCACAGACAGTTGTCCGAAGACAGATCGTTTCGAGAGAGGGATTGTTCGCATCGCCAACGCTCCAGAAATGTGTGGAGCCAACCCTATTATTCAACATCGTCAGGCCGTTCAGCGGAAACCGACTCTCGGGTGCACCGAATGATATCCCTCGACAGGGGTTCCCGGAAACTGCCTGTGTGGCCAACGCCGACTCACGCGCAACCCGTAAAACGAGGTTGATAACAAGGTTGGCTCTATTTGTTGTTGTGAAGGCCCGCAGTGAAACAGACCAACTCAACCATTATTTATACAACTTGAACTCGTCTCTTCTATTCGCTGCCCATGCAGCCTCGTTGTTGCGGGGGTCTGCCGGTCTCAATTCCCCATAGCTGATCATCTTGATCCGGGAGCTCGCTATACCCAGGGCCAGGAGAAAGTCTCTTGCGGACGCAGCCCGTCTCTCACCCAAAGCCAGGTTGTATTCTTCGGTGCCCCGGTTGTCGCAATTGCCTTCGATCAGAACATCATAAGAAGGGTTATCCCGAAGGAACGCGGCCTTTTTCTTCAGAATCGTCTGAGATTCCGGCTTCAGGTTAGCCTTGTCAAAATCAAAATAGATCTTTTCGTTTTGAAACTCGGTGATTTTTTTCACCATCTCGGGTGAAAGTCCCTTTTCGTCAACCAGTTGTTCCTTGGGCGCCTGACTTTCCATTACCTGCTCTTTGGCTTCAGCGGGATTGATCCCTTCTGAAACGTCGACCTGCTTTTGCGCGCAGGACGTGACGAAAAACAGCAACGCGCCAACGAACCCCATGACAACCAAGCCCCTCATCAGTCTCTTTTCCATACCCCTTTTCCTCCTAAGTTAGTTTAATTAATTCAAAATACATTGTTACATCCCATACTGTCTTCAAGCCCCCATCCGCATCAACGAACACGGGCGATCGTCTTCAACCGTTGACATAACAGCCCATGCCTAGTCCCCTCGATGGTTGTTCCCTATAACGGGAACAGGAAACCAATTTTCATTTACTTTATAACATTTCCATTTGGAAATTTCAAGATCCAAAACAGATATTTTTCCTTATTTTTAGTGCATTAGGGGGATGGAGGCCTGTCACAGCGATCCTGCCTGTCTCGTAGTTGCGTTCGTGACGGCACCATTCTCGAAAGGGAGGAATCATTCCGGGGCCCAGGACGGCGCGGTCTGATCCCCTTTTATGGAGGTGACCCTCCGCTGATTCTGGCCATTGGCATTCATGATGTAGAGATGATAAGAACCCTCTCTGTCAGAGGTGAACATAATATATCTTCCATCCGGCGACCAGCAAGGCTCCTCATTATTTCCTGTGCCGTTCGTGAGCTTTCTGGAGCCGCCGCCGGCCGCGTCTATGGTGCAGATCTCGAACCTCCCGCTTGACATGGAAACATAGGCGATCTTGTCGCGGGACGACCAGGCCGGCGAGGTGTTGTATCGTCCTTCATAGGTCAGCCGCTCCTCTGTCCTGGTATTCAGATTCAGGATGTATATCTGAGGCGATCCTGAACGGTTGGATACGAACGCTATCTTGTCGCCCTGCGGAGAAAAGGCGGGAGAGACGTCGATACCGTAGTTTTGGACAAGCTGTTGCAGAATTTTTCCCTGAAGATTGATGGTGAAAATATCTGGATTTCCTTTGTGGCTCATGGTCAAGGCGATTTCCCTGCCGCTGGGGGCCCAGCTTGCCCCGATATTGAGACCCGATTGTCCGGACAGCCGCCTGACAGCCCCGGAACTCATATCTTTCAGATAGAGCATGGGTCCGCCCTGTTTGTAGGACCCGTATGCGAGATGCTTTCCGTCGGGCGACCACCGAGGAAGGAGGGCGATGCTCTTGTCATTGGTTACCTGCCTCACATTGTGACCGTCGTAATCCGAGGTATAGATCTCCCTCTTTCCGGTTGAATTGCCCACAAAGGCGAGTTTGGTCAGAAAAATTCCTTCATGGCCGGTCAGTTGCAGGATAATCTCGTTTGAAAGTCTGTGCATCAGATGCCTGCGCCGCTCGACGTCCCCCAGCGCCCGTTTGCCCAAAATCTGACGTCCCCAGAATACGTCGAACAACCTGACTTCCACCTCCAGTTGATTACCGATGCAGGTGTATTGTCCCTTCAGAAGGAGTTCCGCACCGATAACCGACCAGTCTTTGAACTGGATGGTCGTATTAAAACCCGCCCCCTTGTTCTCCAAAAAGGCCGCCTTGTCCATCGGGTTGAAATAGCCGCTGAATTCCAGATCGCTGGATATGATGCCGGGGAGTTCAGTGGAGAGATCGGAACGGTCCTTTGCGCTCACCGCCTGGGTGAAATCCGGAATAGCGATATTGAACTTCGGAATGGAGGGGGCATTTACATCGATATAAATCCGGCACAGGGCGACGGCTGGAAAGAGAAAGAGGATCAGACAGATGACCCCCATATTCAGAAGTGTCAAACTGCCAGGCCGCATGCCTGGGCGATGCAAAAAATTTAAATGCATGGTTCAATGGTCCTTAGGATAAATGTTAGCATATACATCTTCACCGGGTCCGTGAATCTTGAAGTTTATCTATCGTGAGTTCGCGACAGCGTTCTAACCTTACCTGCCTACGGCGGCCGCAATCCCTCAATTTCCCAATCCCTCAATTCCTGAATTCCAACATCCCTGAATCCCTCAAATTTCCCCCTTATCACTCCTCCATCTCACTCAGATCGAACTTGATTTCTATCTCATCCGTGCTTTTTTTGTACCCCTCTGGAAAGGGGGGAAGGGGATCTGAGCGTTCAACCGCCTTGATGACCGACCCGTCAAAGATGGAACTGGATGAGCGTTGCGTGAACCACGATTTAACAATGGTCCCATCTTCCCTCACCTTGACCACAACGATCGCCTCCAGGTCCTTCAACTTTTTGGGGTCCAGAAAGTCCACGGGATAGGACCAGTTGCTTTTGATCTGCTCCTGCACTGCCAGCTCATACATCCGCATGGTGATGCCGCGTTCTGTGCCGCCTTCGCCATAGCCCCCTTGACCTTCGCCCTGGCCCTGGCCCTGGGCCCGGCTCTCGATCTGAGAAAGTGCCTTGGCAAGGTGGTCCCCCTTTTCCGCCTTCACCTTGCTTTCGACCTTTGAAAGGGCCTGGGAAAGGTGATCCGGCTTGTCGGTCTTGACCTTTTTTTCGATTTTTGAAATGGCCCCGTCGATCAGTTTGGATGGGGAAACCTCGGGCTGGGGAGGCTTCTTGGTCTCCTTCTTCTCTTCCTTTTTGCGCTCCACCTCCCGTTTGCTGATGACGACCGGCTTTTCTTCCTTGGCCACTGGCGGGGCAATTCGGCGGGCCGCAGGGACGGCCTTGGGGGTGCTGACCTCCTTGACCTCTTTCCCTGTCTTTTCTTCAGAGGCAGCAGGCCTGACAGATCGGCCTCCGCTTGGCATCTCCACCAGATTGACCTCGTAGACCGCAGGCCCGCCGCCCATCTTTCGAGTGGGCATGGACTCCGGCACAAAGAGAACCAGAGAGAAGAGGAGGACGTGGAACAGGAGGGATGAAATTACGCCTCTGGTCCATGTCCGCTTGTCCCGGTCTTCAATCCTTCTTTTGCCATGCAAGCCTTTCATCTGAATCAGTCCAGGGGTGCTGTTACCATTCCCAACTTGTCGATCCCGGCCTTTTTGACCCTTGCGATCACATCGATGACCAGGCCGTAGGACACATCTTTATCCGCCCGTAGCAAGACCTCCTTTTCCCTTCGGTTCTGAAAAATCTTTTGAATTTTCACTTCCAGAGTGTCCAGAGGGATCGCATGGTTTTCTATGAAAACCTCGCCCTTTTTGTCTACGGTCAGTATCAACGGTTCATCCTGGCTCTTGATGTTTTTGGCGGTCGTTTTGGGCAGGTTGACGTCCACCCCCTGAATCATCATGGGGGTGGCCACCATGAAGATGATGAGGAGGACCAGCATGACGTCCACCAAAGGGGTGACGTTGATATCCGACATGAATCTCTTGTTATTTTTTCCAAAACCTGTATTCATATCAACCCATTGTTCTTCCTGAGGAACCCTGACGGATAGACTGTCTCCCCACCATGCTTAAGAAATCGGTGGCAAAGATGTCCATTTCCGCCTGAAGCACGGAGACCCTCTGGCTCAAATAATTGAAGGCAACGACCGCAGGAATGGCCGCAGCCAGGCCGGCTGCCGTGGCAATCAGCGCCTCGGATATACCGGGTGCCACCACCGCCAGGTTGGCAGATCCCTTAAGGCCTATCCCTCGAAATGACTCCATGATCCCCCATACGGTGCCGAAGAGACCGATAAACGGGGTGGTATTCCCGGTTGTGGCCAAAAAGCTTAGGGACCGTTCCAGTCTGTTGTTCTGATCGATAGATGCCTTTCTGAGCGACCGCTCCAGATTGTCCATCAAGGCCTGCCCGCTTCGCAATGAGCCATTCCCGCCAGGAGCCCCCCCCTTCAGTCGATCGGCCTGGGCATAACCAGCATCCGCGGATGCCTGAAGCTTGCTGAATCGGCTGAATTCCGCGTACCCGGCCCTGAAGAGACACGCTACCGGGCTGTCACCGAGGGCCTCGCTTTCCATATATGCCTTCTTGAGGTCCCTGCTATCCCAAAAAAGCTCCAGGAAAGCGCTGGTTTGAGATTTGGCCCGCCTCAAAAGCCTGTATTTCGTGAAGATAATGGCCCACGAAATCACCGAAAACAGGAAGAGGAGGAGGAGGATAAACTTGACCATGGGACCTGCGTTGACAATCATCTGAACAATATCCTGACTGAAGCCGCTTTCCAGCGAAATGCCGGCAGGAATCAGCGTAATAAAAGGGGTGTGCAGCATGAAATCTCCTCACTAAAAAATGAATATAGGTCGATTAAGACAGGAATCGGTCTCCTTTTATAGCGACTGCTGCCAAGTTTCAAGTAAAATATGCAGGGACGTTTACCGAAGGCGATGGGGAAACGGCTTTCCTATGAATCGGGAAGGGCTTTTTCGAGGGCGATGCAAAAGCGGCCTATTAGAAAATCCGCCAGGCCTTTGACGTCATCCAGCGAAAAGCGCGGCACCCCGAGTTCCACCGTCGTGTCGGTGACGAGTGCAATCAGATGGGTGTCGTCTTTGCAAAGGGGTTCGTCGCGAAGACCGGCCCGAAAGATCTCCACCTTCGGCTTGTCCCCCTCCTTATATCCTTCGGTGAAGACAATGTCCACATTCGGGAAGAAGCGTTTCAGCTCGTCCGGGTGGAGGTCGTGATCCACATCCATGACCATCCCCATTTGACGGGGGGATGAGATGATGGTGGCAACGGCCCCCGCCTGTTTGTGCCGCCAGCTATCCTTGCCCGGTTTATCCATCTCGAACCCGTGGACATCATGCTTCACAGTCCCGACCCGGTAGCCCCGGGTCGCCAGTTCGCGGATCAGTTTTTCCAGAAGGGTCGTCTTTCCGGATCCCGAAAAGCCCACAATCGAGACGATGGGCGTTTCTGTCTGCGACTTCATTCTTTTTTTCCCCCATCGACTGGCCAGTCGCCGCCGAAAATCTCTTTAAAGCACCTGTTGTCTTCCGTGAGACAGGATTCTTTCAGTAGACGATATTTTTCCAGAAGCTCCTTCCCTTCCTTGGTGAGCCGACTCCCCATCTTCCTGTCTGCGTGGACAATGCTCATATTCAGATATTCTTCAGTGACCTTGATTTTGCTCCAGACCCCCTTGTACGACATCTTCATGATCTTGGCAGTCTGGTTGATGGAGCCGGTCCTTTCAATGGTCTCCAGAATCTCCTTCCTACCCTCCCCCATGATGATGCGGTCCTGGTCATCGACAATCCACTGTCTTGATTTGAGTTTGAGCTTCGACATCTCAATTTTCCTCCACCTCTGCAAAAAGCTCCCCGCTCTTGGAGGGATCATATCCGCCCAACGCCAGGATCCGTTCTCGAAAATGAGCGGAACGCACCGTGTCCAAAACCGTCTGGATGGTTGGCTGGTCCAGGAGACGACTCGGGATCAGAAGATCATATTGCTCCCTTGCAATGGGAACAAAGTCCAGTTCCAGGGCCCGGGCCGCTGCATAGATACCCATTGCGCAGTCAGCGGCTCCGCTCAGGACGTCCACGGCCACGGCCATATGGGTAAACTCCTCATGCTCGTATCCCCGAATGGCAGTTGAAGCGATCTCTCCCTGTTTCAGGTGATAATCCAGAAGAACGCGCGTCCCCGACCCTCCCTGGCGATTCACAAAGACGATGTCGGCTCGGGTCAGGTCCTGAATCCCCTGAATCCCCTTTGGATTTCCCCTGGCAACGATCAGCCCCTGATCTCTCAGGGTCAGATGAAACACGGCGATCTTCATCCCTTTTATGTATCGCCGAATGTAGGAAATATTGTACTCGCCGCTTTCCGTGTCCAGGAGATGGGAGCCTGCCATGTGACAGGTCCCTTTTCGAAGGGCCAACAATCCCCCCAGGCTGCCCACATTGCCCGATGAAATTCGAATATTGCACCCTCCCCTTCGAACCTCGTCCCCCAGAATGTCGATGGCGATGTCGTGGCTGCCGATGACGACAATGGTCTGTTTCAGCTCTTCCTCAGGGACCAAGAGTTCCGCCTCGACCTCCTGATCCTGGGTGATCCCCTCTGAAAGCTGCGGAATGCGAAGGATCCCTTCCGCCCGTGTCAGAGTGGTGATCGACCCTGCGGCCCGAGGGAGCGGGGTGGCCACGTAGCGGTGGCCCACCTTTCCGATATTGACGCGAAGAAATTCCTCTATTCCGAGTTTGGAGGGGAGGTCCCGGGTCGGCTGGACCCGGACGGTCTCCGTTTTCGGTGGGGGATAGCCTTGCAGGTTGTAGAGGAGGGGCCTGACAAACTGATCAAAGGAGAGCGCGGATGAAACGGCATACCCGGGATTCCCCACGACGGGTTTCCCCTTTACCGCGGCCAGTATCGTGGGCTTTCCGGGCATCATGGCAACTCCGTGGACCAGGATTTCTCCTATCTCGCCCACCATATGGACGGTATAATCTCTGCTCCCTGCCGAGGACCCCGCATTGATGACCACCACATCCGCCTCGGAATCGACGGCCCGCGTAAGGGCGGCCCGAATCTCTTCCGCAACATCCGGTACGATGTCATAAAGAATGGGTATCCCCTTGCACTCGCGGACGAGGGCTGCAAGGACCAGCGAATTGTATTCCATAATCCGGCCCTGTTTCAGAAGGGCCCCCGCTTCCAGCTCCGTGTGGCGGACCAGTTCCGAGCCGGTCGGAATAATGGCGACTCGGGGTCTCTGCCAGACGCTTACGGAAAATACCCCGCCGCTGATGAGCGCTCCCACATCATAGGGCCGAATTCGGTGATTTTGCGGCAGGAGCAACTGGGTGGCGACGATATCCTCGCCCACCTTGCGCACATGCTGCCACGGATAGGCCGGGCCTCGGATTTCCAGCCGGGTGTCATCCACCTGATGGACATTCTCCACCATGATCACGGCATCGAAGGGCTTCGGAAGCGGCTGGCCGGTGTTGACCCAGACCGCGCTTCGCCCTAATTCAAGCGTCTTTGGAAGCCGTTCGGTGGTTCCATAGGTCTCCTCCGCCCTGACGGCAATGCCGTCCATGGCCGAGGCGTGATAGGTTGGGGCCGAGCGCCGTGCAAAGACGGGTTCCGCAGTCACACGATCTGAACTGTCCTGGCTGTCGACCGATTCGACACCGGTCCTCAGGCCGGGACCGAACCGGGCAAAGAATATCTCCCTGGCCTCGTTGAGCGATTTCATGGAAAGGTAGACCTGTCGTTTCATCGAAGGCCTCCCTCGGTATAGTTAAACAGCATCACCTTCACCCTCTCTCCCTGGTACAGCCCCTCGGTATCCATGTCGATTCGAACCAGACCGTCTGCATCTACCAGGGTTGAAATAAGACCTGATTTTCCAAAAATCGGCGTGGCGGTGAGGCCAGCCTCGGTTTCTGTTAATTTCACGCGCACATAATCTTCCCTCCCGTTGGCAGACGGGATGTTCCGGCTCAGTTTCGCTTCCACCTCCGCCCCCCATTGCCTCGGGAGCCCGGTGTAACCGGTGAGCCTCGAAATGATGGGCGTCATAAAGACCCAGGCTACCACCAGGCTCGATGCCACATGTCCCGGCAGGCCGATGACCGTTTTCGTCCCGGACCTTCCTATGATGGTGGGTTTGCCGGGGCTGATGGAAATGCCATGGACCAGCAGCTCGAAATCCGGGAGTGACTCAAAGACCCTCAGGGTCAGGTCCCGGGTCCCCACCGAACTGCCGCCGGATATCCAGACAGAGTCCGCCTGGGCAAGTGCCCTATGAATCATTCCCTTGAGGGCGTCAAAGTTGTCCGGACAGAGTCCCAGTAGAAGCGGTTCGGCCCCTCCCTTCCTGCACAGGGCTGCCAGCGTATATTGATTGATGTCTCTCACCTGCCCGGGCAGGGGGAGCTGATCCACCGAAACGATCTCATCTCCGGTGGAGATGACGGCAATACGAGGTCTTCGAAACACCGGAACGTCGGTTATACCGAAGCCTGCCATAACGCCCACGTCCTGTGGCCGCAGACGGTGCCCCTTTTTTAAAAACACCATACCCTTGCTGAAGTCGTCTCCAGGCCCGATAACGTTTTCGAGGGGGGACACGGTTCGGCTCACCTCAATGGTCTCATCGTCGAGGCGGTGGCAATATTCTTTCATGACGACGCTGTCGGCCCCTTCCGGGAGCATGCCGCCGGTGGGCATCTTGACGGCCTGACCCTCTTTTACAATCAGGCCGGAGGCCTTCCCCATAAGGACCTCGCCAGTCAACTGGAACAGGGCCGGCAATCCTTCGCTGGCGCCGAACGTGCTCCTGGACTTAACGGCGTACCCGTCCATGGTGGACCTGAAAAATCCCGGGAGGTCTTCGGGTGCTGTCAGGTCCCGGTTCAGCACGCGGTCCAGGGCCTCTGTGAGAGGGACCTTCTCCTCGCCTGCAGGACGGATGAGATGCTCGATGATCCGAAAGACCTCATCCGGGCGTTTTACTTCGAAAAATGATTGCATTGGCGGCTCAGCAGTTGTTCGGTTTATTAAGTCGGAGGTCAAGTTTCAGGGGATCGCCCCTTTGTGTTTAGAATGTGTCATAGATGATATATCACTGCAAGGATAAAATGCAAAAAAATCCGTTCGAGGATAAGCATGACCATGGGCTCGCAAGCTCGATGCCGCTTCGCGGGACCCATCGGTTGGCATAAGGGGTAGCGGAGATCCAAGGATTCAGGGCTGGAGGAGGGTGTCAGAAAGTGTCAGCAAAAAGGATCCATTCAGATCGCGGACCACCTTCAGACCGAACATGGAGATGGTCTCGGTAAGGGGCCGACCAAAGATCAGATTGAGGTGGTCCGGATCGATGCCCAGCTTTTCCGGGGACAGCATTCGAATGTCGTGGTCAAACTTCAGTATGCCGAGAATTTTCTCGACTGCCCTTTCCCCGCTCTCCTGGATCGCCTGCACATACCGATCCAATCGACTATATCCACATTTCTCTTCATGCGCCTCCATGAGTCGCAGCAGGTTTCTGTCCTCGATAAGGTCCCACCGGTTCGCCTTGGGCTCGCTGTAGACCCGCATAAATTCGGTCTCGTCCCAGCATTTCATGGCCGCGCACTGGATAGGCCGTTGCTCGTATATGGTACATTGCTTACCTGACTCATCGTAGAAGATGCACGCCCCTGTTTCTTGCCTTTCTCTGACCTTGATGATCTCCCTCTCCGTTCTTTTCAATCCGCCCCGAATATTGTCCCGAACCAGCTCGCCGGCGCGCAGCGTGTAGAGATCGGATCGTTTGATCGGGCCGTCTATGACGCGGGAGATATCGCTGACCTGAAGGGATGGGCTTGAACGGCGGCAGCATTCGCCGCATCGAATGCAACCGGTCCGGTCACTGCCGGGGATCGAGATCATGGGTTCTGTATCCTGAGAAAAGGTGACTAAAGTGAGATTGGGTTGGAATTATAGAGTGTCACAAACCTTACCGTTCCATATTTCCAGGACCCGGCATCCAGCCCCTATTTTAGACCGGCCACGGCCTGGGCCACGTTGTAGCAGAAGTCGCCGATCTTTTCAAAGGCCGTCAGCATATCCACCAGGATAAGCCCCGGATCCACGGTGCAGACGCCGCTCTGAAGCCGCATGATATAGTTTCCTCTCATTTCTTCCCGCATGCGGTTGATGGAATCCTCCAGCTTCTGGGCCTGGGGCATGACCCCCCTGTCTTCCCGCCGAATGGCGCTGACCACCAGGGCCAGGAATTTGCGCGCATCAGCCGAGATTACCTCATAATCATGGAGCCCCCCGTCAGAAAGGCGGAGCCCCTGTCCCAGGAGTTCTTCAATCAGTTCGGCAATATTTTCTACCCCGTCGCCCGCCCTCTCCAGGTTATTGGCCATCCGCATCAGAGATGCCACCTCTTTGGACTCTTCTTCAGTGATCGGCTGCTGAACCACCTTGACAAGAAACTTGATAATCTCCCTTTGGAGGTTATCAATGGCGTCCTCCCTCTGCCGCCACTTGACCAGTTCATTCAGTTTGCGGTCCTTGAGACAACAGATCACATCGTCGTACATCTGTTCCACCGCCTCCCCCATACGGACGATTTCGGCCCGGGCCTGGCTGATGGCCACATCCGGAGTCTCGATGTATTTCGAATCGATGAATTTGATGTGGTGAAGTTCATCCAGTTCTTTGATCTCCTTTTTGTGGGGGGTCAGCCAGGTGGCAACCTTCACCAGATAGGGAAGAAACAAGAGGAAGATCATGGCGTTGACAACGTTAAACCCGGTGTGGGCATTCGCGATGTATCGCGCGATGTTGGGATGCTGACCAGCCACGAGGAGGTCCGGGGGGCCGATGTCCATCAGGCCGTGCGTGACCCACACGATGAGTTTGAGGAAGAGCGGAAAAAAGATAACCACGAGGATCACGCCGATCACATTGAAGAGGGTATGGGCCCTGGCGGTCCGGTGGGCATTGAGGCTGGCCCCGATGCTGGCCAATTCCGCCGTGATGGTGGTCCCGATGTTATCGCCCAGGATCAGGGCCACACATGCCTCGAAATTGAGCAGGCCCTGGCTGGCAAGGGCCATGGTGATCCCCACCGTGGCGCTGGAACTCTGGAGGACCATGGTCAGGGCAGTTCCCACGGCCACACATAACAGGATGCTCCCCATATCGTCGGCATTGAACCGGGTGAACAGGGCAATGAAGTCGGGGTGACCTTTCAAGGGGCCGAAGCCAGCCTGCATGGTGGACAGGCCGTAAAAAACCAGTCCGAAACCCAAGAGTACCTCTCCCAGGTAAACCCGTTTCCCCCGGCCCACAAAGAACTTCATGAGGACCCCGAGGGCGATGGCAGGGAGGGCATAGGCCGTGATGTTGAATGCGATCAACTGGGCTGTCATCGTGGTTCCGATGTTGGCCCCCAGTATCACCCCGATGGCCTGAGTAAAGGTCATGAGGCCGGCATCCACAAAACTGACCAGCATCACCGTGGTGGCGCTGGAACTTTGGACAATGCTGGTAACGAGGGTCCCGACCCCGCATCCCACCAGACGGTTGTTGGATACCATGGCCAGTATGCGGCGCAGCTTGTTTCCGGCAACCTTTTGGAGCCCTTCGGACATGATCTTCATCCCGAACAAAAAAAGCCCAAGCCCGCCGATAGACTGAAAAATAACCATTTCCATGAGTTAACAACCTTCCATTACGTCAATGATACCGTTCAAGGGTTGAGGTCCTCCCCACTGCGCTTGTACTCAAGTCTGCATCGCGCAGTGGGAACCCCGGAACCTTTGAACCCGAAAACGGTTATGAAAAAAGGCCGTTCTGCACACGTCAGAACGGCCTTTTTTTAGCAGATAAGACCTTTTCGGTCAATGGTCATTCAACCCTCTCAACCGACCTTGAGGACCATGGCCCCGCCGGTGTCTCCGGCCGCGCACCCGGTCCAAAGAAAATAGCCCCCGCCCTTCATGGCCAGTTCCTCGATCCCCTCGATGATCAACCGGCCTGCAGTGG
>CAYLJZ010000031.1:0-33338 GCA_964384085.1 uncultured Desulfobacteraceae bacterium
CAAAAAAATGAAGCCGCCCCAATTTTCTTGGGAGATGAGAGTATCTGCACCCATTACAATTCAGCCCATTTGGCCGGTTGCGATCTGGTTTACCGGCATTCGGTGATCGATCTGGAGAGCCGGTTGGATATGGTGATCACATCGGGCGGCGGGTTTCCCCTCGACGCCACCTTCTACCAGATCAGCAAGGCCCTGATCTGTGCCAGGGACATCCTGAGTCGCGGAGGGACCATTGTGGTGGCGTGCGAGTGCCGCGAAGGGTTGGGCAACCCTGAGTTCTGTGAGATCATGCGATCCGGGTGTGGTTATCATCAGTTCTGCGAACAATACTCCGACCCAAAGGATTTTGTCATCGACCAATGGTGCTCCCAGAGCATTTTCCAGGCCGTGGACCATTCGGGACCGATCTATGTCTATTCTCCAGGCATGACAGGCGACGACCTGAAGGCCATGGGGATGATCAAGATTGACGATCTCCAGGAGACGGTGGACAGGCTGCTGCCGCAGCACGAAAAGGTTATGGTGGTCCCGGAAGGGCCGTATGTGGTGGGAAGGGTGAGGGATTGAGGATTCTGGGATTGAGGGATTTGGGAATTGAGGAATTGAGGGATTTGGGGATTGAGAAATTCTCGGATTGAGGGATTTGGGGATTGAGGGATTATTGAAGTAGTTGAGAGCTGTTGAATGGTAATGGGGTGTAAAAACAGGGGACGATGGACATGGGTGGCTGTCCGGGGAATGGGCCTCCTGATAGGGATGGTGGGTTTGTTCTTCATCGATCTCCCTGTGGTTAGGGCCTCGTGGGTGATCAACCCGGCGCGTTTTCATGCCTCGGCACACGGGCAGACCTCCTGCCAGGAGTGTCACGAAGACATCGCTGAAACGGATCTCCATCCCGATCCTCGGAATGTGACCAGGCCCGCACGGGATTTTTTTAAGCCGGAGGAGTGCCTGGCGTGCCATGACGCCATCATGGACGATCTTGAGGGGGGGAAACATGGCTCCCTGAAGGTCAAAGCCCCTGATCAATACAAGGACTGCCTGAGCTGCCACGATCCCCATTATCAGACCCGCATTAGCGATTCGAACAGCCGAAGGTTCAATCCAAAGGAACCCGTTGCGAATCAGTGCGGCGCCTGTCACGATGCCCGCGATGCCCTTCCGGCCTTTTCTGAGGAAGATGCCGCGTGCATGACCTGCCACCATCCCATGGCCGAAGACAGTCCCAAAGAGATCGAACGAATCAACGACTTCTGCCTCCATTGTCACGGAAAAGGAGGGACCAGGGCGCAGGCCATAACGGAAGAATTCGTCCCCTTGATCGATGAGGCCTCCCATGAGTCCACCGCGCATGCCGAGGTTGCCTGCACCACCTGTCATCGAGAGGCGGCATCCTACACCCATGATGTGCAGCAGCCAGAGGATTGCGGCCAGTGTCATCTGCCGCACCATGAGGAAGTTGCAGGAAGCGCCCACATGTCTGTTTCGTGCCAGTCGTGCCATCTCAAGGGCGTCAGGGCCGTGAGAGACGAGGAGTCCAACTGCATCCTCTGGGAGAGAGAGCGCACACCGGACGGGAGGTCCATCGTCCATGAGATGGTCCGGTTTGATACGGATACCACGTGTCAGCGGTGCCATTTTGCCGGCAACCTTTTAGGAGCTGCGTCCATGGCCCTCCCTGCCAAGAGCGTCATCTGCATGCCCTGCCATGCGGCGACCCTCTCGGCCGGGGACACCATCACCCTTGTTTCGCTTGCGATCTTTCTATTCGGCCTGGTCCTTTTCTTCTCGTTCTATCTGAGCGGATCGCTGCCGGGGGCGGTCGGAGGGAATTCCGTTGCCAGGCTCTTCCGTCTGATCGGAGGGGCCCTGACATGCATCTTTTCAGGGCAGATCATACGGATTATTCGCGCGCTCTTTTGGGACGTCCTCCTTCAGCGGCGTCTGTACCGGGTGTCGCCCGGGCGATGGATGATTCATGCCCTCATCTTCTATGGGTTTGTGTTCCGATTCTTCTGGGGGCTGGCCGCCCTGGTCGGATCTCTCTGGAAGCCCGACTGGCCCTTTGTCTGGCATCTGGTAAACAAGGATTATCCGGTAACCGGTTTTCTGTATGACCTGACCGGGGTGATGATCCTGGCGGGGATAGGCCTTGCCTGTGCCAGGGGCTTGATGCAACGGAAGGGCCGGGCCTCCGGGCTTCCTGAACAGGATCGGCTGGCCCTTGTTCTTATCGGCGGGATTGTCATCATCGGGTTTATATTAGAGGGGATGCGTATTGCCATGACCGGCTATCCCACAGATTCGGAATACAGCCTGGTGGGTCATGGGATCGGCCTGCTCTTTTCGGCCCCCCGGGGACTGGTGGAGGTGTATGGCTTTGTGTGGTACATTCATGCGGCCCTGACCGGGGCCTTTATCGCCTACATCCCTTTCAGCCGGTTACTCCATATCATTATGGCGCCGGTAGTCCTGGCGATGAATGCCTGTAAAGGAAGTGCCTAAAGTGCCTAAAGTCCCTAAAGTGAGCTAAAGTGTAATATCTCAATAATAAGGGCACTGTTCGGGAAGAAGCAGTCCTCCCGATTTATTGAGAAGATGCAATAACGTGACTGAAATGCCTGAAGTGATCCCCAGTTGAGCGTATGATTGACCTTGGGTCTTTTTGGTCCTTGAGGTTCCTTATTCCAATGAGGAGTATCCGATGAATGAAAAACTGAAACAGGATCTGATACAGATTGTGGGAGAGGCCAACGTCACCGACAATCTGATCGACAGGGTATCTTTTTCGTATGATGCCTCGGAGCACAACCACAGGCCGGAGGGCGGCGTCTGGGCTGAGAGTGCGGAACAGGTATCGGAAATCATGAGGCTGGCCACTCGGAATAAGATTCCGGTTATTCCCAGGGGAGCCGGTACCGGCTTATCCGGGATGGCTGTGCCGATTCAAGGGGGGATCGTCCTCGACCTGAACCGTATGAACCAGATTCTGCGGATCAGCATCGAGGATCGGCTTGCGGTGGTTCAGCCCGGCGTGGTCTACGCGGATCTCGAGAAGGCACTGGTCCCCTACGGATTTTTCTTTCCGCCCGATCCGGCCAGCGGCAAGGTCAGCACCCTGGGGGGAAACGTGGCTACCAATGCCGGGGGCCTCAAGGGGGCCAAATACGGGACCACACGGGACTATGTCCTGGGTCTTCAGATCGTCCTTCCGGACGGTCGAATCATGCGAACCGGGTCCAAGGCTATGAAGAGCGTTTCCGGATATGATTTGACAAGGCTCTTCGTCGGGTCTGAGGGGACCCTCGGGATCGTCACGGAGATCACCCTCAAGATCAACCCCAAACCGACAGCCACGAGCACGGCCCTGGCCACCTTTGACAGCCTGGAGGATGCCGGGAACGCCATCAACCAGATTATGCACAGCGGAATTATTCCGAGTGCTCTGGAGATCTTAGGGAGGGAGACCCTCGTTGCCATCAACCAGAACACCGATTTGAACCTCCCCGAAGTGGATGCCATGCTTCTGGCAGAGACCGACGGCTACACCCGGGAGGAGACCGACTATCAACTGGGCAAGGTGATGGCGGTCTTTCAGGCAAATAACGCACGGGAGGTGCGGCAGGCGAAGACAGACAAGGACGTGGAAGACCTCTGGGCTGCCAGAAAGTCCGCCTATGCGGTTCTGGCCCGGATCGAACCGAACTTTGTGCTGGAGGACGTGACCGTCCCCATGACGCAGATCACGGCGCTTCTGAAGGGGATACAGGCGATTTCAGAAAAGCACCACCTTCGGATTGCCACCTTTGGCCATGCCGGGGACGGGAATCTCCATCCCCAGATTCTCTACAACGGCTATGATCCAAAGCAGGTGAGTCAGATGGAGGAGGCCAGCGCTGACCTCTTTAGACTGGCCATCGATCTGGGCGGCACCCTTACCGGCGAGCACGGAATCGGTCTTTCCAAGGCCCCGTTTATGACCCTGGAGCACGACCCGGTGGCCATGGACGTGATGCGTTCTCTCAAAAAGATGTTCGATCCCAACAACATCCTTAACCCCGGAAAAATGGCACTGGAGGTTTAATATGGCGTCCAAATATGAATTTGAAGAGAAATTCCGGGATCAGGTGCTCCGGTGCTCCCGGTGCGGTTTCTGCCAGGCAGTCTGTCCGGTGTTCGGGGCCACGCTGCGGCCTGCCCTCAATGCGCGGGGAAAGATGCTCCTTCTCAAGGAGGTGATGGACGGGAAGATCGATCTGAACGATGAGCTGATCGAGACCCTGTTTCAATGCACGACGTGTGCGAGTTGCTATGAAAACTGCCCGTCCAGGGTGAACGTACCCGAGATTATCAAGGCAGCTCGAAAGGACATGGTCAAGGGAGGGTCGTGCCACCCGGCCTTCAAGGGGATGAACGAGGTGCTGGATAAGCATACCAATATCTACGCTGAGGGCGAACCCGAGGACTTCGAAAGGGAAAAGAACCAGAAGTCGGAAAATGTCTATTTTGTCGGCTGCGTCGGGTTGTACCGCGAAGACGAGTCCACCTCCGCCACCCTGGATCTGCTGGATCGCCTGAAGGTGGACTATACGCTCATCGACGAGGTCTGCTGCAGCGGTGTGCTGGAAGACGTGGGCTACCCGATCAAGGACCATCTGGTCCGAAAGAATATCGATGCAATCCTGGCAACCGGGGCCAGAAGGGTCATTACCGGCTGCCCCTACTGCTCTCGAACCTTCAACAACAAGCCCCAGTATGCGGAATTGAAAGAGAAGGGGATCGAGGTCGTTCACATCACCCAGTTCCTTCAGGGATTCGATTTCGGGGTCACTACGGACAAGCGGGTTACCTACCATGACCCCTGCGACCTGGGGAGACACTGCGGAATTTATGACGAACCGCGAAACACCATTCGAAAGATTGCCCCCAACTTTGTGGAGATGGCGGACAATCGCGAAAATGCCCTTTGCTGCGGGGCCGGCGGCGGAGTGAGGGGGGCCTATGCCAAAAACTCCATCGCCATGGCGCGTCGGCGGCTGGAACAGGCAGAAGCGGTAGGGGCCGAGATCTTATTGACGGAATGCAATTCATGTGTCCATAATCTCGCCAATGCCAAACTGCGCAAACAGAAATTCAAGATTTACAACACCCCCCAGTTTATCAATGAGCTGATGGAGGAGGCCGAATAAGTATGTACAACGCGGATAACCGCAACCAAAACGGCTGTGTGCTGTCCGGTAGGGTAAACGCGCAGATGGAGAATAGATGGATTTTCTTGTTTTTTGTGACAGAAAACCTGGGAATAAGTTAATAAGGAGGAAATGCTATGGAGATGCACGGATACAAAATGCCGGAGGACCTCTACTATGAAGAAAATCATTTCTGGGTCAAGGAAGAAGGCGACCTGTTGGTCATGGGCATGGATGATTTTGCCCAGGTAATGGCCGGGGAGATCGTGTATGTTCAGCTCCCGGATGATGGCAAGGAGATCAAAAAGGGAAAGAAGTTTGCCAAGATCGAATCGGGCAAGTGGTTGGGGAAGGTATTTGCCCCTGTGAATGGAGAGATTGCCGGGGTGAACGAGGAACTGGAGACCAATCCCGGGTTGATCAACGACGACTGTTACGGCAAGGGGTGGATGTACAAAATCCGTCCGACCGACAAGAGCGAGATGGAAACCCTGATCCACGGGAAAGAGGCCATCGAGAAGTGGCTGGTGGCGGATATCGAGAAGTACGCAGAGGAGTAGCCAGGGAGCAGGGATCAAGAACTAAGCAGTAGGGAGTAGGCAGTAAGCAGTGAACGGCCCAGAGACGAGTAATCAGCAACAAAGGCCAGATGTCTGTGGTCGGGGATTAGAGGTCAGGAAAAACCCAACGAACTCAATAAACCCAATAAACCCCAAAACAGAGCAACCAGCAACGAGCAACGAGTAACGAGCGACCAGCAGTGTCAAATCAGGATTACAGCGTCAAACAGCTTCTGGAAATGGGGGCCTGCACCAACTGTCAGGTGTGTGCGGATGTGTGCCCGGCGGTGTCGGCCTCTGCGAATGGCGAATTGTCGGCCATTGCCCGTATGAAGGGGATGAGCCAGATATTGAAGGGAAGGGGAGGGCTGCTTCAAAGGCTTCTGGGACGGAGGCCCCCCTCAGGGGAAGCGTTCGACCTCTTCAGCGACACGGTCTTTCGCTGTACCCTCTGCGGCAACTGCCAGGAGGTTTGTCCGGTCGGCATCCATCTGAAGGACCTCTGGCTGTCGCTCCGTCAGGATATGGTCCATTCGGGGCACTACCCCAAAAAGATCGACATGATTCGAGATAACCTGGACGGAACGCACAATGTCTTTGGCGAGGACAATGAAGAGCGGGCCGAATGGGTCGAAGACATGGACGAGCCCCCGGATGACGGATATATTCGGGACAAGGCGAATGTCGTCTATTTCACCGGGTGTACGGCCGCCTATTTTCCACTGGCCCAAAAGATCCCCATGGCCCTTGCGGAGATCCTGGACCGGAGCGGCGTGGATTTCACCCTGCTGGGGGAGTCGGAATGGTGTTGCGGATTTCCCATGCTGGGGGCCGGGTTGAAGGATATGTTTCATGAGTTTATGGAGCACAACCTGTCGGTTATTCGAGAAAAAGGCGCTCAAGAGGTCCTTTTTGCGTGCCCCTCCTGTTATGCCACTTGGCGGGAACATTATCCCCATGAGTTCAAGATTTACCATGCGAGTCAGTTCCTGATCGATCTGATCAAAAAGGGCCGCGTGCCCCTCAAAACGCTGGACCTGACCGTTACCTATCATGATCCGTGCGATCTGGGCCGGGGGACACGGGTCTTTGAAGAACCGAGAGAGGTCATTCGCGCCATTCCGGGCATCCGGTTTGTGGAACTCCCTCACAACCGGGAGAACTGTGTCTGCTGCGGGGGCGGGGGCAATCTGGAGATGGTGGACGCCAAGCTGTCTGCCCGGATTGCGGAACAAAAGATAGAGGAGATCCTGAGCACGGGTGCGGACGCCGTCGTGACCTCGTGCCAGCAGTGCGTCCGGACCATGATGACCTATGTCCGCAGGAACAAAGTCCCCCTCGATGTCCTCGACATCACCCAGCTCATTCGCCGCGCCCTTGCGGAGTAAACTGCACAAAACTCAAGATCCATCAGGAGAATTTAGTGGGCTACCTGCACAAAATGGACGACGGCGTCAAAAAGGCCCTGATCGAGATTGTCGGACCGGAAAATTTTACGGACGATCTGATCGATCGCGTCGCCTATTCCTATGATGCTTCTGACAACGACCATCGTCCTGAGGCTGCTGTGTGGCCTGCGTGTACGGAGCAGGTGTCCCGAATCCTGATTCTGGCCAATGAAGCCGGCTTTCCGGTGATCCCCCGCGGCGCCGGGACCGGGCTGGCCGGTTCAGCCGTTCCGATATGGGGCGGCCTTGTTATGGATTTATGCCGGATGAACCGGATTGTGGATATTCGAATCCCTGACCGTCTTGCAGTTTTGCAGCCGGGGGTCGTCTATGCCGATCTGCAGAAGGCCCTGTCGCCCCATGGATTCTTCTTTCCGCCGGACCCTGCCAGCGGCAAAGCCTGCACCATCGGCGGGAATGTGGCCACCAACGCCGGAGGGATTCGGGGCGCCAAATACGGAGTGACTCGGGATTATGTCCTGGGTCTGGAGGTGGTCCTTCCGGACGGACGCATCCTGCGCACCGGGTCATTCTGCATGAAATCCGTCTCCGGTTATGACCTGACCCGGCTTTTTGTAGGCTCTGAGGGCACGATCGGCGTGGTCACGGAGATTGTTCTGAAGATCAACCCTAAGCCCACGGCCTCCAGCACGGGGCTGGCCCGGTTTGCCCATCTTCGAGACGCAGGGCAGGCGGTGACGGACATCATGCATTCCGGCATCATCCCCAGCGTTCTCGAAATCCTTGACGAAAACACCATCAAGGTCCTTCGGGAGCACGGAGGCGAGGATATCCCCGATGCCAAGGCGATTATCCTGGTTGAAGCCGATGGATACACCGAGGCCGAGACCGCTTACCAGATGGACAAAGTGGTTTCGGTTTTCGAGAAAAACCGTGCGACTCACATTCAAACCGTCGATACCAAGAAAGGGGCGGAGGCCCTCTGGTCCATGCGAAGGTCTGTCAGCAGTGTCGCTGCCCAGCTTCGGACCAACAACGTCTCGGAGGATGTGGCCGTCCCCATCTCCAGGGTCCCCGACCTCCTGAGCGGCATCTCGGCTATTGTTCGAAAGTATGATCTTCCCTTTGTGATATTCGGGCATGCGGGCGATGGCAATCTTCATCCCAAGATCATGTACGACAGTGCTGATCCGGACCAGGTCCGCCGGGCAGGGAGGGCAGTGGACGAGATATTTAGACTCACGTGCGGGTTAGGGGGCACGCTTACCGGAGAACACGGCATCGGGCTTTCGAAGGCCCCCTTTATGACGCTCGAACATGACCCGGTTGAAATGGACATCATGGGCCAGGTAAAGCGGCTCTTCGATCCCAACAATATTCTGAACCCAGGCAAAATGGGACTGACGCCTTGATCGGCCTGAGGAGTAGCTGATATGAAAAAAATACTGCTGGTCGATAACGATCGGTTTATCCTGGAGGTGGTCAAAGACCTCCTGACAAACGAGGGGTATGAGGTGCTGACGGCCCAGGACGGCCTTTCGGCCCTGGACGTCCTGGAGGGGTTCACCCCCGACGCCATATTTGTTGATATGATCATGCCCAATATCGACGGAAAGCGACTTTGCCGCATACTGCGGAAGATGGAGAACCTGAAAGGGACCTGTATCTTCAGCCTTTCCGCAACGGCTTTGGAAGATTTAGGCGATATTGAGGCATTGGGCGTCACTGCAAGCATCGCAAAAGGGCCCCTGGAACAGATGGCCAATCAGATCCTGGGCGTGCTGGGGAAATCATCCACTATTCCAGGACAGCCTTCGGAAGGAAAGACGCTGAAGTCGGACGTGATTCGACAGCGCGGCATTACCAGGGAACTCCTTTCAAGCATGAAGCATTTTGAAATTATACTGGAGCAGATGAATGAGGGTATCCTGGAAAGCACCTCGGACGGCAGGATTGTTTATGCCAATAGAGGCGCGTGCGTTCTGGCGGGTTTGGCCGAAGAGGATATGTTGGGCCGCCATTTTCCGAATTTGTTTGCCAAAGACGACCGGGAACGTCTATGGGAATTGTTTAAGACTGGGCGCGAAACCGCCAAACAGGCATCTGAAGAACATCCTCTGACATTGAAAGGGTATCTGGTGACCATGGATATGCACTCCATTCCCGGGTGTGACGCCAAGGTCATCGTTATTCTGAACAATGTGAGCGAGCAGAAACGAGCTGAAAGGGCCCTGAAGAAAAGCGAGGAGCAGTATCGGCTTCTGTTTGAAAATGCCAATGACGCTATCTTTGTGATACAGGGGGGGCTCATCAAATTTCCCAACAGGCGTGCCGTCGAGTTGTTCGGCATGGATTCGGGGAATCGGACCGAGATCGCTTTTTTAGATTGCGTTCATCGTGAAGAAAGGAATACCGTCAACGAAAAATATCAAAGGGCCCTGAAAGGCGAGGCATTCCCCGTCGCCTATTCTTTCAGGATCGTGAACCCGGGACACGAGGAATTGTGGGTGGAACTGAACGCGGTTCCCATTCGATGGGAGGAGAGCCCGGCCATGCTGAATTTTTTGAGGGACGTGACCGAGAAGAGACGTCTCGAAGCCCATTTTCAGCAATCTCAGCGGATGGCATCCATCGGCACACTGGCCGGCGGTATTGCCCATGAGTTCAACAACCTCCTGATGGCCATTCAGGCGAATGCATCTTTGATCTTGTACGGTAGAGAACCGGAAGGGCCCGAGTACGAGAGATTGAAGAACATCGAGGCGTTTGTCCAGAAAGGGGCGGAACTGACCAGACACCTCCTGGCCTTCGCGAGGGAAGAGAAGCATCGTCCTGAGCCGACCAATCTCACTGAGCTGGTGAGGCGAACCGAGGAGTTGTTTGTCCGCAGCAGGGAAAAAATTACCGTCCATTCGATATACCAGGAGGACCTCCTGACGGTGGAAGTGGATCCAGTTCAGATCGAGCAGGTCCTGATGAGCCTTTATCTCAACGCATGGCAGGCCATGCCAGGCGGCGGGGAGGTATTCTTGGAGACCGAAAACACACGGCTTGGCAGCGAGTTCGTTCGCGCATACGGCGTAGAACCCGGCAGTTACGTAAAAATATCTGTCAGGGATACGGGGGTGGGAATGGATGACAAGACTCGGGAGAGGATTTTCGATCCCTTTTTCACTACCAAAACCGTGGGACAGGGAATGGGTCTGAGCCTGGCCGCTGCCTATGGAATTATTCGGAATCATTGCGGGATCATGGACGTGAGCAGTGTAAAAGGCGAAGGAAGTACCTTCAGCATCTACCTCCCTGCGTCGAAGCAACCGGTTTCGATAGAGAAGGATGAGAATCGGAGGAAGGACCGACATTCGTGACCGATCCTAAGCGATATCCACCAGCCGCCCTCTCCTGGCTCGTCTGGGGGCTGGGGGCTGCTTTTTACCTGAGCGGGTTTTACCAGAGGGTGGCGCCGGCCGTGATGACCGATCACCTGATGGCCGATTTCGGCATCGGCGGCGCGGGCCTGGGGAACCTCTCCGCATTCTATTTCTACAGTTATGTCGCCATGCAGATCCCCACCGGGATTCTGGCCGACTCGTGGGGTCCTAAAAAACTGTTGACTGCCGGGGCCTTCATCGCGTTTCTCGGGGCATTTCTCTTCGCTGCAGCCCCTACAATCCTCTTTGCCAACATGGGGCGCTTGCTGATAGGGGGAGCGGTAGGTGTAGCTTGGGTGACCATGCTGAAGCTCTCGATGCACTGGTTTCCGCCCCGTCGGTTTGCCATGACCAGCGGGTTGGGACTCTTTTGCGGCATTGCCGGGGCCGTGTCCGCAGGTGTGCCGCTGCGAATCATGGTAGACCACTTCGGGTGGCGGCCGGTGATGCTGGCCTCGGCGGGTGTGTCCCTTGCCATTGCCGTCGCGCTCTGGATTGTGGTACGGGACGATCCATCTGAACGGGGGTACGCCAGTTTCATCCCATCCACCCATCTTGCGCCGGACGCCGCTACATCCGGACTTGCCGGTTTGCTGGAGGTTTTTCATTATAAGAACACCTGGCTCCTGTCCCTCGCGCCGGCAGGCCTGGTCGGAGCCGTTTTGGCCTTTTCAGGCCTGTGGGGGGTCCCATTCCTGTCGACCCATTACGGACTCTCTCCTGCGAAGAGCGCTGCCCTGGCCTCTGTTCTGCTGATCGCCTGGGCCTTTGGGGGGCCGGTGTTAGGGGCGATGTCAGACAGGATCGGCCGAAGAAAGCCTCTGTACGTGGCAGGGTGTTTTGTCGCCTGTGCAGGGTGGGGTCTGATCCTGTTTCTGCCGCAGTGGCCGTTGTGGCTGCTGACCATGCTGGTCGCCGTCGTCGGATTCGCCTCGGGTGCCATGATCATCGGGTTTGCCTTTGTGAAAGAATCGGTGCCTCCGTCTCTGACAGGGACCGTTTCGGGCGTCTGCAATATGGGGGTCATGATCGGACCCATGGTACTGCAGCCGGTCATGGGATGGGTCCTGGATAGAAACTGGAACGGGACCCTGGAAAACGGAATAAAAATCTATCACCTGGAGGCGTACGAGTCTGCATTCAGCCTGATGATCATTGGGTCGATCCTCGCAGCCGTCCTCATCTGTTTCACCACAGAGACCCATTGCCGACAGATGGTGAAGTGAGTTAAAAATGAATACCGATACACCTGAACCTCTGAACTTTTTTACCTACCGAGGAGAGACTTATGCGCCCATTAGATGGAATCAAGGTCATCGAGATGGCCGGTTTGGCCCCGTCTCCCTATTGCGGCATGCTGTTGGCCGATTTTGGGGCGGACGTAACCGTGGTGGATCGATTGTCTAAAGGGGCCCCCGAGATCCCGAACATCATGGAGAGGAACCCCTTTGACAGGGGAAAGCGGTCCATTCGCGTCAATCTGAAGAGCCAGCAGGGGACTGAGATTGTCAGGAATATGATTCGAACTGCCGATATCCTTTTAGAGCCTTACCGACCAGGTGTGATGGAGACATTAGGGTTGGGCCCGAGTGATGCGCTGGAAATGAACCCGCGCCTGATTTTTGCCCGACTGACCGGCTGGGGACAGAACGGGGCTTATGCCAGCATGGCCGGGCATGATATTGATTACATCGCGTTGTCGGGCGCCCTGTCGCTCTTTCGCAGGAAGGGGGAGCGGCCTCTCCCGCCCTGTAATCTGCTGGGGGATTTTGCCGGGGGCGGCATGCTCTGCGCCATGGGGATCCTCCTGGCCCTTGTTGAAAGGAACCGTTCCGGAAAAGGACAGGTGGTGGATGCGGCCATGGTGGATGGCGCGGCCAACCTTTCAGTCATGTTTTACGGTATGCTGGCCCACCACCTGATGACCCTCGATATCGGGACCAATGTCCTGGACGGCGGCGCCCCGTTTTACCAAACCTATGAGACCTCAGATGGGAAGTTCATGGCCGTTGGCGCTATCGAGGGGAGATTTTATGCCGAGCTTATCAAAGGCCTTGAAATCGATCCCTCGTCTCTTCCTCACCAGATGGATATGCCGCAGTGGCCGAAGATGGCAGACCGCTTTGCGACCGTGTTCAAGACAAAAACCCGTGATGCGTGGACACGGATCTTTGAAGGGAAAGATGCGTGTGTCGCCCCGGTCCTGGAATTGAATGAGGTGGAACACCACCCCCACAACAAAGAAAGAGGACTCATTCTGACCATCGACGATGTCCCACAGCCGGCGCCCGCCCCCAGGCTCTCTCGAACTCCGGGCCGGGCCGAGCCCGCAAGGGGGAGGCGGGGGGCCAATACAGCAGAGATACTGAGCGAGCTGGGATATTCGAAAGAAGACGTCAAGTCGTTGTTTAAAAACGAGGTTGTGGAATAAGGCAAGAGGTCGCAGACCGTTCTGAGGCGCTGATGAGAGTACTGGTTGTTGAAGACGACACGAAAATTGCCTCCTTTATATCAAAAGGGCTCAGGGAGGCGGGATTTGCCGTGGATGTGGCCCATGACGGGGTTGATGGTCTTCATCTGGGGCTCACTGAGCCCTACGATGCGGCTGTCGTGGATATTATGCTCCCCGGCATTGACGGGCTCTCCCTGATCGAGCGGCTGCGCACAAAGAAGATTGCGACACCGGTGATCATCCTCAGCGCAAAACGCTCGGTGGACGACCGGGTCAAGGGTCTTCAGGCCGGGGGCGATGACTACCTGACCAAACCATTTTCATTTTCAGAACTCCTGGCCCGAATCCAGGCCTTGATCCGGCGTTCCACCCGCACATCGGAGTCCTCTACCCTCACTGCAGGAGACCTGACCGTAGACCTCCTGACCCGCCAGGCCCGACGGGCTGATACGGATATCAGCCTACCGGCCCGTGAGTTTGCGCTGCTGGAATATATGGTGCGAAACAAGAATCGTATCGTGTCCAAGACCTCCATCCTGG
The DNA here is from genome assembly GCA_964384085.1 of uncultured Desulfobacteraceae bacterium. Taxonomy (GTDB): domain Bacteria; phylum Desulfobacterota; class DSM-4660; order Desulfatiglandales; family Desulfatiglandaceae; genus AUK324. The sequence goes on from CAYLJZ010000031.1 coordinate 13,582, forward strand.
AACATGTGTATGACTACTCCTTTGACCCTCAGACCAACGTGGTGGATGTCCTGGTCTGTCGGCTTCGCAACAAAGTCGACAGGGATTTTGACCATAAGATGATCCACACGGTTCGCGGAATGGGCTATGTCCTCAAGGAACCGTAAGGTAGGCCTGACCTTCAGCCTGAAATTGAGCCTCCTCTACGCGCTTTTTTTTGTGGTCAGTTCCAGCGGTCTCTTTGTCATCGCCTATTATCTCATCGACAACCTCATCGAGCAGCGGGAGCGGGAGATTGTTCGGGACCGAATCCAGGAGTACCGGGCCTGGTACGGGGAAGGCGGGCTCCGCGCCCTCAAGGCCCGTTTTGATCAGCAAAGCGGATCGACCAAGGACATCTTCTTCGTCCGGATTGTGAGTCCTCTCAACCAGGTCCTCTTTGTCAGCTTTCCAAAGGAATTCAAGGGGCTTGATGACGGCCAGCTCGGGTCCACGCCGCGCACTGAAAAGGAGTTGTGGCTGACCATAAAAGACCAGGCCGAAAAGGAGGCCTGGACGATAGGCGTGGCCGCTCTGCCGGGAGGTCTCAAGCTCCAGGTGGGAAAGAGTTCCACCCAGGCCCAGGAGCTCCTGTCGTTTTTCAGGACCATCTTTCTGATGTTCAGCGTCCCGATTTTCCTTCTGGGCGTCATCGGCGGGGGGCTCCTGACATTTCGCGCCATTCGGCCAATCCGTCATCTCATCCAAACCGTCAGAGATATTCTGAAGACAGGAAAGATGAGTCTGCGTGTTCCTTCACGGGGAGAACGGGGGGAAATGGGTGAACTGGTCTCCCTCTTCAATCAGATGCTCGACAAAAACGATGGCCTGATCCAGGCGATGCACGCCTCTCTGGACAATGTGGCCCACGACCTGCGAACCCCCATGACGCGCCTGCGGGGGACCGCTGAACTGGCGCTCCAGGATGCCCAGGATTCGAATGCATGCAGGGAGGCGCTTGCCGACTGCATGGAAGAATCCGAACGCGTCCTGACCATGCTGAACGCCCTGATGGATGTGGCCGAGGCGGAGACGGGAGTGATGCGACTGGAGAAGACAGAGGTGTCGGTTCCCAAGATTATCGACTCGATCATTGATCTCTATGAGGTGGTGGCAGAGGACAAAGTGATTCGAATAAAAACGAATCTCCCGCAGGAACTCCTCATCCATGCCGATAGAACCCGCCTGCAGCAGGTGATTGCCAACCTTTTGGATAACGCCATCAAGTACAGCGGGGAGGGAACAGAGATCGAGATATCCGCCCGGGCAGAAGATACTGGGGCAGTCATCTCCATTTCCGATCAAGGGTCAGGCATTCCGCCCGGAAACATCAACCAGATCTGGGACCGCCTCTACCGAGGGGACCACAGCCGGTCCCAGCGGGGGCTTGGCCTCGGCCTCAGCTTTGTCCAGGCCATCGTACATGCCCATGGCGGCACGGTCGGTGTCGAAAGCGAGATGAACAAGGGATCCAGGTTTACGGTTCGGCTGCCGGTTGGGAGTGATGAGGGATAATTCTTGTCGTCGTTACCGCCTCCTGCTGCACCCGGCGCCTCACATCTCACCCTTCACGATTGTGAAACACCAGCGACTTGACCGTTACAGGAAAGACCTGTCCGGCCACGAGGGGTTCTCCGATATCGATCCAGTCTCCTTCTGTCAACATGAGCTCGTCCAGGGAGAGGAGATTCGTCTTGAGGCCGGTCTCCCTGCGGATGACATTGCCGACGCTGCAAGCGATATCCTTTTGAAAGATCAGGATGATCGGCAGGTGATCGGCAATGGAACGGGGAAGGGCGGCCTCGATGGATTTTGCGAACAGCTCCAGTTCAGGATAATAGGCCCGTACCGGATCCTTGAAATACAAGGCCACGACCTCTTGGCCTTCCGTGAGATCAAACCTTCGGAATGACGCCTGTATTTGCGATATCACGTGCTCCCGGCTCAGTCGCTCTGCCTCTGCATCCACCCTCAGAACCGGGATGTTCTTGATGGGGAAGGATATTGTGTCATCCATGAATCCGGAAGAGCCAGAGATGGACAGCGAGTAGGCCCCGGCCCCGATGACCGTTGCCCGAATTTTGTTTTGCGGTTCAATGACCGGCGCCCCTAACCTGGGCGTCAGGGACGTGATCTTGCTGGCCAGCAGTTTTCCGATATCACGGTAGGAGCCGTTCCCGCCGTAGATCAATTCGGCAACCCCGCCTGAGAACGAGTATTCATCTATCTGGTTCGGAAAGCTCAGGTCATCCGTCATCATGAGCTGTTTGGCCAGGGGCGAGGTCGCCGGTCCGGTCATGACCTCGATCAGCGCCTCGGCGAAGCCGGCGGCGATCCTTTCCATATCCTCCGCACTGATTCGATCCCCTAACTGATAATCAAGGCCCAAATGGGCCATGACCTTCCGTGCGGGTTCGTCGATCCGCCAGATCCTTTCATCGGCATCGGCCGCCAGGAGTCTTCCTCCTACGGCGATGCAGCTCGTGGACAGGACCTCGCCATTTCTGGATATGGCTATGTTGGACGTGCCTCCGCCGATATCGCACGAGAGGATGGTCTTTCCGGCCTCCCTTGACCGGGCGGTCGCCCCGGACCCCATGGCCGTGATCAGGCTTTCGAAGTTGGCCCCCGCTGTGGCGGCCACAAAATCACCTGCGCCTCTCGACAGGGCTTCGACGATCTGTCTGGCGTTTTCCTTCCTGGCAGATTCGCCGGTCACAATCACCGCGCCGCTCTGGATGTCTGCCGGATCGATCCCTGCCCGCTCATACTCCTGAATAAAAAATCGGGAGAGCTTTTCGATGTCGATGGTATCCCTGTCCAGCAACGGCGTATCGATAATCGTCCCTTCATAGATGATGTCTCTATTTCGAATTTCGAAGCGACGGGTCGGCGACAGGTGGTCTCGTTCGAGCAGAAGTCGTGAAAAGGCGAGGTGGCTGGTTGAACTCCCGACGTCGACGCCCACTGAAAGCAGTTCTATCGTATTTATTTCCACTAAAATTTCTCTTGTAAAGGTTCCGAGGTTCAAAGGTTCGAGGGTTTTCCGCTGTCACTATCGCGAATAACCCAAAGCGCTACAAAAAACGAGGAGACGGATGCTTCAGGAACTTGCCTGGAACATCCGTCTCCTGTTGGGACTTGGACCCTGAAATCCAGAAAAAAACCTGGCGCTGGATCCGTGATTACATTACAGCCTGGAGGGCGGCAGCTTCCCGTTGCGCTGCGGAAAACCTCTCGGCGGCTACCTTCTTTCGGTCGTTGCTGATGCGGTCTGCGTCCACATATTCAATGGCGTTTACCTCGCAGAATCGGGCACACTGAGGGTCGCCCCCGCATAAATCGCACTTGAACACCTTTTTGTCAATGATGTTGTAGTTCATGGCCCCGAAGGGACAGACGGCCACGCAGGATCGGCAGCCGATGCACAGGTCGTAATCGACAGCCACGAAGCCAAGCTCCTCGTCGCGGTGAATCGCCTTGACGGGACAGACGTTCATGCAGGGAGCATCTTCGCATTGCTGGCACGACATGGGAATGTAAAGGCCTTCGGATTCCCATTTCATCACCTTGATTCGACTCCGTGCAGGATTGGAAATGCCGTCGTGCATGACCGAACAGACCAGTTCGCACAGTCTGCACCCGGTACATTTCTGGTAATTTATCATCAGGACTTTCTCCATCGATCTCCTCCTCTTGATATAGACTCCTCCCTCGTGTCACGCTGAGGGGGAATTTTTCAAATGACTGCCCCGCGTCTTTCAACTCCCTTGAAACCCACTCCGTTCTTCAGGGGGTCGTCGGGGCTGTGCGCGGGCTAAAGCAGGTGGGACGGCTCCTTCTCCAAACCCAGCCTTTTCAGCGTCTCTGCCGTGGGCACGCCGTTTTCGTCCCAACCGTGATGCGCGTAGTATTCGTCGATCATCTTTTTGAATTTGTCGCGATCGATGGTCAGGCCAATGACATCCGGCGCCCCCCGCCTGCACGGTTCATCAAAGTAGCGGTGGTTGAGGGTATCCCCTTTCTTGAGATCATTTCGAGTGAGACCTTCTCTCAAGTTGAACAGCCGCTCGATGTTGTAACATCGCTCTGCCACGTCCCATATCTCTTTGGGGGTCATCTCTATTCCGGTGTTGTAATAGAGAACCTTGGCCCAGTCCTCGAAATTGGGGAGGGTCGCGCCCAGAAAGGTGGTGTGATACTTACAGATGCCGAGACAATCGACGCCCATGTAGCAGTTTTCCTGCCAGAAGACCTGCCATGGCTTCCCCTCATAGGCCGTATGTTCGGAACTGAGCGGCCCGTCGTAGGGAACGGGGTTGCTGTATATCTGTCTCAGGATCTTTTCAGGGAGATGGTACAGGTCAATGGCCGGACGGCTTCTCAAATGGTCCGATCCCCTGGAACCGGTCGCGATGCCGAGGGCCAGGGCCGGGGTAGCCCGCTCATCCGAGTGGAGATTGTTCATCCCCTTGACCTGGATCAGATAGCTAAACGAATCTTTCCCTATCTTTTCGGCGGCCTGAATGCCCCCGTCGGCCAGTGTATCGCCCAGCCATCCTTTTCGGTAGCAGATGCGGTGGATCATCTCCAGCAGGGCCTCGTCATTCCCGAATCGAAGATCGAGGCCGTCCGTGTCTTTGCTCGTAAGGATTCCCAGTTCATAGAGTTCCATGGCCCAGGAGATTATGCTGCCGATCTCGAGGTTGTCGATCCCGTACTGGTCCACCAGGTGATTCCCGGTCAGGACGGTTTCGGCGCTCTTGCAGTCGGGCTCGCCGCCAAAGGCCCCCAGTGAGGTGTATTCCGGGCCCTCGTCATATTTCCCTGCATAGGGACCTGAGGGGATCTTGTACTGGGCCCGGCAGTGGACCTGGCACCCGAAGCAACCGGTCATATGGTAGGGTCCCATGGTCTCGGAGCAGATTTCGTCGATCCGCTCGGGCTCGATATCGTCGGCATTCTCGCACTGGTTATACTGGAAGTTGCGGGTTCGAATGCCGCCCCAGCAGTTGGTGGCGCCCCAGATAAACGGGGTGCCCAGGGAGCCCTGGGTCTGGTTGACTTTTGCGCTGGTGATCTGGTCGATGAATCGCTTATTGTATTCCAGGGCATCCACCGGATGGGCGATCTTGATGTCCATGGTCCCCTTTGCGGCAATGGCCTTGAGGTTCTTGGACCCCATGACGCAACCCATGCCGGTTCGACCAGCGGAATTTTTGATCCCCGTCATGATGTTGGCGTACGCCACCAGATTTTCACCGGCCGGACCGATGACTGCGCTCTTGATATCGTCATCCCCCAGTTCCTGTCGAATCGCCCACTGGGTATCCGTGGTCGTTTTGCCCCAGAGGGCTGCGGCATCGCGGATTTCGATGACGCCGTTGTGAATCCAGAGATAGACCGGTTTTTCGGCCTTTCCCTTGATCACCAGGTGGTGAAATCCGGCCCAGGCCAGTTCCGGTGCAAAAAAGCCGCCCATATTGGCGCTCCCCAGGAGCCCTGTGAGGGGAGACTTGGCCATGAAATGGGATCGGGCTGTTGCCGAGGCGCAGGTTGCCGTCAGGATCCCGGCGCTGACCATGAGGGTATTGTCCGGGCCTAATGGGTCGCATCCCTTTTTCGTATGGTTATACAGCAAATAGGCATCCAGTCCTCTTCCGCCCAGGAATTTCTTTCGTACGTCCAGCGGTATCGCTTTGATCTGGATGTCTCCGGTGGATAGATCGATAAACGCTATCTTTCTATTCAATGCCATGTTACTTTCCCCCCTTCTTTGAACCCTTTTTGGGCGCAGCCGCTTCTATTCCGGCCATCTTTTCTTCAGCTATCTTCCGGTTCACGTCCCAAACCGGCCCACGTATCCTGGGAAGGTTCGCGTTTACCCAGAAGAGACGATACTCCATGCCGCAGGTGGGGCACTTGACGTGCTTGGCCCCGGGAGCCGGTTGTATCCTTTCCATGCAACTGGGATTATGACATCTGATTTTGCCGAAGGTCCGGTTCTTGCGCAGACTCTCGGCCCCTGACAAGGTCTCTTTTTCCATCGCCATATCTCTTTCTCCTTTCCTCGTATGAAACTGCATTCTGGTTGCTGTTTACGCTTAGTCAATCAACACTCCCAAATCGACCCTCGTACATCCTCTCTCATGTCCTGGTCTTGTCAAAGCCCAGGACGCGCGGCCCTTTCCCCCTGTCGGTGGACCAGTCCTTGAGCGGGAACAACTTCTCGTATTCATCGAGTCTGCCAAGGGCCTTCAGGCGGTCGATGATCAAGTGCCATGCGCAATCCGTATCATCGCCGATTTCGCATTTGCCGTTTTTGGAACCGCCGCAGGGGCCGTTGAGAAGGCGTTTTGCACACCGTGAGACAGGACAGATCCCCCCGGTATAGGCGAGGAGGCAATTGCCGCAACCCTGACATTTCTCCCGCCATATCCCCGGCGCGTCCAGAGATCCTAAAAAACTGGTGTTGAGCGCTGGAATGACGGGAAGGGTAACCACCTCTGCCACAGTCTGGACGCCTGCACCACATGCAAGCGACAGGATGGCGTCGGCGTCAGAAGGAATAGTGAGAAAGGCCTTTACAAAATCTTTCTCGCACTGCCTCTGAATGGTGGTGGTTTCAAAGACCGGCGGAAGGGATCGGTAATGCCTGGGGTGTGACAGGTCCCTTGAAAGGGCATCAGCGTTACGCGCACCCCCTGTGAGGCAGATCGATACGCAGCCGCCACAGGCAACGACAAAGATTTTCTTGAATTGCGAGATGGATTCGACAATTTCATCTAACGGCTTTAATTCAGCGACGATCATATGGGATCTCTCTGATGCCCCGCTGTTTTTTGAGAGACAGGGCCTGCCTGGCAGCAAAATCAGCGGTTTTATGTTTCGGGCAAAGATGCTCCAGCGCCCTGCCCGTGTTCCCGAATAGCGTGTTTTCCTGACGCGATGTATACAGCGGCTCCCCGCAGACACTGCAGTAGACCAGATCGAGTTCGATGACCTCATCCCATCGGTTGTCTAAAAAGTGCTGGAACTCGATCGCCCCCTGCGGGCACACCCTCCAGCAATTGGCACACCTGACGCACCTGGCCATGTTGTGTAGAATCGTCCGTTTTCCGTTCGCGTCTCTGTAGCTCAATGCGCTCGCAGGACAGTTTTCCACACAGGACAGGCATCCATTGCACTTGTCATTGACCACAAAATAGGACATCGGTCCGAACTCCGCGGGTAAAGGTTTAGGGTTCAAGGGTTAACGTTGCTGGCTGCTGAAGACTCGATACGGGATGCTCGATCGTGGAGTTTGCTGGGTTCATTGAGTTCATGGGGTTATCGGGTTTAAAAACCTGTGCGCTAATTTGTTGACCGATAGCTGATACCCCCTTATCCCTTTCAGCTTTGAGCTTTCAGCTTTTTTAATTGGGCGTTTGGTCCCCTTCATCTCTCAATTAATCGATGGAAGGCCTTGGAAAGAGCCCGCTTCGTTCCACGATTTCCGGGACCATTTCCTCCCATTCAATGGCCATGATGTGAAATCCTCTGATGCCTTCTATCTCTTTTAGCCGTTGAATGGTTTCTACACAGATCGTGATTCCCTCTGCGGGTTGGTCTTTTTTAGGGACGCCGCTCATCCGGTTGATGATTTCCTGAGGAACGTCCATGCCCGGGACCCGGGCCTTCATATATTTCGCCATCCCCGCTGATTTCATCGGGGTGACGCCCGCCAGTATAGAGGTCTTCTCGTGCAGTCCCCGGTCTCTTGCCTGTTTCATCCACAATTCGAAGCGCTCCATGTTATAGATGCACTGGGTTTGAATGAACTCGGCGCCGGCCGCGATCTTTTTGGCGAGACGGGGGACGCGTATTTCAAACGGATCTGCAAACGGATTGGCGGCAGCCCCTACAAACAGACGGGGAGGCCCCTGGATGTCATCGCCGCCAACGAATTTACCTTGATCTCTCATATGCCTGACCATCTGTATCAGTTGCATGGAATCGAGGTCATAAACATTCTGGGCCTCGGGACAGTCTCCGAACTTCTGATGATCTCCTGACAGGCAGAGCACATTATGGATATCGAAAGAAGCGGCCCCCAGGATATCGCTCTGAAGGGCGATTCGGTTTCTGTCTCTCACAACCATCTGAAGGATCGGCTCTATATTCATCAGTTTGAGATGAATCACCGACGCCAGACTGCACAGCCTTGTCATGGCGGTCTGGTTGTCCGTGACATTCACGGCGTCTACGTGATCCTTGATGATCGTGGCCTTTCTCTTGATGACAGCCGCGTCGCTTCCCCTGGGAGGTCCACACTCCGAAGTGACGGCCAGGTGTCCATTTGAGAGGACTTTTTCAAGTCTGCTGAGTGTCTTTATTTCCATGGCGAAAACGATAGAAGATTGGATTCTGCCCTCGGGCGTCTGTTCCCAGCAAAGCGGTTAGCTGGCTGGAAATTATATGGAAGTTCATCATAGTGAACTCACCCTATAATCCTATGAGGGGCTACGTTACCATATTCCCGCGCATAGTCAAGAAAAAAATGGGAATAAATACATATAATAATAAAGTGTTATGTCATATTTGACACGATGGATATTCGTGTTGACAAATGGGGGACAGGAGAATATCCTTCAAAAGAAAATTCATTATGGTGAACAATGGTCACAGCGTATCAAGCCCCCTCCGTAACGAAGGCATTCCAGATCTTGAGGCTCATCTCCAAGGCGCGTTTCGGTTTGGGGATCACCGAAATTGCGAATCGTCTTGAAATGAGTAAAGGGACGGTCCACGGGATTGTCTCCGCCCTGGAGAACTCGGGCGCCATCATGAGGGCGACCACGACAAAAAGGTACACCCTGGGCGTCACCCTGTTTGAGTTTGGCAAACAGGCGTATTCCCAATTCGATCTCAAAGACCTGGCGCGACCTGTCATGGAGCGATTGATGGGAAGGATGTCGGAAACAGTCTACCTGGGCATTCTCAATAAGAATCACATCACCATCCTGGATATTGTTGAGTCGAGCCAGGATCACAAAATTACGTCCCCCAAGGGAACGATTATTCCCCTGTTTGCAGGAGCCACGGGAAAGGTCGTTTTGGCATCTATGGACCCGGACCAGGCCCTTCGAATCATTACCAGCGACGGACTCCCCAGGTTTACAGAGCATACGGTTACGGATCCGGAACGATATCTGCAAGAGGTGGCCCACGCCCGAAGAGACGGATACGCCACGGATGATGAGGAATATATCTCCGGCGTGAGGGCCGTAGCCGCGCCCATCAAGGGATGGCGGCACCTGATATCCGCCCTCTGGGTTGTGGGATTCAAGAGGAGCCTCGACGGAGAAAAAATGGCAGACTTGATAAGCGCCACCAAGGCGGCGGCAGGAGAGATCAGTCGGCTCTGTTCTTTGGACCCCTCATTCACGTCAGGGCAAGGATATCCTGAGTCTGTCGCCTGAATGTCTCAGGCGATTCCTCGAAATCTTCATTCCCGCATAAAAAGGCCTCTCCCTCCCTAAGATCTCGCTCGCGCCATGAAGGCCCTTCAAGACCGCAGTCTCCCAGTCCCAACACCTGAGAATTATTTCATATCCCCTCGCTGAGACCGTGAGACAGCAATTCTCATTTTTGGAAAATAGCCGTGTGGGAGCGGCTTCCAAGCCGCGAAGGGTCGTGGCAAGATGCCACTCACACCGCATGTTGACGACAGGTCTGCCTCACAATGAGAATGCCTGAGACCCAACATCTTGACTTGCAATGGGATGATGATGCAGGGTAAACTATAGTTGAGAGAAACGGATCAGTCACTCGCAAAAAGGAGGATGCGATGCCCAAGGGAAACTGTGAGTTTATCGGCAGCGGCAGACAGTACCTGGAGGTCTTCATTATCCATATCTTTTTGCTGAGCATGCTCACATTAGGCATCTATTCCCCATGGGCATGGGTCAGGCTCTTTCGGTTGAGGGCATCCCATACCCGGATCAACGGCAAGCCCATGACCTTCACCGGGACTGGGGGCCAGTTTTTGGTTGTTGGTCTGGTGAACGGCCTCTTAACCATTCTCACCCTCGGCATCTTCTGGCCGTGGGCCTCCTGCAGGATTTCCCAATGGAAGGCCCAACACACCCTGGTCGATGGCAAGCCAAGCGGTTTTGTGGGGACCGGGGGGAACCTCTTTCTATTTTTCCTCCTACATTTTTTGCTCCTTCCTGCGTTGACATTCGGTCTTTACAGCTTTTATGCCATGTACCGGTATTATGCCTGGAAAGCAGAGCATTTCCGATACGGCGGGGCCAGGACCTCTTTCGGGGCCGGTTTCTGGAAACTCCTGCAGGTTTATCTCGTCTTTGTGGTGATTCTGGTGGTGTTTCCGGCCATCGGGGCAGTGATCAACCTCCCTGCTGTGGAGTGGCTGTCGCCCCTGATTGGCCTTCTGGTATCCCCCTGGGTGGTCTGTATGTTTTTCAAATGGGAGACCCAGGGCCTGGTTGTAGGAGACGGGGAAGGGATCGAACATTTTCCGCCAGTCAAAACGCGGTTTCTATGGGTCGTCATTTTCATCCTGGTTGTTTTAGCTGGTATGGCCGCTGCAGTCCTGTTTTTTAAGGATCTCATCGGGACCCGAATGGGCGACATGAGCCCCCTGAATCAACTTCTTGAGATGAAGGGGGAAGACCCCATCAAATCCGGATCCGTGAGGGGCCGTGTGAAACGACCTTCTTCGAACACTCCGCCGCCAATGGAAAAGAAGCCGTCTCTCCCTCCTCCCGCAGCATCGGCTTCTCGTGCACCGGAACCTCCCAAGAAACCTCCCCTTGAAAAGGGGGCTCCTGATGGGTTCCTCGTGCCCGCCTGGACCACCCCCGCCGAGGAGACTGCCCTGTCTTCCGAAGGGCATGAGAGAGAAATTAGCGGCCTCAATGCCTTTATCGAGAAAGATGGGGAGAACGCCGATGCGTATTACAGCCGTGGCTGGTTTCGTGCACAGATGGGGGACCTGGAAAACGCTGAGAAAGACTTTACCCGTGCCATTGAAATCAACAACCGCAATGGGGATGCGTACTACAACCGAGGCCTGATCCTGGCCAGGATGGGGAATTTTGACCTGGCAATCAAGGATTTTGAGGAGGCCATCGAACTGAACCCGCACGCTGCGGATGCCTATTGCAACAGGGGAAGCGCCTATTTTCAAATGGGAAAAAGGGATCTGGCCATGAAAGACTATGCCAGGGGCCTGGAGATAAAACCGGACGATGCGGACCTCTATTACAACCGGGGGCTTCTCCATCTCTCGGAAGGACGAAAGGCCGAGGCCAAGGCTGATTTTGCCAAGGCCACTGCCCTGAGAGAGCGACCTTCTGCAGAACCATCGGAAAAAGTCACAGATGTTCCTCCCCCTGGGCCTGGTGTAAAATAATCCTGGAAAGACTGGGGGCGAATGACTGCCTATCTGCTATGGAGATAGAAGATACCAATCACTTTAGAATCTTTGTTTGCAAGTTCTACGCAATTTGCGGAGAAGTTTTGGTGAACCGCCAAGGCGCGAAGGACGCGAAGACGTCTTGATGGGTTCGTTCTGATCCTGGAAGAAAGGTCCAGGATCAGAACAGACCAAGCCCTGCCGGGCGGTAGTCCGTTATTCGGTAATAGCCTTTGGACAAAAAAATCTTTGTGTCTTGGTGGCTTTGTGTGAAAATTTTTGGTTGCGGCCGTCAGGCCGCCTTGGGTGTGTGAAAAGGGTTGGTTGTCATCGCTTTTGTCAGAAGGTACGAAGAGACAAGAGATGAAAGAACCTGTCAAAGAACGGCATTTCGGACCGATATGGTTTATTCCCGGCGACAATTACGGCGGATATCCCAACTGTCATTCGATTTACATTGAGGGTGACGGGATAGTGATTGATCCGGGTTCGAACAGAAACCGCCTGACTCAACTGAGGGAGAACCCCGGGGTTCGCGAAATATGGCTGACCCATTGGCACGAAGATCACCTGATGCATCTGGACCTCTTTGACGACCTCCCGCTGCTGATTTCGGCGCCGGATGCGCCCCCGTTGACCGATGTGGAGGTCTTTATGGATGCCTATGGCATGGAGGATTCAGACGAACGGGAATACTGGCGCTCTGTGCTCAAAAAGGAGTTTCATTTTCGTCCCCGCAGGCCGACCCGGTTCCTGAAGGGGGGAGATGTGGTTCCCCTGAAAAGCGGGAACGTGGAAGTTCTGTCAACACCGGGGCACACGCCCGGTCACCTCTCCTTCTTTTTTCAAACAGAGGGGGTATTGCTCTTAGGAGATTACGATCTGAGCCGCTTCGGGCCGTGGTACGGGGACCGTGAATCAAGCATTCGGGAAACCATCCGTTCGGTAACCCGCCTGAGAGGGGTCCCTGCCAGAGTATGGCTTTCCTCGCATGAAAAGGGTATATTTGAGGAGAACCCGGGAGATAGGTGGGACCACTATGTTTCGGTCATCCACGAACGGGAGCGAAAGCTCATTGACCGCCTTCGAAGCCCCCGGACCCTCCAGGACATCGTGGAGGCATGGATTCTCTACGGCAGGCGACGGGAACCAAAGGCCTTTTTTGAGTTCGGCGAGCGGGCCCACATGAAGAAACACCTGGAAAAGTTGATGGAGGAGGGAAAGGTTGTCAAGGACGGCGGCTGCTACAGGATGTGTGATGGTTGATGGGTGCCGGAGGTTTTATCCATAAATTAGGGTTGTTGGGAACTTTCTTTCTGGTCTTTTTGGTTTTGTGCGTTTGGTTGCCATTCACTGAATGGGGGGAGGAAAAGCATGGGAGAGGATTCGTTTGACGAAAAATACAGATCGGCAGCCGCGGTCGTGTGCAGACAGGGGATGTTCCCCTTTCCGGTGAACGACACCACCCTGGCCATCATGAAACACGTGATCGAAGATGAGGAAGACGAGGTGGATCTGATCTGCGCATTCAGCCAGAAGGCCTCTCAGACCCTGGAGGAATTGACACTGACGAGCGGGTTCTCCCCAGAAAAGACCGATCAACTCGCCACAAGCTTGGCTCGAAAGGGGCTTGTCTTTAACCAGCCCAATTCGGCTGGCGCCATGGTCTACCGTCTCCTTCCGCTCATGACGGTTGGGTTGATGGAGTACAAGTTCATGACCGAACTGACAGGCGATGACAAAGAGCGGGAACTGGCTCATCTGTTTCAGACCCTCTTGACCCAGGTCAGAGACCAGGTCCAGGCTAACTATGATACGATTGTGCCGGTGCTCCAGTCGGCCCCTCCAGTGGACCGGACCGTGCCTTCCCGGGTTACGGACGACGGGAAGACAATTCGAATCATCCCCCTCGATAAACGGGTTGACGTCCCGGATGAGTTCGTTCTTCCGAGCCAGTCAGTGGATGAGATCATCGACAAATTTGACGAGATTGCAGTGGGGCACTGTTTCTGCCGCCAGCGGCAAAAGGTCCTTGGAAACCCTTGTGCCACGGACGCGCCGGTGCTCAACTGCTTTACCTTCGGCAAATCTGCCCGCCATACGGTTGCCCAGGGGTTTAGCCGCATGGTGACCAAAGAGGAGGCCCGCCAGATCATGAGGGAGGCAGAGGAGGCAGGCCTGGTCCATAAGGCCTTTCATCCCGGTTCCAATGTGTCTCGACCCGAGACCAGCATCTGCAACTGCTGCAAGGACTGTTGCGATACCTTGAACCTCTGGCGGGACGGCGCATTTCCCCTGATCAATTCAACTTACTATCTTTCTGTTATCGATCCGGATCTCTGCTCGGGGTGCGGCGTCTGTGTGGAACGGTGTCCAACAGACGCGATTCGGCTGAACGACGAAGGAACGGCTGAGCGAGACGAAAAATCGTGCTTTGGATGCGGTGTCTGCGCCCGGTTTTGCCTGGAAGGCGCCATATCCCTGAAAGAGGGATTGCGCCGAGTCATGGTCCTTCCGCCCCGGCTCCGTCCCTCGGCCTGAGGCTGGCTTTCCGTTCAGCGGCGCGGGCTTACCGGCGATTGCGGCAGGCCTCTCGCAGAAACCCAAAGGACCCGCTTGAATGGAACAGGGTCTTCAAAACAAAAAAGGGTATTTCATTCTGATTGGAATGAAATACCCTTTTTTTGGTGGAAGCTTTTGGATTAGACCACTGCTACATTGACCGCAGCGGGGCCTTTCTGACCCTGCTCTATGTCAAAAGTAACCCGGTCGCCCTCTTCAAGCGATTTGAACCCAGATGATTTGATCCCTGAAAAGTGGACAAATACATCCGGACCATCTTCCTGTTCGATGAAGCCAAAACCTTTTTTGTTATTGAACCATTTAACAGTTCCGGTAGCCATCGTGGCACCCTCCTTTCACAAGTTTTCGTGGTTCTAAACTCGGGTTGCCACTTTGTTAAATGGATCTTCCCTTTAGAACACAGTCTGCCCGCCAGAAACTATGAACGGACTAATTTAAAGTTAGCGCATAATACATCCGGCCTTAAATGAAAATCAAGAAAAATTATCACTTTTTTTTGTCCAACTAAATTTTTTTTCGGATTGTCGAGGGCGCTTCACTTACTTGTCCCGAAGCCTCTATGATTTTCTGGAGGACCCGGGAGAGCGCCGGTGGTTACTCCCCTGGCGTCTCACTCACCCGGATTAACCGTTTCCGAGGCCGATAATGGCGATGCTGCACACGTTCTGGGGTGGAAAACCGCCCAGGTTGTGGGTGAGCCCATAGCGGGGATTGTTGATCTGCCGGTCCCCGGCGCGGCCCAGGAGTTGAAGATACATCTCATAGAGCATACGAAGCCCGGATGCCCCGATCGGGTGGCCGAAGCATTTGAGCCCCCCGTCAACCTGGGCCGGGATTTTGCCGTCGCGGTTATAAAAGCCGTCCAATACATCCTGCCAGGCCTTGCCCCGTTCCGAGATGTGGAGGTCTTCGTAGGTGACCAGCTCGGTAATAGAGAAACAGTCGTGAAGCTCCATCATGCTGATTTCTTCCCGGGGATCGGTGATGTCGGCCTCTTTGTAGGCCCGTGTGCTGCACCGGTCCGTCGTCATAAAATGATCGCCGTCCCATTCGTCGAATCCCATCTCCTCCCCATTGCTGAGGGCCAATTGAAGGGCCTTGACCGTGACCGGCTTTTTGATTCCCATATCCCTGGCCTTTTCCACCGTGGTGACGATCGCGCACGCCGACCCGTCACTCACGCCGCAGCAGTCGAACAGGCCCAGGGGATGGGCAATGATCGGTGCGGCCATGACCTGGTCAAGGGTGACGGCCTTTCGCAGGTGTGCCTTGGGATTGAGTACCCCGTTCGCATGGCTCTTGACGGAAACCTGGGCCATGGCCCGTTTGAGGTCCTGATCGGTGACGTGGTACTTGGCCGCATACGCGGTGGCCAGCAGGGCAAAGACGCCTGGTGCAGTCATATTGGGATACCAGAGCCAGTTGAGGGACCCGAAATTGGAGCCGGGATTGGGGAGCCCGCCATAGCCCGTGTCCTTGAGCTTTTCCACGCCCAATGCCAGGCAGATGTCATAGGCCCCGGATGCAACTGCGTACACCGCGCCTCGAAACGCCTCGGTTCCGCTGGCACAGTAGTTTTCAGTTCGGGTGACCGGTATAAAGGGGAGCCTGAGGGTCGTTGAGAGGGGGAGGGCGCTTTTACCCACGTTCACCTCTTCCAGACAGGTGCCGAGCCAGGCGGCCTCGATGTCGGACGGTTCGATATGGGCGTCTTCGAGGCACTCCGTAAAGGCCTCCACCATCAGTTCTTCGGCCCCAACATCCCATCGCTCGCCAAAACGGGTGCATCCCATGCCAATAATCGCCACCTTATCCTTGATTCCTGTGGCCATTGTGATTCCTCCCTGTGAAGTGCCTAAAATGCCTAAAGTGAGCTAAAGTGCCTAAAATGCCTAAAGCGGATACCCGCAACCAAAATATCTCACACAAAGACACAAAGCACACAAAGGCTTTTTTTTGTAAAGAAACGGGAACATGATTTTTTCTCTGTGTTCTTTGTGGCTCCGTGTGAGTCTATAAAATAAGGCGCATTCAGTAACCAGCCTCCAGCATCAAAACTTGAACAGCTTTTCAATGAGCTGTGATTTCATGAGGTCGCCTTCGATACGAAGCTTGCCGCCGGTAAAGGCGCTCATGGCGTTGAGCTTGCCGGTGATGAGTTTGACAAAATCATCATCTGCCATCTTTATGGTGGTGGTGGGACGGTCATGGGTCCCTTCGGCGACCGTGCAGGTCGCGCCGGTTACCGTCACATACCAGGAGCCTCCGCCACCTCCGGAGATATCAAACTGGAATACCACATCCACTCCCGCGGCCTTGTCCGGCTGAAAGGCCCGGGGAATGCCCTTGAAAATGTCGCCAACAGTCAGCGCTTTGGGTTCTTGGGAAGCTGCCGCCTCATTCATCCGGGGCCTGAAGGCGTCCAGGAGGGGGCCAAAGGCTGCTGTGGCATTGGGGAACTCCTGTGCGCCGGTAAGCGATTTGACCTTGTCCATATGAGCGGCGATGGCCTCGGGTGAAGGGATTTCGCCCTCCTTGCCGATGACCGTCCCCGAGCCGGTGAGAATGGCGACCCGGTTGAAATACCCCATGCCCGCGTTGTATATCGCGCCGTTTACAGGGCAGCGGTTTGAGCAAAGGTAGAGGACCAGAGGCGCCACGAATTCGGGTTTGAGTTTGGCTAAAAGGTCGGGGGGGAGGATATCCTCGGTGAGCCGGGTGGCCGCCACCGGGGCAATGGTGTTGATCGTGATGTTGTGCTTGTCCCCCTCCAGCTTGAGCGTATTCATGAAGCCTATGAGACCCATCTTGGCCGACGAGTAGTTGGTCTGGCCGAAATTGCCGTAGAGTCCCGCGGCCGATGTGGTGAAGATGATCCGTCCGTAGCGGCTTTCCCGCATGTGGATGAACGCTGGCCGGGTCACATGGTAGGCGCCGTTGAGGTGGACGTCCATGACCGCCTGCCAGTTCTCCGGTTCCATTTTGACCAGGGTCTTGTCCCGCAAAATTCCGGCATTGTTGATCAGAATGTCGATTCGGCCAAAGGCCTGAATGGCCGCATCCACAATGGCCTGACCCCCTTCCGGAGTGGCCACCGAGTTATAATTGGCAACGGCCTCCCCTCCGGCGGCCCGAATCTCTTCCACCACCGCGTCGGCCGCGGATGAAGATCCGTTGCCGGACCCGTCGCGGGCCCCGCCCAGGTCATTCACCACCACTTTGGCCCCCCGTTTGGCCAGCTCGATGGCATACACCCGGCCTAAGCCCGCACCGGCCCCGGTCACCACGGCCACCTGGTCGTCAAAACGGATGCCGCTCCGGGTTTTTCGCAGCGCCATTTCCTCGCGGCTGATCCATTCCACAATCCCCTGATCGATGACCACCTCTCCGGTTTCGGCATTGAGCGTCCGGAAAATGGCCTTTCCTTCCCCTGTCTTCCAGATCTGGGTTTTCATGGGGACGCCCGGATAGAGGGCCCTGGAAAATCGGACATGGAAGCGGGTCATGCGCTCCGGCTCTCCCGGAAAGAGATGCCTGATGACGGCCCGGCAGGCGAATCCGTGCGTGCACAGGCCGTGCATGATCGGCTTTTCAAACCCGCTGGCCCTGGCGAATTCCGGGTCTGCATGGAGCTGGAAGATATCGCCGGATAGCTGGTAGAGGAGGGGCTGGTCCGGGGTAGAACGGTCCATCTCCTCAAAATCAGGGACCCGGTCGGGCAGCGAAAAGGGAGTGCTGGGGCCTGACTCGCCGCCGAATCCGCCGTCTTTCCTACAGAAGATGGTGAAGATGTTGGTGAAGAGCCTGTCTCCATTGGAATGATAGGTATCGGCCTTCGCCACCACCAGCGCCCCTTTGCCGGGCCCCTTGTCATACATGTTGGTAATGAGGCCCTCGGTGATAAGCGTGCCTTCAATGGGAATGGCGTTGTGAAAGAGGATGTCCTGCTCGCCGTGGAGAATCCCCGACAGATCGGCGTTGGAGTTCATCCCCACCTCGGCCAGAAATTCAAAGACGCTGGAAATGGAAAAGCTGGGGATCACCTTCAGATGCTGTTCGTAGCAGTACTCCAATTCATCAAACCCGGCCCCGACCCCCAGGGCGTAGAGCACAACATCCTTCCAGGTGTAGTCCTTGCGGACCGGGCCGATCTTTTGGCCGATGGCATTCAAGTTGAGGGCCATTCTGTCACCTCCTTGCGTTGGGTTGGTTCCATCACCACTTCATATAGCCGAAAAAACCGAAACAAAAAGTATATGTAACTGTTTAGCATTCTGATAGAAGCGATGACAACAAAGCGGGCCTTTTTCACACACTGTCAGGTCGCAAATGCAGGGATCAGCATGAATTTAAGGGTCTCCTTTGCACTCTCGATATATTCCTCTCTTTTCATCTGCAGCATTTGCCGGGCCACTTTCAATATCCTGGCCTTCATGGAGTCCGGGTCTTTCCGGGCCTTCTCTAAGGGAGTTGCCATCGTTTTGTTCCAATGGGTGTTTCCATCATTTGATGTAACCGTATGCAAGGGCATGAAAAATGTCAAGGAAAAATTGGGTTGACCTACCGGCATGACGGCGATAATATGAATTCTGAATTGAAATTTTAATGAAAATAAGGTGTTGCACGGAGATACCGCTCCGGGGGAGGCGATAGACATGGAACAGACAATCAAAAAAGAGGAGAGGTACACACCAGAGATGTATCTTAGGGGCTTGGCAAATGCTAATTTACCGTTTATAATGTTTTCATGCTACCAAAAAGGAGGGACTGAGCATGAAAACATCGACGGTGGTTCGGAATGGAGTATCGGCGGAACTTGTAGACCTGATTTCGCGTTTGATTAATTTGATTCCCTGGCCTATGCGACGGCGTGCCATGGGAGATGTGACCTTGTCATTGTTGGATGGCAAACATCGTGTTGCTGAGGATGTGTTTGGTTGGGGTCGATCTGCGGTTAAAGTTGGAATCAAAGAATTTCAAACCGGTTTTTCGTGTGTGAACGATATTTCAGAGAGGCGCAAGCCGAAAGCGGAAGAGAAGAATCCCGAGTTACTTGCTGAGATACGCACTGTCATGGAACCAGACAGTGAAGCTGAATCTCACCTGCGTACAACTTTTTTGTACACGAATATGACAGCTCAAGCCGTATACAATGCACTGGTTGAAAAAGGGTGGTCAGAAGAATCATTACCGAGCGTACGTACAATTTCCAACGTCTTGAATCGTCAGGAATACCGATTACGCACGGTGGCCAAAACCAAGGTCCAAAAAAAACAGCGGAAACTGACGCAATCTTCGAAAACGTGTGGTATCATCTCAATAAATAGGGGAAAGGTCAACAGGGCAGGAGCACACGGGTACGGCAACCTTCAACCGAGCGAAGGCCGATAATGGCCGAGGAACGGGATATGGGATGCGATTTAGGGGACCCGTTTTATGGAGATGAATCCCAGGACGCGGCCAAATTAAGTTCTTTTGCCCGTTGGGAGATGATGTCAGCCAGGTTGGGGATGTTAAAGGCGCCGGAGATTCGGTCATAGAGGTAGGAATAGAAATTGATGCCGAGTTTTTTGACTGTAGCTGACAGGGACATGAAGGTGTCCCATGCCTTTGTTCCTTCCTCTGTTCGGGTGCCGAAGCTCACTTTCCGTTTGCGAACTCGTGTTCTTGCGCCCAATTCTGTCCCGCCTATATTTGTGCCATATGGCATTGAGGAGGTTGATTTCATCATGAT
>CAYLJZ010000032.1:0-33329 GCA_964384085.1 uncultured Desulfobacteraceae bacterium
CCAAACACCTCCCCAATCACACAACATAATCAGACTCGCAACATAACGTCCCCCTTCCCAGAGCGCATCTGGAGTCTGTATCAGAAGATACAGAGATTGGCTGACGGCAAGATCACGCTTTCGTTCAGTGCATCGTCGGAACCGGAACTGAAGGCATAGATTCTCTCCTTTGGCGACGAGGCCCGGGTGATCGGGCCTGACTGGCTGAAGGAAGAGATTGCGGAAACCATAGGGCGTATGGATCAGATTTACCAGGAATAGGAAGATTGAGGTGAGAAAACCTGAAAATTATGTCTGAGCGTTCAAGGTGGGTGAGGGGACGTCAGATTCTCAGTCTTAAGATGGACAACGATGCTTCTTTTGGGAACTAGCGACGTGACCTTACTAGTTGATATCACAGGAAGTTACCAGGTTGATATATGAGCCATATAGGTGCCACATCCTCAAAGCTTGAGGGGTTGTGAAACACCACCAGATGTTGTGGTCACTGGCCATGATAGTGGAAGCAAGCAACGTTGTTTCGTCGTTGTCTTACAAATCAACATAACGTCCCGCAGGCTTATACTTGTCCCGACCACAATATCCTGCGGTCCCATTTCCCTTGACGCCCAAGCCCTTTTCAACTACGTTCCGGCCCTAACAAGCGGGTTCTTAACTCACGTATCACCTACCTCAGTGTCCTTACTTTTCTTTGGCGTGGGTCGCCCGCATGAGCCGGGCGGTCTCTTGTATCTTGCCCAGATCCTCCACCATTCCAGCCCACCCGTACCAGTAGGCATAGTCAGGATTGACATGAAAAAAGGCCTGAAAGGTGCGCATTCGGTGCTTGAGGTACATCTTCAAGAGGATTTGATCGATGTGCGAGAGCTTGTTGAGATCGCCGCCCCCGGTCCGCATGAAAAAAAGGAGGTTGGGATAATTGAATGGATAGGTTGCGGGTTTCTGGATAGTTCCATCCCGGTAAAGTCCGGCCACGATCTCAATGGCCTGGGCCATGAGCCGATCGGCCTGCCGCAGCATGTCATCCCCCATTTCCAACTGTTTTTGAGCATAGGACCTGGAGTGGCACTGGGCACAGGTCTTGAGCATCTTATCCCGCTCGGTCTGCCAGGCCTCCTGGGTCAGCCTGGCCAGATCCAGGGCCTTCACTGCCTCCAGCAAGGGCGTTGGTTCCCCGGTCTCGGGATGGAGCACGCCCAGGGCCTTTAAGATGGTCACGCGATCCTGTTTCCACTGGGGATCCGCTGGAAAGGGGAGCCGAACCCCCAGAAACCCCCAGGCCGTATGGTTGTTGTGGCTTCCGTCAGGCATATGGCAGGTCTGGCAACTGGGCGCATTGGCGCCTTCGGGGAGGTCACCCACCTCCTGGATCAGGGTCCGGGCGCCGTGTTTGGAGCTGCTCCACATCTCCCACTGGGGATGGTCAAACCCCATATGACACTGCTGACAGGCCCGCGGATTCAGGGCCTCTTTCTTGGAAAAGGCATGGCGGGTGTGGCATTCATCACAGGAATTGTTCTGGTACCGGTATCCCAGCTTGGCCTGCTCCTTTTTCTGTGACTCGCTTTTGACCCCCATATTGTGGCATCCCCCACATCCCCGGCCCCCTTCGATCAGCTCATCCGGTTCCAAGGGGCTGACGGGAAGGGCCATCAGGGATGACCAGCCCAGATTGTGTTTCCCTTTGATAAACTGGTTGAACTGGTCCTCATGACATTCGGCGCACACCTTTTCGTCCGGCAACACCGCGAGTTTGTAGTCCTCTGCGGTCATGTGCTTTTCCCCGTGGCATGCGATACACCCCACATCTTCTCTACTGTGCTTGCTGGCCTTCCAGTCATCCACCTGTCCCGGAGATAACTTCTGGTGACAGGTGATACAGGGATCCTTATCGGCCTCTGCTGCCATGGCTCCAGCGGACAGGGACATGGCGCAGAAAATTCCTAAAACCATCCATCCAACATACCTGTAATGTTTCATACCTGCCTCCGTCATTAAGGGTTACAAAAGGTGGCGTCTTGCAATATGGCCCATACTGGGGATTCAAAAGAGATCCGCCTTCCCCAGGCCATCCTGGACCATTTTGTTTCTACAAAGGAGGCCTTTTTTATACCCCTTTGCGTGCATTTCGTCAAGATCTGTCGCTACAGGGCGACCAAAAAAATGCAGAGTCCACATCGCCTCCAGTGTAGCGCCCGGGAGTGGTCCCGCTGCCACTGAAAAGCCCCGAACAAACCCCCAGAAAGCCAAAGATTACCGCAATGGAAGGGATCAACAGGAGAAGCAGGGACACGCCGACGATGCACGTCCCAAGAACCACGGAGTTGGCCCCTCCATAGCGATTGCTGAATCATCCGGCCAGAGGTCCCATGAATATACCCATCCCATAAACCAGGTAGATCAGGGTGCCCACCTCCGTTCGAAATTAAAATGGCGGATCGGTCAGCCGATAAGAAAGAAAGTTGAAAACCGGTAAAAAAATCAAAAACGCCGCGGCGCTCCAACGATACCGATTGACCGGGCGTCGATTGGATCCTATAATCGACTCATCTATTGAGGCAAAAAGGAGACCCAAATGACTCAGCGGAGTCAGTATATCTGGCAGTGGCCGTCCCGGCCTGAGTTTCGGTGGGACAGTACAGCCTTGTTAAGCATCCAAGGTAACGACATTGCGTTTAAGACTCCAAAGGCCTCGAAATACTGACACCCGAACGTGGTTATTGTCTCCAACGGGCCGAATGCTGAGAACCCATTTCCTGCAACCATGACCGACAGGCAACGAAAATCCACGCGCCAATCAAAGGCCCTCAGACACGCCTTTCGGGGGGCCATGCTCCTGGTGCTGATTCTACTGGTCGGCACCCTGGGATATGTGCTCCTGGAGGGCTGGCCGGTTCTCGATGCACTGTATATGACCATCATCACCATCACCACAGTTGGTTTTGGAGAGGTGAACGTTGTCTCAAGTTCCGGCCGGATTTTTACCATAGGGATCATTTTCATGGGCATGGGCATCATGGCATACAGCCTCGGCATGGTTGCCCAGATCATGGTGGAAACACAGGTAAGGACCATTCTGGGGAGGCGGAAATTGGGAAAGGAACTGCGATCCATCAAAAATCACTACGTCGTTTGCGGATTCGGGCGCATCGGAAAAATCATCGCCAGGGGGCTGAATAACCAAGAGGTCCCTCTGGTGGTGATCGATCAATCCTTAGACTCGAAGGAACTCCTGGAGGACCAGAATATTCCTCATATCATCGGTGATGCCACCAGTGACGACATCCTGATCGAAGCGGGAATAGAGAGAGCCAGGGGGCTGGTCGCGGTGGTGCTTTCCGACGCTGACAATCTCTTTATCACCATGACCGCGCGAGGCCTCAATCCAAAGCTGTTTATCCTGTCCCGGGCCGACGAGGAGGCAACCGAGAAGAAGTTGATGAGGGCGGGGGCCAATAAGGTGGTCCTTCCGTACCTTATCGGCGGCATGAGGATGGTCCATACCATTTTGAGACCCGTGGTGATGGACTTCATCGATTTCACCATGCATGAGTCGAATATCGAATTGAAGCTCGAAGAGCTCGTGGTAGGGGAAAACTCCAGTCTGAATGGCATAAGCCTGCTCAATTCCGGCATTCGAAAGGAGATGAATGTGATCATCGTCGCGATACGCAAAAAGGGGGGCGATATGATTTTCAACCCATCGTCGGAGACCCTGATCAATGCCGGAAACACCCTCATCGCACTGGGGCCGCCAAAGGATCTGGATCGCCTCTCCAAGATGCTCCGTTGACCTGAATCCTCTCTATTCTCCTCTACTTGAGCAGGCACGGGGGTCGGGTTCTTCTATTCTGGAATCGAAACGTTAACGCATAGACCGGATCTCGCGGTCCGGGAAACAGGGAGGCAACTATGGGAAAAATGATGAGCAAACTGAATGCATTTGTGTGTCTTCTCATTCTCGCAGGTCTTCTTTCTGCCCATGCGTCCGACGGTTGCGCCAGTACAGACCTCAGCACGGGCCAGACCGTATATGTTCCTGTCTATTCCCATGTTTATCAGGGGGACCGGGAAAACCCCGTCTATCTTGCGGCGACCCTCAGCATTCGGAATGTGGACCCGGGAAAATCCATCACGGTCGTATCGGCCAATTATCATGACTCCGGGGGCCTTCTGTTGAAAAAATATCAGGAAGGGCCTGTTCAACTTCCCGCATCGTCCTCAATTCGGTACGTGGTCGCAGAATCCGACAAGGCCGGTGGGTCCGGCGCCTTTTTTAAGGTTACCTGGCGATCGAAGGCGCCGGTCAACCCGCCCCTGTTGGAGTCTGTCATGATCAGCACCAAGTCGCAACAGGGCATCTCATTTACCTCCCGAGGAGAGGTGCTCACGGAACGAACCGTGCCAGAGGCCCACACAGACGCATATGAAAAGATCCTTCGACTGGCGAGTGAGTGGGTCCCTGCTCTGACATCCGGAAATATAGAAAAGGGGATGTCTTTTTATACGGAAGACGCGCTCGTGGCGGGGAATGGCAGAGACGAGGTCTATGCCGGTCCAAAAAAGATTCGGGAACTCCTTGCGCACCACCTGAACGGCTACATCGTCACGGACGCTTCCTTCCGAGTGCGGGCCGTGACAATCGACAAGGACTGGGCCGAACTCACGGGAGAGTTCAAGGCCGTCTGGAAACCCAAAAAGGGGGGCGTGGCTGAAGAAAAGGAATTCAGCAACTACATCTGGGTCCTGAACGGACAGAGAGACGGCTCGTGGAAGATCGCGCGCTTTTTGTTCTATCCGGCCGATTGAACCTGCATACGTCGTCTGCATCAGGGCTGCTCAAAATAAATGAATGCCCCCGCATCAAGCATGCCCCTTTAAGACGAATTCGACTTTGTCCAGGTCGGGTCTCCCAGGAGGTTCATCGGCAAAAGCCTCAAGGAGCTGAACCTGAGGGCCGAATACAATCTCCACATTGGCAAATAAGCGGGCAGATTCGGGCCTGACCCCCTCTCCAAGGCCACCTGTCGACCTCTATCTTGTCAATTGACATAACCTGTCTCTAACGTTAATCTGTCTCGGGGCTCGTTCTTCGAACAGGTGGCCAAGCAGCCCGAGGAGGACTTCGATCCCCAACAAAATAACATGGAGATCCCAATGACATGGTCGACTGGCTCAAAAGCCGTCTGCGTCAGGCGCATCCGACCAGTTTGTTGCTGATGAGCTACCTGGGGGCGATCGGGATTGGCATGGCTCTCCTGATGCTGCCAACCTCAACAGTTAGCGGCGATATCGGATGGATAGACGCCTTGTTCACGGCCACCTCCGCGGTGTGCGTCACCGGCTTGATCGTGGTAGATACCGGGAGTTATTTCACCCCGTTCGGTCAGGGTGTGATCCTTTTGTTGATCCAGATCGGGGGTCTGGGGATCATGACGATCTCCGTAGCGCTTTTCCAGATCATCGGCAAGAAGGTGGTTTTTCAGCAGCGAATGGCCATGCAGGAGGTGTTTTCCCATACGTCTCGGGAGGATATTTATTTTCTGATCCGCTCGGTCCTCTTTTTTACCTTCCTGATCGAAACCGTTGGCGCCATCATCCTTTTTTTGCACTGGCGGCCTGCATACCCTTTTTTAGAGGCTGGTTACAAGGCTATTTTCCATTCGATTTCCGCCTTCTGCAATGCCGGTTTTTCGCAATTCAGCAACAACCTCGTGGACGGCCGCGCATCCGTGATCTTGAATATCACCGTATGCGGACTGATCGTCCTGGGCGGCATCGGCTTTCCAGTGGTGTATGAACTGTATCGCCACGTCGTTTTACGGGAAAAGGAAAAGGTGTCTCTCCAAACCAAGAGCGTGGTCGTTACAACCATCGGTTTGATTGCAATGGGCGCCCTGGTCATCCTGTTTTCCGAAAGGACCCTGGTTGCCTCACTGGGTTGGAGCAATGCCTTGCTGACCGCCGTTTTTCAATCAGTGACCTGCCGTACGGCCGGGTTCAATACGCTGGATATCGCCTCGCTCAATACAGCTACCCTGGCATTCATGCTGTTTCTCATGCTGGTGGGGGCCTCTCCGGGATCGTGCGGCGGGGGGATAAAGACAACAACCTTTGCCGTGCTCGCCGCCTTTTCATGGAGCCGGCTGATGCGCTACAAGTGCGTAAACCTGTTCCGCAAGACCGTCCCCGAAGATACGGTGACCAAAAGCATCTCCGTGCTGGTATTTTCGATGTCTGTCATTTGTATCGCCGTTTTTCTGATCCTGTTTATTGACCCGGACCATGGCGTGCGCGTCCAGGGAAACCGTCAATTCTTGGGCTTCCTTTTCGAAACCATCTCGGCATTCGGGACCGTCGGTCTTTCCATGGGCGTGACCTCGAACCTGACCGTCCCCGGCAAACTGGTGATCATTATCCTCATGATCATTGGTCGCGTCGGTGTGCCCGCCTTTACCTACATCATTGCCGGAGGAGGTCCGACCAAGGGGATTCAATACGCCGAGGAAAACATGATGATCGGGTGAGGGATAAGAGGAGGTAAAAATGAAACGATTTGCGGTGATAGGCACGGGGAGCTTCGGCTCTCATGTGGCCAGGGCCCTTTACGAAAAGAAGAACGAGGTGATTGCCATCGATCGCAACAAGGATCGGGTGCAGGCCATTGAGCCCTTTTGCACCAGCGCCATCGTGCAGGATGTCACCGATATAGAGGCCCTCAAGGGCTTGGGGCTCGGCGAAATGGACGCCGTCATCGTGAGCACAGGCGCCAACATCAAACCCAGCATTCTCATCTGCTTCCATCTGTGTCGGTTGGGGATCAAGCGCATCATCGCCAAGGCCGAGGACGACGATCACGGAGAGATCCTGATGCAGTTAGGCGCCACGGAGATTATCCGGCCAGGCATGGACATGGCACACCGTCTGGCCATGCGACTGACAACGCCCAACATCCTGGAGTTTTTGCCCCTGGAAGAAAATTATAACATCGCCCAGGTCGAACCGCCGCCGTCATTCTTCGGTAAATCGCTCAAGGAACTGGACCTGCGAAAACGGTATGAGATCAACATTATCGCCGTCAAGGAATCGGACCCAGAACGATTTATCATCGTGCCGGACGCCGATTTCACCGTGGAAAAAAACGATATTCTCATAATCCTGGGCAAGGAATCGGATATGGCCAGGATCAGGGGGTTGAAATAAGCTGACCACCCGTTCAACGGGTGGTCAGCTTATTTACAAGGCCAGAGGCCTCGCTTTCCAGGGGCGGCCGGGCGTCGTTTTGGCCCTGAACGAGATCACACGCTACAGTTAACAACCATGATCGGGACTGCCCAGCTCGCCCTTTCCGATCTGGCCAAAGACCGAAAGGGAATCATGATGGAAAGGAAAGATAGCACGGAACAAGGATGGACAGCTCTCGCGCCCGGCGATCACCTGTGCCTCCTCTATGAAACCGAGGAAGAACGCCGAGCGGCGATAACCCCTTTTGTACGACAGGGATTGGAGGAACACGAAAAGGTTCTTTACATCGTTGACGCTGCATCCCCGGAAATCGCCCTGGAACGTCTTGATGATCCGGGCCAGGGCCTGGCGCCCTGCCTGGCCGAGGGACAATTGACCCTTTTAGACAGCGAATGAAAACCTATCTTCGTTCAGGGTATTTTAACCCGGAGGGAATGATGGCCTTTCTCCTTCACTGTATGGAAGAGGCCCTGGCCCAGGGGTATGCGGCCCTGCGCGTCACCGGTGAGATGACCTGGGCACTCAGGACCCTGACCGACACCCAGGGCCTGTTCGAATACGAGGCCCGGCTCAACGATTTTTTCCCCGGAAGCCGGTGCCTGGCCCTCTGCCAGTACCCGTTACACCAATTCTCCACATCCCTTCTTCTGGATGTCCTGCGCACCCATCCCCGGACCCTTGCAGGGGGAGAGATCTCGGACAATCCTCACTACGTGCCCCCGTCTATTTTTCTTGGCGCCGATTGCGCCGCGGACGACCTGCGCCACTGGATAGCTGAGACATCGAACCGCAGGAAGGCACGCCAGGTCCTTCGGACAAGCGAGGCCTTTTTCCGGGAGGTCACCGCGAATGCTACGGACATCATTCTGATCGTGAACCAGGAGGGAGGCATCACCTATGCAAGCCCCTCTGTGAAGCGGTTGTTGGGGTACAGCCCCGAAGAGATGATGGGCCGATGGGCTTTCGACTTCATCCATCCCCAGGAATTGGACCGGGCCTTTCGGGATTTCGCGGAGGCCCTCGGGAAAAAGGAGATATCTGTTCCCAATGCCTTTCGGGTCCTCCATAAGGACGGGTCGGAACGGCTTCTCGAAGGATTGGGCAAGAACCTCCTGAATCATCCGGTGATCTCGGGCTTTCTCATGAACGTTCAGGATGTCACAGCCAGGGTCGCTACGGAACAGGCGCTTCGAGAATCCAAGGAACGCTTTCGGGACCTTTACGACAGTGCGCCGGTCGGCTACTTCGAATATGACCGTCAGGGAGCCATCACTCGGGTCAATCGCACCGAGCTCGACATGTTGGGCTACACAGAGGAGGAGATGATCGGTCAGCCCTGCTGGAAGTTCATTGTGGACGATGAGGCCCGGGACCAGATACTGGACAAGCTGACCGGGGTCAGGCCCCCGGCGCATGGTCTCGAACGCACCTACCGGCGCAAGGACGGAACCACATTTCCCGTCCTGTTTGAGGATCGGCTCCTCATGGACGTGGACGGGCGCATCAAAGGCATCCGCACCGCCATTCAGGACATCACAGAACGGAAGCGGGGTGAGGAGGTGCTCCGAGAGAGCGAGGATCGGTATCGCGACCTGGTGGAAAACAGCCATGACCTTATCTGCACGCACGACCTGGGGGGTCGCATCCTTTCCATGAATCCCTATCCAGCGCGTCTCTTGGGCTACGACAGGGACACGCTCTTGCAGATGAGTATTCGAGACATACTGGCCCCGGAAAAGGCCCATGGCTTCGAGGCGTATCTGGAAACCCTCAAGACGGCGGGTGAAGCCACGGGACTCATGCTGGTTCGTACGCGAACCGGGGAAAAACGGATCTGGGAATACCACAATACCCTCCGCACAGAAGGGGTGGAGGCCCCGATCGTTCGCGGGATGGCCCGGGACATCACCGATAAAAAGCGGCAGGAGAAGGAGCGGGAAAAACTGATTCAAGAACTTCAGAAGGCCCTGTCAGAGGTCAGAAAGCTGAGCGGCATGCTCCCCATCTGCGCCTCCTGCAAGAAGATCCGGGATGACCAGGGATATTGGAATCAGGTCGAGGCCTACCTAACGAGTCATTCCGACGTTCAGTTCAGTCACAGCATCTGCCCCGAGTGCGCCAGGAAGCTGTACCCCGAGTATTATGACGTCATGTACCCGGAGGAACGCGGAAGTCGGAACGCGGAAGGTTTAGAAATCAAGAATGACAACTGATTTCAACGGGTTCAGGCGGCACATTGTTCAGCATGAATGAGGATCTCCCGATCCAGCCGATCGGAGAGGGATTGCTCCGCGATAACGAGGTCGTAATGGGTCTGCAGATTCATCCAGCTCTGGGCGTCCGTGCCGAAAAACCTGGCCAGTCGCAGCGCGGTATCTGCTGTAATTGCCCTTTTCCCTGCAACGATTTCTCCAATGCGGCGCTGGGGCACCCCAATGGACTTGGCGAGCCGGTACTGGGTGATGTTCATGGGCTTTAGGAAATCCTCCAGCAGGACTTCCCCGGGATGCACAGGGGGGATCTCGCTCTTCATCGTTTGACTCCATTGGAGGGTTCGCAGGTTCTGGGTTCAACGTTCGAGATTTGGGCCAGAGGCAGCGTTCATCATTGAATCCAAACGCTCCAATGACGGCGCCAGGGACCGTATCTCGTCATCCGGGCATCCGGCTGACCTGAAGTGGTCGGGCCAGCCGTCAACGGTTTCCACCAGGTCGCCCACTATCTCCCTGGCCTCTTCCCCGGACAGCCCGAACCAATCAACCCGGCTCAGGGGTTTTTCAGGGTTGCCTCCCTTCTGCCTCCCGACGGACATGGCGAGGGAGAAGGTCGTTCCCGTTCCAGTCTGGGTCATATCGGATCTACTGGATCACGTGACGACATCCTTGAAAAGCTGGTTCAGATAGTCCTTGTCATCCTCGACAAAGAGGATATGATTTCTGGTGAAATCCTCTCTCTCGGCTTTGGCCTCTCCCCATGATTTCCGGATGTCGTCAAAATCCGATACAGCCAGGATGAAGGCGTCCAGACGGACTTCCCACTCAAGGCCCTCCCGCCGGTTCAGCTCGCTGATGGCTTCGTTGATCTCCTGGATGGTCTTTGTGCAGAAGACGATCTTGTCATCGTTGAAGTTGCCCAGCATCCGTATCCCCTTGGGATCCAAAAAATAGATGTTCTGCTTCTTGCCCTCGACGATCCAGAGGATGAAATCAGGGTAAAAGGAGGCGCTCTCGATGAAGAAACCGACGCCCCGCTGGGAGAGATTGCGCAGGACGAAGATCTCTTTGCCCTTCAAACGGTCGGCCATGGAACGGAGATAGATTCTCAGGTGGTTCAGAAAGCGGGTTTCCCCCTCGTTCAGCTTCACCGGCTCGGTCTTGATAGACTGGAACTTCTTCCCCTTTCGCCAGACAGCGATGGGGGAATAAAGATGACGGTCAAAATGGATGGTCGGGATCTCTGCAACATCCTGCCTGTAGAACTTCTCCATATCCTGGACAATCTGTTCAATGTCGTCGGCGTATTCTCTCGGCGCCCTCACGACCATTTTGCCATCTCTGGGAAACAGTTCCGGATAGTCGGCCGGAATGAGCGGGTGAAGCGTCACATGCCGGGTCAGATAATCCTTTTCCCTGTCCGCGTAGAATTTGTTCATGTAATCCTTCAGCAGACTCGCGGCAATGTCGGTCATCTTTCCGGCCACTGCCTCCAGCACCCCGATTTGATTCTCGTAACACCATATCCCATAGCCGGGACTTTTGATGATGCGCTTCAATATCTCCTTCTGAATGACCAGATTGGCGTATCCGCGCAGGAGCCGGTAACGGTTGAGTTCTATCAGCAGGGCGTCGAAATCGAGAAATTCGAAGAACCTGCTCAACACGTTTTCCTGATACGCCCCCGCATCTTCGGCTGCCTGGTTGTTAAACCCGCCGGCCGCAACATTGATCTTTGTACGGAGGTCTATGGTGACGCGTTTCAGGATGTTGGGGCGCACCTCCAATTCCAGTATGATTTCTTTGAATGGGTGTCCCTCGTCTGACTCGAAGGTCAAGACCTTGCCGCTCCAGTCGTCCTCCCGGTTCGGGCGTATGTCAATACTGAAATCCCGATAGTCCGGCGCCTCCTTTTCAATGCTCTTGAGGAAATTGTTCATATACGAGGCATTCAGACCAAAAATGCACAGGCTCTGAAGAGTTCGAACGGGATAGGGGGTCCCGGCGCCTTCCCGTTTCAGGGAAAGGCCCTTTCCTTTCAAACGGACGCCCCGCCCAAATAGCTGAATAATCTGAGGCCCTTCGCTCTTCCCCATATTCAACAGGCCCATGCTCGACACACGCCAGGAGTTCCAGCCTTCGATGAATTTCTTCGATCCGATGAGGATGTTGACGCTGGATAGAGAGGCGGATATGTCGTGGAACAGGGATTGGTTGACATTGTCGTCGCTGATCTCCAGGTCCGTGACGCCGTCGTCGTGCAGCTTCTTGATGTAGCGGGAAGCGTCTCCGATATTGATCACCGCGAAATAGGTTCTCCCCAAGTGGGTCCTCAGCCCGATCTCCCCTTCCGCGTTTTTGATCTGACATACCTCCAGCCCCCCGACCCCGTGAAACACCATCTCCAGAATGTCCGATGCGGCGGGTCTGGTCTGTTTCAGGTACGCGAAACGGTCCTTGAAGATGTCGTCCCCATCGCTGTTGACAAGGTTGGACGTCCCTTCGAGAATTCTGTCCATGTCCTTTTGCAGGTGCTCTGGAGACGCAAGGGCGTATTGGAAAAACCGAAGGATGCGGGTCACATCCGACATGTTCTGTTCGTCCGTCCTGGTGAGGGTGGAGGACCTGTTCCCGATTACCTTGCTCCCCACAAATACCCAGAGGGGCCTTTCGATGTTGTAGGGCCAGAGCTCATCGCGGTGCTTTTCAAACAGGGCCGTCTGCTCATAGAACCCGAGCAGGCCCGCGGCCAGGAGGAGCCTTGTCTGGGCCTCGCTGTATTCGTTTTGGGCATCGATGTTGTAAACCGCAAAGTCCTTTCCGTAGCCGTCCGAATAAAAATACCGGTAGGAATAATCGAACACGATGCCCTTGCTGTATTCGTTCAGAAGATCGGTGGTGCGCTGACTGATGATCTGGCCAAACGTGGCGGAATATTCAAAGGTGAAGGAGCCCTCCCCCCGGGTCAGGTGTTCCCGCAGGGATTTCCAGGCCTTTTCCAGTGACCGCTGTCCCTTGTGGCCTTCATCGATGAAGAGCAGGTTTCGGGATTCGCAGAAGTAGTCCACATCGACGCTGATGCCCTCTCCCTCCTTTTCCTTCACCAGTTTGGTGATTTCAAGGATGAGGATCTCGCCGTCTCGGGTCTTGAGACTCTCTTCGGTCCCGGCATACCGTTTGGCGGGAATGCCGCTTTTCTGAAAGCTCTCCTGATGCTGTCGGCTCAGTCCTTCGTTGGGGGTGATCAGAATGATGTTTTCGATGTCCTTGAAATAGCGGCGGACCTGCCAGTAGTTGCAGTGCATGATGAGGGTCTTGCCGCTCCCGGTGGCCATCCAGTAGGCGAGCTTTTTCAGGTCGGATGCAGTGAAATCCTCGATGCGCGCGAAATCCTCGTTTGAATTCTTGAAGGCATTCAGCGACAGGATAAAGGCGTCTTTATTGGTGTGGATCGTGTCAAAGTAGAACTCGGTGAACAGGAGGGCCAGATATTGAAAATACTTGAAGGTGAAGAAGGGCTCGGCCCTTTGTTGCCGCAGCCGTTCCTCATAGCCTTTGATGGTCTCGTCATAGCGGAGCAGAGAAGGGTCGTCGATGGTCCTGGATCTTCCCAGGAGGTATCCTGAGAAGTAACTTCGCCCGGTGGCATCATAGCCGGGTTTGACGGCGCTCAAGCCGTCGCGCAGCTCCTCAAAATCATCGAAACCGAACTGCTTCAGAATGTACCGACAAAGAACCAGGTGTTTGCTGAGCTGCATGGTCAGAGGACCATCCTGTTCTTGAAGACCTCTTCCACAGGTAGGTAGCCTTCAAAATGGGCCTGCCCGTTGATATACAAGAGATCGTACTGAAATGCCGCCAGTTCATCTTTCAGGACCTGGGAATCGAATTTGTAGTCCTCGAGGCCCCACGCCTTGACGTTTCGCCAGACCACGAGGACCCGTTTGTTGTCGTTGTTGACGCCCTGGACAAACTGATAGCGCTTTCCCCCGATCTCCCGGGTGATGCACTTTTGCATGTGCAGCCCGATCAGGTAGTTGAAGGTTTCCGGGATATCGACCGCCTGTTCCGTATCGTAAGTGAAGCCGTCCCACACGCGGAGCGTATAGTTCCAGGGGTCGAACAGGTCTTCGACGTTGACCAGGGTTCGGCTCCCCTGGGTTTCGAAATTGAGAAAATACTTTGGCATGTACACATCCAGCTCAAGGGCCGTCTGAACGGTCGCCTCATCTTTTGTAAAGGCAATGTTTTCAAGGGCTTCCTCATATTGCTCCAGCCGCTGGTACTTGAAAAAGACCCCGAGTCCGTTCATGGTTCCATTTTTGGGCCGACCGTCCTTCCAGTCGAAGGTGGTGGCGATTTTCTTGATGCGGGGGATGATGATGGAATATACGTATTCGCCCTGTTCGATCAGGATGCACTTCCGCTTTTGCTCATCGGCCTGGTTGAGTCTGAGGACGGCATCGAAGGTCGTTCCTGAGCCCGGGAAAAAGTCTACAACATATCGTGATGTTTCAGTCCCTCCAGCGGCCCGAATGCAGTCCATGACCAGTTTTCGCGATTTTGCAAAATCAAAGATTTTTGTCCCAAACAGGTCCTTGAGTTCCGCGGCCCCATAATTGGCTGACGCATATTCCTTCTTGTCCCACCAGGTTGTGGGAAGGGAGCCTTCGTCCATGTGGGTCTTGAAGTCGATGCTGATGTCGCCTTCTGGAGACCGTCTGATTCGGAACTCGTCGATCTCACGTGCAACCCTTTCATGACCTCGCTGCCATCTCTTTTCAATAGTAGTATCTCCATTCTTGACGACCGGCAAAACAGGTGTTTCATTAGCAGAGGGGGATTCGAGTAATATGTATTCTCCCTTTTCGTCGTCCCATCTCATGGCCGGGATCCGAATAGCATCTTTCTCGGAAACGAATATCGGGTAGAACATCTTTGGACGGTCCTTTCTTTTGTCACCGCTACCCGAACGTATGAAATTTGCCCATGCAAATTGACCTTTCTCATCCGTTTTAGGATAACGTGCCAGTCTCTCCGGAGTAATCTCTAAAGACAATGGGATGGATTCAGGGGATTTGCCAAAGAATAGGGCATACTCGTGGGCAGGTGCCAATTTTCCCTTTGTCTTTCTGCCAGCCGGGTTTGACCGAACCACTGCGATGCCTACCTGTTTGTAGAAAAGCTCGGAGAGGATGGTCCTGAGACCCACCACTTCTTCGTCGTCAATGGCCGCGCAGAGGATGCCGTTTTCTTTCATTATCGAATGAGCCATACCGACGGTTTGCTGAAGGAGGGAGAAATAAGACGAATCCTTGAAGCCGTTTTTATAGAGAATCGCTGAGGCGTCTGTATTGTAGGGCGGATCGATGTAGACCACGTCTGCCAGGGAGTTGAGCTTTTCCTGGAGGGTCGCCAAGCCGTGAAAATTGTCGGAGTGAATCACCAGCCCATCGGTCATGTCTTCGAGATCGATCTTTTCAGACAGGGCATTCAGGAGATGCTCTTTGAATTCCGGGGGGAAATGGACAGTGTCGATGGGGAGCTTTTTCCAGCCAAAGAGGTTCTGTCCAAGACTCGACACGGTCCGGTCGTGGGGGAGGGCTTCCTCCCCGAACAGGTCGCGCCATTCCTGCTGTTGGGCTTCATTGTTGAGGGCCTCCTCCAGAAAGGGCCTGGCCAGGTCTTGGCCCAGCCACTCTACCAGCTTGTCGATGGTGATCACCCAGTCGGTGCGGATGACGAATTTCTTCTTTTCCCACAGTTTCTTCTGGAACTCCTCGATCTGGCTGAGGAAATCGATGATGGTATCTGCGATGTTCTTGAATACCTTGATGGCCTTGAAGTTGAGCCGGACGTTCTCGAAATGCTGTTCCGTCTCCAGAACATAGAGATCGTCCACGCGAACCAGCTCGCTCTTGATGTAAAAATCCAGCTCCCGCTGCAGGAAGCCCTTCAGGTTCTTGTGGACAAAAAAATCGTAATGATTCTTCCGGGTGTAATGATGGAGCTTCCTCAGAAAAAGGGACTCGCCGTCTTCCTCTATCCAGAGCTGTGTGGTAGCGGGGTCCTTCCCGAATTTCGCCCGGACGTGTTCGCCGGCCGACACATTCAGCTTGTCCTGTTTTCCCTGATTGCTCATGTCCCTTTTTTCTTTGTCATTGAGAGGACGGTACTCGAAATAGACGGTCAGCTCATTACCGGACAAGACGGGTTCCTGCTCGGACAAAACAAAATACTTGTTTTCTCCTTCCTTGATGTTGCCCTGCTCGATCCAGGCGTCGGTGAGTTTGAAGGAGACGATGAGATCTTGTGTGAGGCCGGGGGCCTTGAAGGCATATTTCCGAAATGTTTCCGACGACTTGATATAATACTGGTCATGATTGGCCCAATAGAAGTGTGTCTCCTCGCCGTTGTAGGGCACGGCGTATTTCTCGTTTTTGCCGAACCGGCGCTTGCTGATAAAATCACCGTTGTCGTAATAGCGGGAAAAGAAGACCGTCAGATGATTGTAGATGACCGCCTGGGTGTCGCGTTCGGCCCGGGCCGCATCGATCTTGAGCTTGATTCGCTTGTACCGTTGGGTGTCCTCTTTGAATTCCTCCTCATAAAAGGCCACCTTCTGAGTGTGCCCCCCTGCCCTTGCTTCCAGCCATTTTCGGATGTGGGCGGCCTCTTCGAGTTCAGCCAGTTCGCTTTCCAGATCCATGACCGTGGAATCCTTCAGGGAAATGAGCTGGTTCTGAATACGTTCCACCAGAAGTTCGTCGATAAACCGCTGTATCTGTTCCCATTTGTAATGCAGGATCTTGTATATGCCGAAGTCCAGGTCCTGGGTGTCGAACTGAAACAGGCGGTTCAGGAATGACGTGAGTTGTTCCAGCGCGGCTGTTTTTTCTGGCATGGTCTTTTCTCTTCCGGGGGTTATAGACGGGTGCATCCAGACACGACATACAGACCCTCGCGGCCTTCTGCTGCCCGTCGGGGTTCTGGAATGAATATGAGATCTGCCTTTTCGGAAAAAAACTATAGTCGGATGGCGGCAGGGGGTCAAGGGGAAAGAAGAGCGGGCGCTCCGAGCTCCGCGTTCCCTCCGGGGCGTAGGCCACTACAGGCCGGAGGCCGCGTTCGAGACGTTCCACGCATTTCCCCTTGACAGACAAGGGCACGGGGTCTATGATTTCCCTTGAAAAAGAAATATCTAACCCGATCATCATAAGGCCAACAGTGCTCCTGGGTACAGAGCGAATTGAGGGCTGTGGGCGACCCATCGATCAACCGGTCATGAGGCAAACGAACGTGTCCGACCATCTGAATGGCGCATATTTTGCTCTCTCTCTTCTTTCCACCTTTCCACAGCTAATAAGGCTTCCTTTACGTTTTCTGCCTCTTCCGCCAGGCGGGTAAGGCGGGCGTGGATGTGTATATATTCAAATGGGTTAGTCGCGAACTTGAGAGTCCAAAGTTCTCACGTCATGCCGGACTTGATCCGGCATCCAGAACATTTAAGCCATTGAAAAGAAACTGGATTCCGGCCAAAACCATGCCGGAATGACGGAAAGGTGGGCTTGCACACGGAGCATGCGCAGATCTTCTTGTTTTTTCTGACAGAAAACCTGGCAATAAGGCACTGATTATCCACCAATTCTCAGTTTGGGAAAATAGCCATGTGCGAGCGGCTTTCAGCCGCGAAAAGTCGTGGCAAGATGCCACTCACACAGAATGTTGATACCGGGTCCGCCTCATAATGAGAATTGCTGCTGATTATCGTTTTTCATTGACAAGTGTATATATCGATACGGGAGTCAGAAATGGATAGAAAACCAACAGATGAGGCGTTGAGAGGTCGGCTCGGTGAACTGGAGCAAGAGGCCTCGAAACGAAAAGGGATCGAAGATCATTCCCTAAGGCAGAGCCGGGTCCTGGGCGCAGTCAACGACCTGTTGAAAGAGGCGCTGACCTGCGACACCGAACAGGACGTCGCGCAGAGCTGTCTGGCCGTTGCCCAGAAACTGACCGACAGTCCATTCGGTTTTATTGGGGAGGTGAATCCGACCGGCCGGTTCGATACCCTTGCCATCAGCGACCCGGGCCGGGCCGCTTGCAGCATGACCGGTTCGAAGGCATCTCAGTTGGTCACAGGGATGACGGTCCGTGGCATCTGGGGCCGCGTGATACAGGAAGGACGGCAGTTGATTGTCAACGATCCCGCTGCCCATCCTGCCCGTGTGGGAACCCCTGACGGGCATCCGGCCCTGACCTCCTTTCTGGGCATTCCCTTGAAACATGGGGGTAACACCGTCGGGATGATCGCCCTGGCCAACAAAGAGACGGGGTACTGCCTGTCGGATCAGGAGGATGTGGAATCCCTGTCCGTCGTTTTTGTGGAGGCACTGCACCACAAGCGGGCGGAACAGGCCCTGCGCCGCAGCGAGGCGCGCTTCCGAACGCTTTCAGGGGCAGCGCCTTTTGGCATTTCCATTATGAAGCCGGATACGACCTTTGAATATCTCAATCCGAAATTCGAGGAGATCTTCGGCTATACCATCGACGACCTTCCCGATAAGCAAACCTGGTTTGAGAAGGCCTATCCCGATGACAAACACAGGGAGCAGGTGGTTTCGGCGTGGAAGGCGGATTCGGCCGATGCGAGCAAAAGAAAAGGAGAGAGGGCGCGGCTCTTTACCGTACGATGTAAAAATGGCCAGGATAAGCGGATCCGGTTCAGCGCGGTTGCCCTGGCGGATGGAAGACAGCTTCTGACCTACCTGGATATGACGGAACAGGCAAGGGCAGAGGAAAGGCTCAGCGAGAGCGAGGAACGCTTCCGGAGCATCTTCGATTCGGTTCGGGTCGGCATTGTGGTCATCGACGCGGGAACCCATCGAATTACCGATGTCAATCCTGTGGCACAGGAACTCATTGGGTCGCCGAAAGAAGCGATCGTCGGCAGGATCTGCCACGAGTATATCTGCCCTACCCTGGTGGGACAATGCCCAGTTGCCGACCTCGGCCAAAAAGTCGACAATGCAGAGCGCGTTCTCCTGAGGACCGGCGGTGAAAGAGTCCCGATACTCAAGACGGTTGTCCCGATTAGACTCGATCACCATGACTATTTTTTGGAAAGCCTCACGGATATCTCGGATATGAAGGCAGCCCAGGAAAGGGCCCACAGGGAGACCTCAAAGCTCTCTGCCATGATCTCGGGGATGGAAGAAGGGGTGATCTTTGCAGACGCCGACAACGTGATCGTCGAGGTCAATGCCTACTTCTGCACGTTTGTCGGCAAACAGCGGGAGGAGATCCTGGGGAGACAGTTGGAGGAATTTCATTCGAACGAGGTCATGGGGAAGATACGCGGCCATATTGCATCCTTTCAGAAGAACGCACTTTCGAAAGCGATTGTCAAACAGAAACCCTTGGGCGATGCGGAGGTCATCCTGCGTGTTCAGCCGATCTACACGGAGGACCGATACGACGGGGTGCTCCTCAACGTCATCAATGTGACCGACCTGGTGACCGCACGCCGGCAGGCGGAAAAGGCCTCGGAAAAACTGGCGCAATACGCAGGCCAGATGGAGACGAAAAATATCGAACTGGACGATGCGCTCAACAAGGCCGAGGCGGGCACCAGGGCCAAAGGCGAATTTCTGGCCAATATGAGTCATGAAATTCGGACCCCTATGAATGCCATCATCGGCATGACAGGCCTTCTCCTGGATACCGAACTGGACACGGAACAGCGGGAATATGCGGAAACCGTGCGGAATGCAGGAGAAGGGCTTATGGGCCTGATCAATGACATCCTCGATTTTTCCAAGATAGAATCGGGAAAGCTGGAAATCGAGGAGATCCCCTTTGATCTGCGCTATATCGTAGAAAGCGTTGGAGCGCTGGTGGCCCCCGGCGCCCATGCCAAGGGCCTGGAACTGACCTGCTTTGTTAAACCCGAGAGCAGCGTGCGACTGAGGGGGGATCCGGAGCGTCTGCGCCAGGTGCTGGTGAACCTGGTCTCCAATGCCGTCAAGTTTACGGAAAAGGGGAACATCGATATCCGCGTCGAGGGCAAGCCTGCTGAGGAGGGAAAGGTTAATAAGGTCTGTTTTGAGGTCGCGGATATGGGTGTCGGCATTCCACAGCACCGCCTGAGCGCCATATTCGAGAATTTTACCCAGGCCGACGGCTCCACCACGCGGCGCTTCGGGGGGACGGGATTGGGCCTGACCATATCGAAGCGTCTGGCGGAACTGATGGGAGGAAGGATCCAGGTGAAGAGCGAACCGGGAAAAGGGAGCACATTCCGGCTGGTGATTCCTTTCAAGGAGCAGGAAGAGACCGGGACCCCTGCTGCCGTGACCCGTCAGAGCGTTCGAGGGGCCCATATCCTGATTGTGGACGATAATGCCACCAACCGAATGATCCTGAACAAGATGCTTCAGTCATTCGGGTGTCTTCCCGAAGAGGCGTCCAGCGGGGAGGAGGCCTTGGCCCGATTAGGCCGGTCCCTCGATGAGGACCGCCTGTTTGATGCCATTCTACTCGACCATCAAATGCCGAAGATGGATGGGGAAGACGTGGTCCGGTCCATTCGGGCGAACCCCGCGCTGAGCGGGACTCGCATTTTGATTTTGACCTCCATTGGCGAGCGGGGTGATGCAAAGAAATTCAAGGAGTTGGGCTGTTCAGCCTACCTGACAAAGCCGGTGCGTCAGTCCCAACTGCTGGATGCGCTTGCCGAGACCATCGTGGAAGTGGAGGAACCGGAAAATGCCCCGGAAGAGGGACCTGCAAGGGCCGACATCATTACCCGCCACAGTCTGGGCGAAGGCGTGGCCCGATCCGCGCGGATCCTTCTCGCCGAAGACAATGTGGTCAACCAGAAAGTGGCCATGCGGATCCTGGAAAAGGCAGGCCACCGGATCGATGTGGTGGCCAATGGCATAGAGGCACTGGAAGCCCTGAACCGGCTGCCGTACGACATCGTGCTCATGGATGTGCAGATGCCTGAAATGGACGGGTATGAGGCGACACGGAAGATCCGAGACCCGCAATCCGGGGTCTGCCAAATCCCGGTGATCGCCATGACGGCCCACGCCATGAAGGGCGACCGGGAGAAGTGCCTGGCAGCCGGCATGGACGATTACATCTCCAAACCCGTTCAACCCAAGCAGATGCTGGATGTGGTGCAGCGATGGGCGGGCAAGCAGGTCATCCATCCCCCGGCGGGAGATGGCAGTCCTTCCGTCGTGAGCCGCTCTCCTTTCAACATGACACACCTGGATGATATTACCGGTGGAGACGCCGAATTCAAGCAGGAGCTGTTGAAGCTGTTTTTCAAAGACGCCAGGGAGAAGTTGTCCTCCATGAGAAAGGCCATCGAGGAAGGCGATGCCACGGCCCTGGAAAAAGCGGCGCACGCCGTAAAGGGCGCAGCGAAAAATCTGGGCGCTGAGCGTTTTGGCGAGCTTGCCCGAGGACTTGAAATGAAGGGAGCATCCAGTTTTCTTGAAGGCGCTCAGGATGTGCTTTTCGAGCTGGAGGCCGAGTTTCAGCAAATGAAAATCTTCCTGAAAGAAGGGTAGCCCTTTACGCCCGCCAGCCTGGCCCGAAAGGGGAGAGAGAGCGTCGAGCTGTTCCTTGCAGAAATTCCTCGCCAATCCCAGGGGGTTAGAGAGCGTGTCGAGAGTGCCGGCGACCCCGCCTCAGAACGCATGGCCCACAGTATCAAAGGGGCGGCCGCCAATCTACGGGGTGAAGCTATGCCCCAGGCGACCCTGGCAATAGAACAGGCAGCCCATTCCTAACAACGTGGAACATTACAGAGTGGATGGGGCAGGCGTGGGTAACCGGCAATCGGCCATGTATCCTTTCTTGCGTTTGGCACGATATTGATTGTAACTGGGGTGTTTTGGATTTCTGAGAAGAAAAATTGGGTTTTCGGTCTGCCCTACATCAAAAAACAAGAAGGAAACTGGATATGAAACGTTTATTATTTTACATCGTGCCCCTTCTGGCCACGTGCCTGCTCATAACTGGCTGCGGAACCCCCGGTTCCTATCAGGAATCGCACTCCACAACGGGCGCCATCATCGGCGGCAGCGCCGGCACCATTATCGGCGCCACGCAGGGTTGGCCTTTGGAGGGGGCGGCCGCAGGGGCGCTCATCGGTGGTGCAGCGGGCGCGGCAGCCGGAGCAGATGTCGATCAAAAAGTCGGGGCGGAGGCCCAGAACCAGGCCTATCTCCAGGCACAGGCCGAGGCTGCCGCCAATCCGCCGGTCAGTAAAATGGATGTGATTTCCATGTCCAGGGCAGAGGTTAGCGAGGATGTGATCATCACCAAGATTCAAGTCGCCAGTTATGTGCAACCGCTAAACGCTCATGACGTCATCGAGCTCAAACATGAAGGCGTTTCCGACCGGGTGACCAAAGCCATGCTCGAAAAGGCCAGGGACCAGTCGAATATGGTTCTCCCTCCGCCCCCACCAGAGACGGCTGCCGCCGA
This sequence comes from uncultured Desulfobacteraceae bacterium, assembly GCA_964384085.1. Classification (GTDB taxonomy): domain Bacteria; phylum Desulfobacterota; class DSM-4660; order Desulfatiglandales; family Desulfatiglandaceae; genus AUK324. Next base: position 21,963 of record CAYLJZ010000032.1, read on the forward strand.
ATCAGCACCGGGCACTGTAACCACCTACTACTATTCCGACCCGGCGCCTTATTCCTGGAATTTATATTTCGGTTGGGGGATGCCCTGGTCCTACTATTACGGGCCGGGCTGGCCATACTACTACAGGTACCGCCCGCCATGCCCGGGTCCATGGTTTCGACCCGGTCCCCGTCCGTGGCCCGGCCCGGGTCCTCGTCCAGGCCCTCGGCCTGGTCCGGGTCCTCGCCCTGGGCCGACACCTGGTCCAAGACCTGGCCCTGGTCCGAGACCCCATCCGGGCCCTCCGCGGTAATGATCCGATTTGGCGGTCAATCCAGAAGTGTCTTGTTGAAGCTGACCTCCATGGCGCGGGCCGGGCATGCGATGACGCACCATTCGCACGCGCTGCACCGTTCCGTGTCGAAGATCACCTCCATCTCCGGCCGCTTGATATAGAGCGCCCCGGTCGGACAGACGGCCGTGCAGGCCCCGCACTGAAGACATTTTTTCTCGTTGCGCCGAATATCCTGCCCGATGCTTTCGACCTTGATCCCGATGCTCTTCAGATATTGGACGCCCTCTTGAAAATTCTTGCGGTGACCGCTCAGTTCCAGCACCATAAACCCCTCTTTTCTGGGGTAGATGACGGCCTTGAGGATATTGAAAGAGAGATCGAATTTTTTGACAAGGTTCATCGCGATCGGTTCATCCACGATCTTTTTAGGAAACCTGAGGGACAGCGTTTTTGAATACATGGCTCTTTTCTCCGTGGATCTTCAATACCTCTTGATCACCCTCTCGAACCCTGGAAGCGACCCTTCGATCACCTGGTCTGATACGCAGTAGGCAATTCGAAGGTGACCGGGACCCCCGAAACCGGTCCCCGGAACGGTCAGGATATTCTCCTCCTGGAGCGCCGCCACAAAGGCCACATCGTCCGCTATGGGCGTTCGTGGAAACAGGTAGAAGGCCCCTTCCGGCTTCTTGATGTCGTAGCCAAAAGACGAGAGGGCCTCGCACAGCCGATCCCGTTTCCGCTGATAGATCGAGATATCCACACTATCGTTCAGGAGACGGGAAATGGCCCGCTGCATCATGGCCGGGGCGTTCACATAGCCAAGGATCCGATTGCAGAGGACCATGCCGGCCATGACCATGCCCTTGTCCGAAATCTCCGGATGGGCCGCTATGTACCCAATCCGTTCTCCCGGAAGCGAGATATCTTTTGAAAAGGAGGTTACCACAACGGTTTCAGGATACACATCAAAGACGCTCGGCACCGAAATGCCGTCATAGACGATTTTCCGGTAGGGTTCATCAGAAATGAGATAGATCGGCTGCCCGAACTTTTTGCTGTAATGGGTCATCAACTGCCCCAATTGTTTCAGATCCCCTGCACTGTAAACCTTTCCCGTCGGATTGTTAGGCGAGTTGATGAGAACGGCCCGCGTCTTTTCAGTCATGGCCGCTTCCATCGCGTCAAAATTAAATGAAAAATCGGGTCGAGTCTCCACGAGTTTCGGAACGCCCTGATGATTGTCGAGATAGAAGTTGTACTCCACAAAATAGGGCTTCGGGATCACGACCTCCTCTCCGGGATTCAGAATCGTTTTTAGAACCACGTTGAGAGCCCCTCCGGCTCCCACGGTCATCACGATCTCATCGAGCGAAAAGCGGGGGGTGTTAAACGTATTCAGATAGTCGGCAACGGCCTGTCGCGTCTCCACCAGGCCCGCATTGGACATATAGGCATGCTGCCCCGGAGCCGGATCTCTTACCAGGCTTTCAAAGACCTCCCTGGCCTTGGAAGGCGGTTCCAGGTTGGGATTCCCCAGGCTGAAGTCAAAGACCTTATCCGCGCCATACTGGGCCTTCCTTCTGGCCCCTTCTTCAAACATCTTTCTGATCCAGGACGATTTTTCGATGGCCCCACGGATTTTCTCGGATACAGACATGCGTTTTTCTCCTTGCTGGATGGTAAAGGTTCAGAGGTTCAGAGGTTCAAAGGTTCAGGGGTTCAAGGGTTCAGAGGTTCAGAGGTTCAGAGGTTCAGAGGTTTCCCGCTTCCGTCGCCTGATGGTCTTTGTCTTCCTCGCGCCTTGCGCCTTACGCTTTGCGCCTCACGCCTTTTCTTTCAGAGCATAGCCTATTGTACAGACTTGTCAACATAAAATCTCGGCCCAGGGCCCGTGCCGCCCGACAGGCCGATGCTGAAATCATCTTGACACGGTTTCACGGTTCTTCTATAGCTCTACAGAATATATTGGGTGTCTCCCACACACCCAGGATAGAGGGCATCAATGGACTATTTTGAAGCCCATGGCAGGCTCAATCCGCACAGTTCCGGCCTGCGAACAGAGACAGGGAGGAATTCCATGAAAAAAACCACCAAGAAAAAATCGACCATTGCGATTCTGACCGGGGGCGGGGATGTTCCAGGTCTGAATCCCTGCATCAAAACCCTGGTATACCGGGCTGCCAGCGAGGGAATTGGGGTCCTTGGAATTCGACGGGGCTGGGCCGGCATACTCAACTATAATCCGGATGATCCCAGGGCCTCGAAAAACTGGGTGCAAAAGCTGACGCCGCCGGAGGTCCGGACCATAGACCGTTCCGGGGGGACCTATCTTCATACTTCCAGGACCAACCCCAGCGCTGTCAAGGAAAAGGATGTCCCTGATTTTCTGAAGGGTGAATGGAAGGAAGGAGAAGCGACCCATGATTTCACGGACCAGTGCATCAGGGGGCTCGAACATCTGGGGGTGAATGCCGTGATCCCTATCGGCGGGGACGACACGCTGAGTTTCGCCGAACGTCTCCACAAACGAGGCTTTCCGATCATCGCCATACCCAAGACCATGGACAACGACGTCTTTGGCACCGATTACTGCATCGGCTTCTCCACCGCCGTGACTCGAGGCGTGGGCTTTATCCATGCATTGCGGACCTGCACCGGTTCTCATGAGCGAATCGCGGTGATCGAACTCTTTGGACGGTACTGCGGCGAGACATCCCTGATTTCGGCCTACCTGGCGGGGGTCGACCGTGCCATCATCTCCGAGGTCCCCTTTGAGCCGGAGAAACTGGCCCATTTGATCATGAAAGACAAGAAGGACAACCCCAAAAACTATGCCATGATCACCATATCCGAGGGCGCCAAAATCATCGGCGGCGACATGTTTCTCTCCGGTGAATGCGATGCCTTCGGTCACCGCCGTCTCGGCGGCATCGGCGAAGAAACAGGCGCGATTCTGAAGAAACTGACCGGTCAGGACGTGCTCAACCAGCGTCTGTCGTATCTCATGAGAAGCGGGTCGCCCGACTCTTTGGATCTCATGGTAGCGGTCAACTTTGCCAATATGTCCATCGATCTGTTCCTGAAAAAGACCTTTGGCCGGCTCGTCGCCCTGACCAATGGGAACTACGCAGACATCCCCCTGAGCAGCATCACCACAGGCCAGAAGCGGGTGGACGTGCGTGAACTGTACGATATTGAGGAATACCGTCCCAAGGTGAGGCACGTGAGCGGGAAGCCTATGTTTTTGTATTAAGGAGTGAGCTAACGCGCTTCATTCAAAACCAAGAAAATGTCTCACACGAAGCCGTAGAGTCACAAAGAGACAAAAATGGTTTTCTTGTTTTGTGACAGAATGTCAATAGACAAACCAAAGTGATTAATACCAACTAAAGAGCAATTAAAATTAATCAAAATTTGGAGTGCCTGGCCGTCGTCTAAAAAGGAAAATTTCCGATTTGAGCTTTTAAGTTCACGCTCCGCAGCTTTTTCCGGATTGGAGTTTATTGAAATGCCTTTCAGTGAAACCCGAAAAAAAACCCGCCAGATTCGTGTGGGCGATATTCCAATAGGAGGAGATGCGCCGATAGCGGTGCAATCCATGACCAACACCGATACTCGGGATGTGTCCGCCACGGTCCATCAGATCGAGCGGCTCTCAGAGGCCGGGTGCGAGATTGTCCGTCTGGCCATTCCCGATGAGGAGGCCGTGGCAGCCTTTGGCGTGATTCGAAAGAAAGTAGGCGTTCCCCTGATCGCCGATATTCATTTCGATCACCGGCTCGCCCTGGGGGTTCTCGAGGCAGGGGCCGACGGGCTGAGAATCAATCCGGGCAACATCGGCACCCAAAAGGCGGTCGAAAAGGTGGTCAAGGCAGCCCGTGAACGGGAGGCCCCGATTCGAATCGGGGTCAACGGAGGTTCCCTTCACAGGGACATTCTCACGAAATTCGGGGGGCCTACGCCGGAGGCCATGGTCGAAAGCGCCATGGAGCATATCCGCTTTCTGGAGTCCATGGACTTCGCCCTGATGAAGATATCCTTGAAATCCTCCCATGTGAAGAATACCATTCGAGCATACGAGCTGCTCAGTGAACGGGTCGATTATCCGCTCCACTTAGGGGTTACAGAGGCAGGCGGCCTGATCGCCGGAACGGTGAAGAGCGCTATCGGGATCGGGTATCTCCTGGCAGAAGGGATAGGAGACACCTTCCGCGTCTCACTCACCCGCGATCCCGTGGAGGAGGTTCGAGTGGCTTATGAGATCCTGAGAAGCCTTGAGCTTCGGTCCCGAGGGCCTGAGATCATATCCTGCCCCACCTGCGGTCGCTGCGAAATCAACCTCTTTTCCTTAGTGGAACAGGTAGAAAAGGCCCTTTCGGGGATGACGGCATCGCCCAAGATCGCCATCATGGGCTGCGTGGTCAACGGCCCGGGCGAGGCCAGAGAGGCTGATGTGGGCATTGCGGGCGGAAGGGGACAGGGGATTCTGTTCAAAAAGGGACAGGTGGTACGCAAGATCCCCGAAGATCGGTTGGCCGAGGTCCTCATTCAGGAGGTCCGGCAACTCGTAGGATAACCCATAACATGCTGCAGTGATCACACAAAGCCACAAAATATCTCACACAAAGCCACGAAGCCGCAAAGAAATTTTATTTTGGGTTTTAACCTGCGTCTTTTTCTCCTCTTTGTGTTCTTTGTGCCTCCGTGTGAGCTTATGAAATTGGGGGGAGTGAAATACAAGGGGTTTTCTTTTTTTTATGATAGAAAACAAAGGGATAAGGCACTAACGCTTGAACTCCTGACCTTGGACGGTGGACCCTTTACTTCGGACCTCACCGTATTTTCATGGTAATGTAACGAGTGACATGCGGCACGCAAATCTTCGTGGCGCTGTGTCTTCGTGTGCGAAATTTTTGCTTCCGGTTGATCCGGTTCAGAAGGAGAATAAGAAACCATCATGCGATATACGAGCTATTTTATACCGACGCACAAGGAGTTCCCCTCGGACGCAGAGGTCATCAGCCATCAGCTCATGGTTCGGGCCGGCATGATTCGCAAACTGACCTCCGGTACCTACACCTACCTTCCGACAGGCCTGCGCGCCATCAAAAAGGTGGAGGCGATCATTCGGGAAGAGATGAACCGGGCCGGCGCCATCGAGATTCTCATGCCGTCCGTTCAGCCGGCAGAGCTGTGGCAGGAGAGCGGCAGGTGGGAACACTATGGCCGGGAGCTCCTTCGATTCACGGACCGTCACGACCGGGAGGCCTGTTTCGGCCCTACCCACGAGGAAGTGGTTACCGACCTGGTTCGCAAGGAGATCCACTCCTACAAGCAGATGCCGATCAACCTCTACCAGATTCAGACCAAATTCAGGGATGAGATCCGGCCCAGGTTCGGGCTCATGCGGGCCCGCGAATTCATCATGAAAGACGCCTACAGTTTTGACGTGGACGAGGAAAGCGCCAACCGAAGCTACGAGGCCATGTACGAGGCCTACACGAGGATATTTCGACGCTGCGGCCTGCGATTCAGGGCCGTGGAGGCGGATACGGGGACCATCGGCGGGAACTATTCCCATGAATTCATGGTCCTGGCAGAAACCGGCGAAGACCAGATCGTCAACTGTACGGCATGCAGCTATGCGGCCAATCTCGAGCGGGCGGAGGTTCGTTCGAACGATGCCTCGCCCGCCTTCGAGCCTGACGAACTCCGCCCGCTCAGAGAGGTGGAGACCCCCGGCATGCGGACCGTGGAGGAGGTCACGGCCTTTCTCTCTGTTTCTTCGGATCAGCTTGTAAAGACCCTGATCCTTTCGGTGGACGATCAGCCGGTAGCTGTCCTGATCAGGGGCGATCATGAGCTCAATGAGGCCAAACTCAGGAACCTGCTGGGGGCCGAAACCGTTGAACTGGCATCTGAACGAATGGTCGAAGAGGCAACAGCCGCGCCCATGGGGTTTGCCGGTCCGGTCGGTCTGAAGGTGAAAATCGTGGCCGACGCCGCCGTCCGGTCGATGCGCAATTTTGTCACGGGCGGCAACCGAAAGGACCTGCATTTGACAAACGTCAATCTGGAACGGGATTTTCGCGTGGACCAGTTCGGCGATGTCCGCGTCATCACTCCCCAGGACTGCTGCCCCAGATGCGGAGCTGCCATCGAATTCGGAAGAGGGATCGAGGTGGGACATATCTTCAAACTGGGGACCAAGTACAGCCGGGCCCTAAATGCGGTTTTTTTGAACCGTGAGGGCAAAGAATCGTCGATCATCATGGGATGCTACGGAATCGGCGTCGGAAGGACCGTGGCAGCGTCCATCGAGCAGAACCATGACGCAAACGGCATCCTCTTTCCTATACCGATCGCACCCTTTGAGGCGACAATCCTCCCGCTTCAGATGCACGACACACAGGTGGTCGAAACAGCGGAGAAACTCCACAACGACCTGGTTGGCCTTGGAATCGACACCCTCCTCGATGACAGGGATGAGCGGCCCGGGTTCAAATTCAACGATGCCGACCTCCTCGGCATTCCCATCCGCGTGACCGTGGGCTCCAAAGGAATCAAGAAGGGAGAGGTGGAAATTAAACTGCGTTCCGAACCCGAAAACTCCTTCGTACCTCTCGACGCCGCGCTATCCTCTGTGAGAGACAAGGTAAAAGCCCTCTATGATTCGATTGAATGACATCACGTCTCTGGTCCAGAGCTACCATCCCAAAGCAGATATCGCAATCATAGAAAAGGCCTATGTGTTTTCGGCCAAGGCCCATCAGGGCCAGATTCGACTTTCAGGCGAACCCTACCTTTCCCATCCCTTGGAGGCCGCCTACATCCTGGCCCAGCTCAAGATGGATGTCGTCTGCATTGCGGCCGGCCTCCTCCATGATGCCGTTGAAGACAGCGATGCCACTCTGGAAGAAATACGAGAACTCTTCGGCGAGGAGACCGCCACTATTGTGGACGGCGTCACCAAGATCAGCAAGATGCAGTTTGTGAGGAAAGAGGAGCGTCAGGCCGAGAACGTGCGCAAGATGATCCTTGCCATGTCCACAGACATCCGCGTCGTTCTGGTCAAACTGGCCGATCGTCTCCACAACATGCGGACCCTGGGGTTCCAGCCCGAGGCCAAGCAGATCCGCATCGCCACCGAAACCCTCGACATCTACGCCCCGCTGGCAGGGAGGATGGGGATCAACTGGATCAAGTCGAGCCTGGAAGACCTCTGTCTCTTTTACCTGGAACCCGAGATCTACGCCAAGATCAAGGATGAGACCGCCCAGAGACGGGGGGAGATGGAAAAATTCATGACCGAGGTCAAGGAGATCCTCTCTGTCAAATTGCAGGAGGCCAATATCCAGGCGACCATCAAGGCCAGGCAGAAAAATTTTTACAGCATCTACAAAAAGATGTTGGACCAGGACCTCAACGTCAACCAGGTCTACGATATCCTGGCATTCCGGGTCATCGTCAATTCCATCAAGGAATGCTACGAGCTCCTGGGACATATCCATTCCATCTGGAAGCCCATTGCAGGAAGGTTCAAGGACTATATCTCCGTGCCCAAGGCCAACATGTATCAGTCCCTCCATACCACAGTGATCGGGCCACTGGGTCAGCGTATGGAGATCCAGATTCGAACATGGGAGATGAACCGGGTGGCCGAATCGGGGATCGCAGCCCATTGGAAGTACAAAGAGGGATCCGTTGCCACCAAGGCCGATCAAAAGCAGTTCTCCTGGCTTCAGCAGCTGCTCGACTGGCAGAAAAACCTTCAGGACCCGCAGGAATTCCTGGAATCCGTCAAGATGGACCTCTTCCCGGATGACGTGTATGTCTTTACCCCGAGAGGGGAGGTAAGATCCTTTCCCAAGGGGGCCACCATCATCGATTTTGCCTACAGTATCCACTCTGAGATCGGGGAAAAGTGTGTGGGGGCCAGGGTCAATGGCAGGATGGTGCCCCTCCGCTACCAGCTTAAAAACGGCAATATCGTCGAGATCACGACATCTGCAAAACAGCACCCGAATAAAGACTGGCTCAAGTTCGTCAAGACATCGAGGGCGAAGACCAAGATCCGGCAATGGATTCGGACAGAGGAAAGAGAAGAGGGCATCAACCTTGGGAGGACCATCCTCGAAAAGGCCCTTCAGCAGGACGGTCTGAGTCAGACCAATGTCTTTAAGAGCGAACAGATCGCGGCCGTTGCCAAGGAACTCTCGTTCCATTCGGTCGAGGACCTGATTGCCCAGATCGGTTTCGGCAAGATCTCCCCGAGGCAGGTGGTGGGTCGGCTCAAGCCCAGGCTGGACATCAGGGCAGACAGGCCACAGGGCCTCGTCAGCAAGATGGTCAGTCGGTTCATACGGCCCAGGACCGATCACGGCATCAGGGTAGACGGGGTGAGCGACATGCTCATCCACTTTGCCAAATGCTGCTCTCCCCTTCCGGGTGAACGGGTGGTGGGGTTCATCACCCGGGGACGGGGGATCACGATCCACCTGGAGACCTGCGCGCATATCCAGAAGGCCGACCGTGACAGGCTGGTCCCGGTATCGTGGGATACGGTGGGAAAAGAGGCCTACCCCGCCACCCTCAGGGTGACCAGCGTGGAAAGGAAGGGAATTCTGGCTGATATCAGCACGATAATCAGCCAGAAGGATGCCAATATCATCCATGCCGAGATCAAGACGACCGTGGACAATAAGGGGATCGCATTTTTTACGCTCGAGGTGGAAAGCTACAAACAGTTGCAGGAAATTATGAGCGCCATCAAAAAGGTAAAAAACGTGTTGATTGTAGAGAGGCTCTAAGCTGGTACAACCCTGCTCTTTGGCGGTTTCACTACCCGGCCCGACCGAATGCAGCTCGTACAGGCCCTTATCTTGACAGACTGGCCGTTTACGACACATCGGACACTCTGAAGATTGGGGAGCCAGCGCTTTTTGGTCTTGTTGTGGGCGTGACTGACATTGTATCCGGTTACCGGCTTTTTGCCGCAGATGTCGCATTCTCTTGACATGGGGGAATCTCCTTGGTGTTTTCAGAATTTTTAGAATTTTGTAATTTAATTGATATTGGATTGAATATCAAGTATTTTTTCACCATGCTGATCGTATACCTGTCTGTAGCGTCGCCGTAAGCGGATTCAGGTCTCTCGATTGCGGCCCGTTCTCCCGTTTGCAGCATCCAGTTTTCACTTTCAAATTTCAGATTAAGGACATGTTAACTTGATGATATCGAACGAACATTCTGAAACCGCCCTGCTATCGCCTCACCTCAACTACCTGCCCGATACCCCGCGCCATATCCATCTGATGGGCATCTGCGGGACGGGAATGGCATCTCTGGCCGGCATGCTGAAAGATAAAGGCTATCGAATCACCGGTTCGGATCAGAATGTCTATCCTCCCATGAGCCTCTTCCTCGAATCGCTTCATATCCCCATATCTAATGGATATCATGCGGCAAACCTCCATCCTGAACCGGACCTGGTGATTGTGGGCAATGTGATCACTCGAAAAAACCCCGAGGCCGTCGAACTATCGTCCCTGCGGCTCCCCTACCTCTCCTTTCCCCAGGCCATCGGGCACTTCGCCCTGAAAGATCGGAAATCCATTGTCGTCAGCGGGACCCACGGAAAGACCACCACCTCTGCTCTGATTGCATGGATACTGGAGAAAGCGGGCATGGACCCGGGATTCATGATCGGAGGGATTCCCATCAACTTCGGTAAGAATTACAAGACGGGGACCGGCCCCTATTTTGTCATAGAAGGGGATGAATACGATACGGCCTTTTTCGATAAAGGACCGAAATTCCTTCATTATCGTCCATGGATTACCATCCTGACCAGTATCGAATTCGACCACGCAGACATCTATCGCGACCTGGCGCATGTGATCGAAAGTTTCCGTAAGCTGATTCACCTGATCCCGGCCGATGGGCTCCTCATCGCAAATGGAGACGATGATACTGTCAGACACGAAAGCGGGGGGGCCGCCTGCCGAACCGAGACCTACGGCTATGGCCAGGACGCCCAGTGGCGGGTTGAAGACGTGGCGGTTCGGGAGGACTTCGCCCATCTAACGATCGTGACAAAAGGGAAAGAGATCCCCTTTTCCACGTCCCTCTACGGTCGGCACAATGTCGCCAATCTCATGGCAGCCGTGGTCCTGGGCCGCTTTCTGGAAATACCTTGGACGACCCTCGAGGAGGCCGCCAGGACCTTTCGCGGGGTCAAGCGGCGGCAGGAGATTATCGGTGAACGAAAGGGCGTTCTGGTCCTGGACGATTTTGCCCACCATCCCACCGCGGTGAGGGAGACCCTTCGTGCGGTCCGGGAGAAATACAGGGACCGACGTCTCATTGCTGTCTTTGAACCTCGGTCCAATTCCAGCCGGCGAAGGATCTTTCAGGACCTCTATGCCCTCTCATTCGATGCGGCCGACCGGGTCTTTATCCCTGAGCCCCCTCTGATGCACGGCATCCCCCCTGAGGAACGCTTCTCGTCGCGCACCCTCGTATCAGATCTGAAGGAGCGGGGGCTTAAGGCCTCCTACCTTGAAACCACCGACCGGCTGCTGGAGGCCCTGGTGAGAGAGTCCCAATCCGGGGACGTAGTGTTGATCATGTCCAACGGCGGCTTTGATCACCTGCATCAGCGATTGCTGGAGGCCCTGCACGAACAGGGCAACCAGAGATTCAGAGGTTGAGCGGTTTCAGAGGTCCCGTGTGCTGGCACAACACGGCATGGTAGATTATAGCCCCGCCTGGCTGAACAGTCTGGCCACATCGAGTGAATTGACCATATCCGTAAAGATTTCGCCCATGAGGGTGTCTGCACTATCGCGCCCGATGACCTTGTAGCGTTCGGCCTCTCCATTGATGAACTGGGTTGCAACTGCACCCCGCTCCCCGGTTAGTCTGGCCTCATAACTCATTTTGGCCAGCCACTCGCGCCCGGCCAGGTCGAGTGAAAATGTTTTCAAGACAATTTCCAGTCCGTGCACTCCCGCGGTCTTGTCTGAGAGAACCCTCACGCCTGAACGCTCCAGATTCCTCTTGATGGCCTCCCTCATAAGAGAAGGGAC
>CAYLJZ010000033.1:0-32356 GCA_964384085.1 uncultured Desulfobacteraceae bacterium
CGCCTTCAGGCGTTGCCAGCAATAGGCCCCTTATAGGGGCGACATCAAAACCACCGGTTGAACGGGTGGTTGCTTATATAGGCTGTCTGCATTTCAGCCTTCACTGAAAGGAGATATTATGGAATTTATTGAAAAGGCGAAAATTCGGATCGACCACTGGATCGAACACAACGAGGACCATTTGCAGGAATACGAACCCCTTGCTCAGGAGCTGGAATCCGCAGGCAAGGCCGAGAGTGCACGATGCATTCGAGAAATGACGGCGCTGATAGCCGAGAGCAACGAGTGTTTGAGGCGCGCCCTGACAACGCTTTGAAACGCTGGCAAAGGAGGTCCCTTATGTGCGAAGCGCATGCATTTATGGAAAGAAACGGGCAGGAGGAAAAGCTGCTCGAGAGCGTCGATATTGTGGAAATTGAGGCCGATGAGGTGAAGCTGATCAACATCTTTGGAGAGCAAAAGATCATCAAGGCCAGACTCAAGCGTTACGACAATACGCAGGGAAAGATCGTGTTCGAAGCGATGTGACCCCCGTTATGCAGATCGGATCGCGTTTCTCCTGTACAGACCGAACACAGGGGGTAATGCTGCTTTGACGTAACCATAAGCTGGCTGGCCCATCCCGACTTAATGCATCTCCCCCGATGTGGTCCGGGAGGTCCTGCCACCATCAACAAGAAACCGGATTCCGTAGACGTGCTGGAGCCGAATGGCGACAATTCCTGGCGCTTGGTCGATCTCTTTGGAGACCAGAAGACCGTAAGATGCCGGATCAAACGGATGAACCTGGTCGACCACAGGATCGTGTTTGAGGCATAAGCGATCGAAGGCACGCGCAGACCCGGTCCCAACCTTTTTTGTTAGGCGAAGAAGGCCCAAATCTCTCTCCTCCTGGGCCTCCGAGAACCATGGCCGTTTCGTCGACTCCGGCGAGACGGCCGTGGCTCTCACTTTAAAAACGGGGTTGCGGGGGGAGGAAAAAAGCGAATCTCCTGTACGTTTAGATACGACTACTGTGCAAGGCCGTGAATGAGAAACGGAGGAAATAGACATTATCACTTCAGCTTCAGTACAGTAAATGCTTATGACAACGGGGTTTATCGCCCCCGGGGATGAAAATAGGTTCAGGCACTCAGTCTCTCAAGCGGCGTGGCAGGAGTTACCTAACCTTGAACCTCTGAACCTTTGCACCTGATGAAAAAGACTTGCTCAATGGGAGTTCTCCGAAGCGTACAGTGTTCTCTGCCGGTATGTTCAACGCGCTGACATCAGGAGCGGAAACACTCAGGGACCCATGCGAAACATGAAAAAACCGGTCTAAAATGAGGCCCTGAACCCGAGCATTGCCGTAATCCCGGGCATGGGGTAGCCAGGTTGATACTCATAATTGACATTGGTCAGATTCTCTCCGGCCAGAAAGATCTCGCCGTTCATGTGGAGCTGGGGGACCGGGAGAAAGTAACTGAGCTTCCCATTGACCAGGTAGTACGATCCGATCTTGTTCGTATTCTCCGCCCCTTCCCTTCTCGCCTGGGAGTTAACATACATACTGGAAATATACTGGCTGTCCATACTCAGTTGAAAACGATTGAGGAATCTCCAGTTGAGCCCGCCGGTGACGGTAGAGCTGGGCGCATAAGGCAGGTTGCCTGGGTCCGTGCTCAGGTAGGTATAGCCGGCAAACAGGGAAAGACCCTTCAATGGGTAAACGCTCAACGTCGCTTCCATCCCACGGATCTCGTATTTTTCGGTATTCTCGTAGGTGGGTGGAAAGGGTGGCGGTGGGTTGACAACGTACCGGTCCTTACCGTCATCATAGAAGCCGGTGACTTCGATCAGCGCAATATCCTTGAACCGCTGGCTAACGCCCAGCTCATAATGATTGACCTTTTCCGCAGTCAGATCCTCCCAGCTCTTTCCCAGTGCCTTGATAACCTCCTCGGACATGACGACCACATCAAGTCCTGGATAGAGGATGCCCCGCGAGTACCGGGCATGGAGCTCGGTGTTCTGGTACCCGAAAACCACACCGGCATGGGGGGCATATTCGTTCCCAAAATCGCTGTTGTCATAAAAGCGGACCCCTGCTGATGGAATGGCGTATAGGCCTGTCTTTTCCCCAAAGAGATGATTGATCGCCGCATAGGGGGAAAGGATGTCATACTCATGCCCGTTCCAGTTGTCCCATACCCCTGTGCTGTACTGCTTGGTGTATTTACCCTCGGTCCGTTCCCAGTCCAGGCCCAGGGTCGCCTGGCCGCCCTTCCAGGGATAGAGGTTCTCCTTGGCCTTGAATCCATAATACGTGAATGTATTGTAGAGGTTAGACGTGACCCCGGAGGTGCTCGTGGGTTCGTTCAGCCAGTCCCCATCCCCTTTGTTGTAGTAGACTTTGAGATCACCGTCCGCATTGTCGAAACGGTTGGTGATCTTTCCGAGGGTCAGCCACGACTTGGTCGTGTAAATCCCGAGACGTTCGGCGGGCGAGGCACCTACCTCCCCCGGGTCCTTCGCGGAATTGTCGTCCCACAGGGTGAACAGCGACACATCCCAGTTTTCGTTGACCTCGTATCCCAACCGGCCATAGCCGTCCATCAAGCGGCCCTCGGCGTCTTCCCTGTGACCGTAGGATCGCCGATATCCGCCGCCTACATAATAGTCCAAATTTTCAAACTTGCCGCCCTGCTCCGCTGTGCCGGCAAAGGTGTGATAACTCCCTCCCTGTGCCTGGGCCTTGGTGGCGATGCCCTTCGAAATCTTCTGCTTGGGCACAAGATTGATGGCAGAAAAGGCATTGCCGAACTCCTCGGGTTGAGGGGATTTGTACACCTCAATGGCCTGGGCCGGGTCGATGGTCATGAGATCCAGCAACGGATGGTTCCAGACGCTCATGTACATGGGAACGCCATCCACATACATCTTGAGCTCAGAGCCTGGTCGGCTGGACCCGGATCCACGTATGAAAATCGCTCCGCCTTCGCCACCGCCGAATGACCCGATTGGGTTAAACCTGGAAATGGTGACGCCCGGCGTCGTCCGAAGGGCGGTCCCCAGATCCTGGGCGTTCAGGTCCTCGATCTGCTGTTCGCCTACTGTGGTCTTTTCCCCGGCGTAATTGTCCACCTCATTCCCCTCGATGATGGGCGTTGCAACCACCTGCATGTCGTCGAGTCTTATAGGTTCGCCTCCATCTTCGGCAGCGCCCGCCGCGCTTAAAGGCAGCAGTAGCGACACCAGTCCCAGACACACGCATCGTTTGCTCAATAATTTCATGGTTTCCTCCTTTTTTTTTGAATGCTATGTAACAGGTTTTTCGCCTGGTCTTTCAAACAGGCCCCCAACACCTCCGCTTGCTCAGGCCAGAGACAAAGTCCCCAAAAAAGAAAAGCCACGAAGGCCTGTCTTCCAACAGACAAGCCTTCGTGGCTTCTATATGAATTTCTATGTATTCTCCCCTAAGATACTCTCGGGAATCAGGGGACAGCAGGGAAAACGCGCAGATTCCTCCGCAGTGTCGCAACCTTTCGGAGACCCTTCGATGGGTCTGTCAAGAACTGCGTACAGGAATCAATACGCCACTTCATATCGCAATGTTCTCCTGCATAGGGGCACTTTTTAATTCAATCCGACGCGATGTGTCAAGGAAAAAAACGCTCTAACAGCACCTTTTATTCTTTGGATGGAATGGTCCAATTCAGCACAAACTTCTTGACACGAGCGCGTCCTGAAGCTATATAAAGCTCGTCAATCGCAGGCAGCCTTGTCATTCGACCCTTTCTATTTTTCGTGATGTTTCCGGGCCACGAAGGCCCGAGGATTCTGAAAAGTCGGGGCTCGCTCAATTGGAAAGGACGTTACAAAGACGATTCAAGCCTGCTAAACCAGACGAAATAGCCAATGGGCGGACAGCCCATGGGTTCTCACAATCGTGTGAGGGATTTTCTGAGCCACGAAGGCGCCGCGTCCTATGAATGAAGGAGGGCGACCGTTCGTGGCTTTTTTGTTTTACGCCCTGGAACCTGTATCTTCAAATGTAATCAGGGCCGTGTGCCACCAGGGGAACAGGAGGAATGGATGAAGAAAATTTGCTTGTGGGTGGTATGCATCATTCTCTGGGGCCTCAGTCCCCCTTCCGGTTCTGCCGGCACACTACGTGTGATTGATATGGCGGGAAGAGAGACGGCCGTCCCCTTTGATCCGGAAAGGATCATCTGCATCGGGCCGGGGGCCTTGCGCCTGATCGTCTATCTCCAGGCCGAATCCAGGGTCGTTGGGGTGGAGGAGATGGAAAAGATGAACCGCCGGGGCCGACCCTACTGGCTGGCCCATCCCGAACTATGGGAACTCCCCTCCTGCGGGCCGGGCGGCCCTGTCAGCATCGACAAAAAACCGGACCTGGAGGCGGTCCTCTCCGTAGCGCCGCAGGTAATGTTTGTGACCTATATGCACGCGTCCCTGGCGAACGAGGTGCAGCAGGTCCTGGGCATTCCGGTGGTCGTCTTGAGCTATGGCGCCTTTGCCACCTTCGATGAAACGGTCTACGACAGCCTCCGTCTGGCAGGGAAGATACTCAACCGCTCAAAACGCTCCGAGGACGTGATCACCTACGTGGAATCGCATCGCAAGGATCTGAAGAGCCGGACCGCAGGCATTTCCGGAGACCGAATACCGGCCGTGTATGTCGGGGGGATCGGGTATCGAGGGGCCCACGGCATCGGAAGCACGGAACAGAAGTATGCCCCGTTTGAATGGGTTGGTGCGCGAAATGCAGCGGAAGGTCTCACGCCCAGTGCCGGCACCCATGTGTTTGTGGACAAGGAGATGCTTTTGAAAATCGATCCGGACATCATCTTCATCGACGGCGGCGGACTGACCCTCGCGGAGGCCGACTACCATAAAAACCCGTCTTACTATAAGGCACTCAAGGCCTTTTCCGATCAGAGGGTCTATACTCTCCTTCCCTTTAACTGGTACGTCACCAACATCGGCACGGTCCTGGCCGACGCCTTTGCCGTCGGAAAAATCCTTTATGCCGATCGCTTTGAAGATGTTGCTCCTGAGTCCACGGCCGATGAGATTTACACATTTCTGGTGGGGAAGCCGGTATACTGGCAGATGAAAAGAGACTACGGTCCTATCGGCGGCAAGGCCCCGTTTCTGAATTGATGAGAGACCGAAGATGATGAAATCAAAGACGCATTTTTTCGATACAAGGGCCGAGAATTGGGAGGAGACCTGCTACCCGGCCCCGGTGCGCGAACGCCTTCTCGATCTGATCCGTGAATTTGACATAGGGTCGGGAGAACGCATCCTTGATGTGGGCACAGGGCCGGGGATCCTCCTCCCCTATCTGCGACAGGGTGTGGGCCCCTCCGGACAGGTCTGCGCCTTTGACCTCTCCATCGACATGGTCCGTCAGGCAAACGCAAAACCGCACACATCTCAGGATTTGATTTTTCGTGCCGATGTTCACAGCATACCGTTCACAAACGGGGTGTTCGACCGGGTGATTTGCTTCGCAGCATTCCCCCATTTCGATGATCCCCGACAAGCCCTTCAGGAGATGGCCCGGGTGGTGAAGGCCGGAGGCGCCCTCATTGTCGCCCACCTGATGAGTCGAAAAGAGCTTGCCGCACACCATGGCTCTCACGCCACGGTCGCTCGCGATGTGCTGCCGCCCGACCCTGAAATGAAGGCACTCTTTGTCAAAGCAGGAGTTTCAGAGCCGGACATCGTCGATATCCCCGGCCGTTACGTGGCAAAAAGCGTAAAAGGCGCATGAAAATTCACAGCGATCGGGTTCACCCCTACTCAGCGTCCGCCTCAGCGCCACCATCTCGATGTACTGGCTGGCCGCTAATCACTTGTAAAATACGACTTTGCCGGTTTTAACATCGTACATGGCGCCTACCATCCCAATCTCACCTTTGTCGAGCATCTCGCGTAACACAACGCTTCTGTCGCGAAGCTTCTGCATGGTTAGTGTGACATTCATTTCCGCAACGGCCTGGACGAATTCTGTGTTCTTTGAACTCCTGGGTCTGTAGTCACCTCGCACCGCCGTTACAGCCGGATTGATATTAGCCAGAGTCGCCGTTAACAAGCCGAGTTGCGCCGCGTCCCAGGCGCCTTTGATTGCGCCGCACTCCGTATGACCCATGACCACCATCAGCTTCGCACCAGATAGCTTGGTTGCGAATTCCAGACTGCCGAGGATGTCGTCATTGACAAAATTGCCCGCTACGCGCGCCACGAAAAGATCACCGATTCCCCGGTCGAATACGATTTCCGGCGGAATGCGTGAGTCGAGACAACTCACAATGGCAGCAAAGGGATACTGGCCGTTGGAAGTCTGTTTGACCTGAGCGAGTAGGTCCCGGTTTACGGTATTATCGCTGACAAAGCGCTGGTTACCCTCTTTGAGCATTTCTATCGCCTTTTCCGGTGTGATAGCCGCCTGTGCTTCTCTGGTGAGTGGGGTGCCGCCACCTGCATGGGCAGCACCGATCATCGAAAAAACAATCGCTATGGCAAGCGCCATAACCTTTACTCTGTTTCCCTTCATGTCCGTCAATCTGCATCCGGATCAGAGGTTTCGCCTGACTCTTTATCTTTCTGACCTGTACTATAGCTTTCGATCGACTTGCCATCATAACCTAAGTGACGCCCAAATTCAGGAAGTGCTTCCATCAAAGCCTCACGTAATTGCCGGATCATCTCCATCACCAGACCCTGGCTCTCTTCCAGGTCTATGACATTCTTCAAAAATCGCGAGAAGTTCCAACTGTCGGGAACATAGTAATATGCATCCTCAGCTCCAGACCATACGATCTCCATCCGTCCCGTTTCCTCATTACGTTTCAGTTCCGCAACCGGTTTCTTATGTCTCGGCAGAATATCAAATCCACACGCTTCTAATAACGCCGGGTTTCTGGATAACTCGCGAATCAGAGACTCAATCGATTCATGCTGGAACACTACCCCGGCAATGATCGCATTCCACATCGCCCGAACCGGAAACTCATCCCTTCCATTGCCACGCCGATCTTCGAGTCCCATCACGATCTTCTCGTCGGGCAGATTATCACGTACCAGGTAAAAACGGTCCAAATCTGAACGTGCTTCAACATCGTTCCACGAAAATAGAAAAGGATTGATAATGGTCGCCATGTCTTTGCCTCCGTAAAATATCTCTCAGCACTATATCCTGCGCTATTTAGCGGCCATTATACAATATTTAGTAGTAGAAGTAAGTACTTCTGATGCATTTCGTCAACTGGGGTGAAAAAACCGGGAAATCACTTGCGGACCAGCTAACTTGCTGATATTACAGGGTGCGGCCTCAGATTTTTGGGGCAAAGTTTTCTTGGTATGGCAAAGTTCGTCAGTAATTACGGTAGGTTGTGAACAGCGCAAATCCCTCAAACAAATGGGCGGTATCGTTCAGGCACACCCCCATGGGGCAGCCGTGATTTGACACGAAAATTGTTTTGTCATAGATTTAAAAATATTAAAAGCGACTCTACGATAGCGTGGAAGCAATTTCAGGGAGTGCCCTACTACCTCAGTTTAATGTCAAAAAAGATCCTAAGGGAGATGCTATGGGACCACTGATTGTTGATCAAACCAAGTGCAAAAGAGACGCCATCTGCGTGAATGAGTGCCCCATGGCAATCATAAAGCTTCAAGACGGCAACGGGTTCCCGACGATGGTTCCCGGTGGCGAGCGGGTATGCCTGGTGTGCGGACATTGTGTGGCGGTATGCCCTCACGGCGCCCTAAGCCATGATCAGATACCCGTGGAAGAGTGTCCGGCCATCGACAGGGACCTGGTCATCGACGAACGTCAGGCGGTCCAATTCCTCAGATCCCGCCGGTCCGTTCGGTTTTTCAAAGATGAGTCGCCAGACAAGGAGACGATCCAGCGCCTTATCGAGATCGCCCGGTATGCCCCTACCGCCGGGAATGCTCAACTCGTGGAATGGCTGGTCGTGACGGACCGGGCGAAGATTAAAGAGATGGCCGGAATGGCGGTGGACTGGATGCGCAGCGTTTTGACGAAGGCCCCCCAATCCGCCCCGCCGTATATGCCGGTTGTGGTAAAGGCCTGGGACAGGGGATTTGATACGGTACTCCGGGATGCCCCCGTGCTGGTTGTCGCTTCGGCTCCCAAGGAGGCCCACAATGGCATGGTGGACGTAACCCTCGCCCTCTCCTATTTTGAACTGGCTGCGCCCAAACTGGGTCTGGGCACCTGCTGGGCAGGCCTGCTTCAAGGGGCACTTCTTTCCTCTTCAGCCGCAAGAGAAGCGCTGGGCCTGCCCAAAGGGCACATCCATCATTATCCCCTCATGGTGGGGAGGCCCAAAATGATATACCACAGGCTGCCCCGGCGAAATCCCCCCAGGATTGTCTGGCACTGATGCCTGGGCTAAGGACTCTGGCCTTAGACTCGAGTTGTCCACAATCTTGGGGGCCAGCCTCCATCTGGAATTCACACGTCTGTCGTCAGTATCACTCGTGCATCCAGGGCCTGTGACCCTTCACCGACGGCCCCCACCTTGACCGGATTGATATCCATTTCCTGAATCTCTGGGTGGTCCAAAAGGATCCGGGAGAGCTGAATCAGGAGGTCTTCCAGGGCCTTCAGGTCCGACGGAGGTTCTCCCCGAATCCCCGTGAGGAGCTTAAAGCCCTTGATCTGTCGAATCATGGCCCCCGCATCGTCCCGGCTGACCGGCGCAACCCTCCAGACCACATCCCCCATGGCCTCAACAAAAATGCCTCCCAAACCGAAGAGGATCACCGGGCCGAAGACCTCATCCTGTTTTCCGCCCAGCATCACCTCCCGGCCCTGGGATATCATGGGCTGAATCATCACCTCCACCTCCCGAGGCGAGACCGCCTGACAAAGGGCCGCAAAGGCGGAACGGATCTGATCCTCCGTGTTCAGGTTCAAGCGCACCAGTCCCTGATCGGTCTTGTGGGAGATGTGGGGCTGAACGATCTTCATGACCACAGGCCCCTGAAGGCCTTTCCATGCCTGAATGACCTCTTCAGAGGACCGACAGAGGAAACAGGGAGGGGTGGAAAATCCGTACTCCCGTATCAATTCCATGGCCTCATTCAGGTGGAGGTCCCTGCGGCCCTTTGCGGCGCCGAGGATTTCTTTCGCAGGCGCATCCTTCATAACCTGGTAGATTCCGAGGGGGCTGTGTTTCCGGGTGGCCCAGGTGTGGGAGAGGTGCAAGGCCCTCATAGCGTTTTCAGGGGAGGTGAAAATCGGAACGCGATAGTAGTGTCTCTTCAGGTAGTCTATCTCCACGGCCTCGCTGAAGATGACCGCGGCCACCGGCTTGTTGTACGCCTCCACCAGCCCTTCCACCTTTCGGATCAGGGCGCGGGAGGCTTCCTGCTCAAAGCCGCGGCGGTAGCCGTGGCCCAAAAGGACGCCGTCCACGTCGTCTCGGCGAAGCATCTCTTCCACAATGTGCTCGTAAAAGTCCAGATCAAAGAGATCCCCCAGGTCCAGCGGATTTTGCAGTCGGATCACATTGGCGCGGAACCGGCTTTCGATCTTTTCCAAAAACTCCTTGGGGAAGGGAGGGAGGTCAAACCCGTAATGGCCGCACGCGTCCGCAGCGATCACCGCATGGCCCCCGGAACGGGAGACAACGGCCAACCGGTTTCCCCTGAGCGGGGGAAAGGTCAGGATCTTCACATGATCGATGGCATCCACCATGGTGTTGACCCGGACGCACCCTGCCTGCTCCAGGGCATGATCCACCAGTCGATCGTCCACGGACAAGGCGGCCGTATGCGAATGGGCAATCTGGGCACTGGCCCGAAAACGGTTGGACTTGTGGACCAGGATCGGTTTCTCGGACCGAGAGGCGATCTCCAGAAATCTCCGGCCGTCCCTGAATCCCTCCAGATAGAGGAGAATGATTTTCGTGCCTTCATCCTCTATCAGAAAGGAGAGGAGATCATTTTCATCCACATTGAGCTTATTGCCCATGGAAACGAACTTATTGAGTCCGATATTTTCTTCCGCCAGAAACCCGAGGTAACTGAGACCTACCCCGCCGCTCTGGGCCAGGATGGAGACCGGGCCGACAGAGAGGTCTCTTCGAATGGGCATGAATGGGAGAACCAGGCCATTTTCCAGGTTGGTCACGCCGATGCCATTCGGACCAATGAACCGAATTCCGTATTGCCCGGCTACCTCTGTGCATGCCCGCTCGAGGGGAAGACCTTCCTCCCCCCATCTCCGAAAACCCGCCGGATTCGATGACCACCCGGGTGATCCCATTTCGACCGCACGCTTCCAGAAGATCGGGAATGGTCCTGGCAGGGGTGAGAATGACTGCCAGGTCGACGGGATGGTCGATCTGATCCAGAGACGGATAGATCCTCTGCCCGAAAATGACGCCCGGTCTCCTTCCCACCGAGAGGATTTCTCCCTCATATCCAAAGGCCAACAGGTTTTGGACGATATTCTTGCCCAGATTGGCAGGATCCGGAGAAACGCCCACCACTGCCACGCTGTTCGGATAAAAAATACCCTGTAACTCGTTTTCTTTCTCTGTCATAAAAATCCCTCTCCCCTGTTTCGTCGTGGTTCCCCCTCCCTTGGACCAGGCAGGGGTGATCCCTACGGCAGCATGCCAATCAGCTCTTCCAGCATCCCTTGAATAGCACTTCTTTTGATTCTTTTTCCATTCCAAATCTTGATTTTTTTGAAATCCAGAACTCGTTAACCCATTGAGAAACTGGCTAAACCAAATCCTCACCTATTTCATCGAACGAATTACCATTCGGTTTGTGGAAGGCCTCAATAACGCTTTGAGGGCCGGCAACAATACGTATGGCTTTTCGAATACAGGAAGTTCGACAAGTTCAAAGTGCGGGTCCTTGCACAATTCGGAATTTCTCCCGCTATTCCGCGATGAGGCATTATGGTGCAAAACATCAAATAATCCACGAGGTGGACGTAAAAGATTGGTCCTCTACCGAGGCGCTGTCCTGATCCAGGCCGGTGATTTGTTGGTTGACAGACATCTCTCTTTTGGCATATGTCACACGCAACGTTCAATGACTTGGCCAGACGGATAAACAGTCAGTTATCGCATGTAAATACTCAGCACGGAGGATAGAACCCTATGAAAAAATTGTCTTCGATTTCTGGTTTGATTCTGGTCGTTTTTGTACTGCTCATCGCGTGGACCGCCCATGCCAAAATGACCGTGAAGTACGGTCATGTGGGGCCGCCGGTCCACCCTCAGCACCTGGGGGCCCTGGCGTTTGCAAAATATGTAAACGAGAACAGCAAGGGTGAGATCGAGGTCCAGGTCTTTCCGATGGGTCAACTGGGCGGTGAGCGTTCCATGACCGAGCAGGTTCAGGGCGGCACCCTTCATATGACAGCGATTACCGCCAGCGTGCTGGCCAACTTCGTTCCTGAGATAGGGATTATCGAGCTCCCCTTCATTTACCCGAGCCGGGAAGTCGCCTATCAGACCCTGGACGATGCGGAGGTGAAGGCCCGGTTCGCTTCCTTCTGCGATGCCAAAGGCTTTGTGTTTATCGGCTATACGGAGAATGAATTCCGTGACCTCACGAATTCCAAGGGCCCCGTTCGAAAACCGGAGGACCTGAAGGGCCTCAAGATCAGGGTCGTCGAAGGGCCTGTCTTCATCGATACCTTCAAGGCCCTCGGGGCCAACCCCACCCCGCTTCCGTTCCCGGAGATCTATAATGCGCTCCAGCAAAAGGTGATCGATGGTCAGGACAATCCCATCTTCACGTCCTTCATGATGAAATTCACCGAGGTCAACAAGTTTGCGACCCTTACCAACCACATCCTCACCGAGTGCCCGGTGGTGGTCAGTAAGCGGTTCTGGAATTCCCTCAAGCCCGAACAGCAGAAGCTCTTCAGGGAAGCGGCCCTCGTTCAGATCAAGGTGAATCGGGAAGAGAATGCCAAGAACCGTACCAAGGCCATGGAAAAGGTGAAGGCCCAGGGCGTGGATGTGGTCATACTGACGGACGCGGAAAAAGCGGCCTTCAAGCAGGCTGTTCAGCCCGTCCTGGATAAGTACCGGGGTGTCTACGGGGCCGATTGGTATGATTTCTTCCTGAAAAAGGTTGCCGCGTATTCGTCCAAAAAGTAGTTGCGTTGGCCGTGTCCCGAACACGGCCTCCGCTGTGTGACGCGAATGGATCTTTTTCTCAAACGGCTCAACCAGGTGGAAGAGGGGGTGGCGGGTTTTATCCTGCTCGCCATCTGCCTCCTCACCTTTCTGGAGACCTTTCTCCGCTATACGATTTCATACAGCTTCCCATGGTTTCAGGAGGTGGCCAACTATACGCTCATCCTGGTCACTTACCTGGGGGCGGCCATCGGGGTCAAATACGGGACCCATTTTTCTATGGAGGCCGTGACCGAGTATGCGTCGGACAGGGCCGCTCACCTCCTGAAGGCAGCGGCCTTTTTCATCTCCGGCCTGGCTGCGGTCCTGATCGTGGTCTACGGATTCGATCAGATTGCCCAGGCCCGGGAGTTCGGGGTCAGGACCCCTGCCATGCAGATCCCCATGTATATGCCCTATCTCCCCATTCCCCTCCTTTCTATCCCCATGGGTCTGCGGTTTTTCATGCTTTCGGCCAAACACGCACGGTCTTTCTTGAAGAATGAACCGTTCGAGAGAGTGAGGAAGAGGGACTGATGAGCTTTTCCCTTCTCATTCTCTGTTTTTTTGCCTTTCTCACCCTGAGCATGCCCATCGCCATGGTGTTTGTGGTCACCAGCGCGATCTATCTTTTTTTTGTGGCCAACATCCCCCTGACCTCCCTGATCCAGCAACTCTTTAACGGGCTCGACAATTTTGTGCTTTTAGGGGTCCCCTTTTTCATCCTTGCCGGCAACATCATGGCCGAGGGGGCCATCTCCTCGCGGCTCGTGAATGTCATGAAACTCATCGTGGGGAGGTTCAGCGGCGGGCTCGCCATGACCTCGGTCCTGGCCTGCATCTTCTTCGGGGCCATTTCCGGATCGTCCCCTGCCACGGTGGTGGCCATCGGGAGCATCATGATGCCGGCCTTGATCAAGGAGGGCTACGGCGAACGCTTTTCAATCGGTCTTATCACGTCCTCAGGGTCCCTCGGCATCCTGATCCCGCCGAGCATTCCGATGATCCTGTATGCCCTGATAATGAATGTGTCCGTGGCCGAGATGTTTATGGCCGGTTTTCTCCCGGGGCTTTTTATCGGGGCCTGCCTCATGGGGTACGCCTTTCTCATGGGAAAAAAGCACGGATGGCGATCGGAGGAACGGTACAGCCGAAAGGACGCATGGCGGATCGTCAAAGAGGGTCTGTTGGGCCTGTTCCTCCCGTTTCTGGTCCTGGGCGGGATCTACGGAGGGGTCTTTACCCCCACCGAGGCGGCTGCGGTGTCCGTGGTCTACGCACTGGTGGTGGAGATCTTTGTATATCGGGAGCTGAAGGTCTCCAAACTTTTTCAGGTGTGCAGGGACTCTGCGGTCCTGTCGGGATGTCTTCTCTTCATCCTCTCCTGCGCCATGACATTCATCTGGCTCTTGACCCTCGAACAGATTCCGGTAACGCTCGCGGACGCAATTGTGTCCAACATCGACAGCAAATGGGTCTTTCTCCTGGCCATCAACGGCGCCCTCTTCCTGATCGGGGCCTTGATGGACATTGTCACCGCGATTATCGTGATCTCTCCGATTCTCATAGAGACCCTGAACCGCTATGATATTGACTACATCCATTACGGGATCATCATGATCGTCAACATTGAAGCCGGTTTTATGACGCCCCCGTTTGGACTCAACCTGTTCGTATCCATGGCCATTGCCAAACGATCCCTTATCGAGGTGAGCAAGGCCATCCTCCCCTTCATACTCCTCTTTTTCGGCTGCCTTCTCGCCATCACCTATATCCCGGATATCTCCCTGTTGCTCCCGAAACTGTTTCTTCGATAAGTGGCCCTGTCAGCACTGAGTAGGGCACAGGGGAGAATCGTTCGTGCTTCGCTATGACGGCTGTTTTTCAGTCGGTCCCATTTTTTTTGATGAGAGAGGCGCTCCTGCCGCCGATCTTTTTCGGCAGGGCCTTGGGCGTAAAACCCGCCTTTAGAGCGATGGCGACGGTCTCCTCAAACGCCCCTTGCGAGACATGACCTTTGGGCTCTATGACGAGGAGACTCCCGCCGGGCCGAAGGGCCTTCCATATCTCGGTAAAGAGCAGGGTCTTATTCGGGACCTCATGGACCACATGAATGGCAGCGGCAAAGTCCACTCGGCCCGAGAGGTCATCCAGGTCGTAGCTGTTTGCGCTGATACGGCGAAGCTCAATCCTGTCAAGGAGCCCGGCCTTTTCGGCCCTGCGGGCAAGGACGGAGAGCATCTTGTCCTGTATCTCCAGGGCGATGACACGGCCAGTGGGCCCTACCATTCGGGCCAACGGAAGAGTGAAAAACCCCATGGCGCAGCCTGGCTCCAGGACGACCATTCCCTCACGAACAAACGGTCCAAAAATCCTGTTAGGGTTTTCCACCAGTTTCCTGAGTGGATTGAGGAGAAAATATCCGATCCAGGGAGGGCACACATGCTCGGCCATCAGATCTGCTCCGAAAAAATGAATGGGGGATTGACATGGTAAAGCGACCCTGCGTCCTCCAGGGCGACATCTGTTCTACGTAGTGGAGTCAGACGCCATGAATGAAAACGGACCTATTTCACCACCCAACGTGTTCCTCTTTTTCAATATATTCATTCAGCAATTCTCATTATAACGGAGACCTGGTATCAACATTCTGTGTGAGTGGCATCTTGCCACGACTTTTCGCGGCTGGAAAGCCGCTCCCACACGGCTACTCTTCCACAATGAGAGTTGCTGGTATTCATTATCAAGAATGCCTGTAAACATCAAGCGGAAACAGTGGATTGATCCGGAAACCGACTCGAAGCCGGTGCCTGTATCGGGGCCATAAGGCATGAGATTCCTGAGGCGCGTCAGGTCCTGTCCGTGCCGGCCGTAAAAAATCGGGTTACTCTGGGGCCGAGGGCGGCAGATAGGTTGGTGCGTCAAACCGAGCGTAGCCATGCGGCCGCTATGGGACCGGCTGTTTCTTGCTCGGGTTATCCGATGATATCGACGGTACCCCAGGATCCGTCCAGCCGAACGACATCGCCATCGTGAATGGCGTCCAGGAGTCCATCGACACCAAAAACAGCGGGAACCTCATACGCTCTGGCGTACTGTGAAACGATCGACAGAGAGCCTCCCCGCTCTGCAATCAATCCCCCTAAAAATGGGATAAAGGGGAGCACTGTAGGCAACGCAACCTCACAGGCAAGAATCGCCCCATAAGGTAGTGTCTTCAGGTTCTGCAGATCTCTAATGATCGCGCATGGACCCTCAATGGTGCCAGACGATGCCCCAAATCCGCTCAGGCGGCGAAGGACGATTTGCTGGTCTGATATGAGGACCTCCAGGCGTATGGTTGGCCTGACCGATTCGTATGACTGTGCTAAGTTCTACATGGTAATTCCCTCCTTTATTTTGCCTTTCGGCTATTTTTAAGATGTTCGTGACAGGATCATAGCAATGAGAACTTGACGATACAACTCAAATAAGTTTAAATGCGATTAAGGTAAGCTGAAAACTTAAATGAGGTCGAATCGTGATCCTGAATATGAATCAACTTCGTTCTTTTTATATGGCGGCAAAATTGAGGGGCATATCCAAAGCAGCTCAGGCGCTTATGGTAACGCCGCAGGCTATCACCATGCAGATTAAGCAACTCGAGGAAGCGGTCGGCATTCGCCTTCTCATCCGTGATGGAAACGCCATTCGACTCACCGATACAGGGGAGATGATTTTCAAAAGGGCCGAGAGGATTTTTTCAAAGCGCCGAAGGGGTAAACCCCCTCGTCTGGATGGCCAGAGAATAGAGGTGTGGACATCCAATAACGGGATCGGTCTCTGGTTAATTCAATATGAAAAAGGAGGCACCTATGGTAGGGCGATCGACACTGTTTAAGGTTTTTGTATCGTGGCAATGGGCATTTTTCCTGTTTACAGGGGTAGCGGCAGGCGTCGAAGACGCGCCGACAGGAGAGGAGAAAGGGATCTCCAGTCATTTTGGGCATGATGTTGCGGACTCGAAGAGAGATGGAAGGGACCCTTCAGTATCCGTTGGGATGAATTCGTCTCATGACGCTTCGCAAGCGGCTTCGAATCTGACGAATGTATGGAATCCATTAATGGAAAGGCTGGCGTCAGATGGCTTTGATGGAGATGAACTTCGTGACCTGTTTTCCCAGCCACAAGTTATCTTTGACCGGTCACCGATGGTGAGCAAGATGGATGCGTTGTATCAGGCAAAACTTCTTTCAGAAATCGTGAGGCCTATACAGAAGAGGCTGGCGGAACTGGGTTACAGGCCTGGTCCCCCTGACGGAGTGATGGGGGCTGAGACGCGAAGGGCTATTATGGCCTTCCAGCATGTGCACGGGCTCACCGTCGACGGAAAGCCGGCTGAAGACCTCCTTCGACGATTGGAAGATGAGCGGAGGCAGGCGCCCCCCAACATCGAGGCGTTAGACCTTCCTGTGGAGGCAACGCCGATGGTTTATGAGAGTGTTCTACAACCCGAACGGATAGGGGAAGCGAGAGATTTCCTCGCGCGAAACAAGGACATCCTGAGCATGGTCCACAAAGAATATGGCGTTTCTCCGAAAGTGGCGGTTAGCCTCCTGGCCCTGGAGACACGCGTCGGAAAGTATCTTGGGGAAAAGGACGCATTGACGACCTTGTCGAGTATGGCGATGTGTACTGACTTGAGAGAAATTGAGCCTTTTCTTGAAAATCAGGAGATCAAGGTCGGTCTTCGCGCCTGGCTTCAAAAACGGTGTCGACAGAAAGCGGATTGGGCGTACGAAGAATTGAAGGCACTGCTCAGATATGCCAAAAATAACCAGTTGAGTCTTATTGGTCTTCCGGGTTCCAGTTATGGTGCGATAGGGATTTGTCAGTTCATGCCCACGAATGCGCTGGAATATGGTGTCGATGGAGATGGCGACGGCAAGGTGGATTTATTCGAGGTTGAAGATGCATTGCCGAGCATGGGGAACTTCATGCGTCATCATGGCTGGAGAAAAGGGATCAGTGAACGCAAGGCGCTCTATCACTATAACCACAGCACTATTTACGTGAACACGATTCTCGCATTGGCTGATCAGTTATAGGCGTTCCAGGGAGAAACCAGCCATTCGAAATGTCTCGCCGATTGATTGAGAACAGGCAACTTATCCTATCGGTCGCGCGTTCACTGGTTCGACGTCGCGAATCCGAGATCGTTTTTGGCGTTTACGCCTCCTATTCCTGTCCATAGATCCACTCCAGCACGAGACGGACATGGGGAGACAAGACAGTCCCCCTGTCTGAGACAGGGTAGGAAAAAAGGAGATGGCACAGCCTCGAAAAGGGATCTCCCTTTTCCCCCTCCCCGGCCCCTGAGACGGGCGGCCCGTCCACCACGATAAACTGGCGGTCATTCTGGATGCCCCGATATCCGGTTTCGTCTCTGACAAACCGAACGGTCCGGTCCTTTGGCTCGATCTCGTAGAGGCCTGCCTGCATTTGAAATCCCCTGATATTTTTTCCTTTGGGCGGAAAGAAGAGGAGGAGGTGGCTCCCTGTGAAACGCGCCTGATAGCGCCGGTTCAGGTCTGCCACGTCAATCCGGTAAGGGAGGTCCAGGAACTCAAGAAGATGAAAAACTTCTAAGGGGATAATCCCATGCTGCAGATGGAGGAGCGAGAGCATGGGAAACGCCCCGGTGAGGCGCGGATTGATTTCGAGGGGATAGACGGTGTCGGCCGCTTTATCGATCACAACGTCAATCCCGAGGATTCCACGATACCCCAGGGCGGCTACATATTCCCCAATGCGTTCTGCCTGCCTGGTTGCCGCGTCCTGAACCGCCAGGGACCAGGGGTTTCCATTCCAGACGTGGCCGCAGAAGATGCCGTTCTCTGCAGCAGTCGCGCAGTAGGGGAGGTCTATCAGTTGTTCCTGAAGGCCTGATATCAGGATGCCCTGCCGCGTGATGCAGATGGCTACGCTTGCCGGGGTCCCCTTGACAAATTTACGGATCAGGACTGATGTGAGCGGGACGTCCCGCCAGACATCCCCTTTCAGCCGCTGGGAAAGTCGCTGGTACGCATCGGCTGATCGAATAAAGAAGGTCCCCCTTCCGCCGCCCTGGGCGATATCCGGAAGTTGGACCACCATCTCCGGCCCCAGTTCCCTGGACAACCCTTCATAGCCCTTCTCCCGAATGACTGAAATAGGCTGAATGGCGCCTGGGACCTGGGGG
The DNA here is from genome assembly GCA_964384085.1 of uncultured Desulfobacteraceae bacterium. Taxonomy (GTDB): domain Bacteria; phylum Desulfobacterota; class DSM-4660; order Desulfatiglandales; family Desulfatiglandaceae; genus AUK324. The sequence goes on from CAYLJZ010000033.1 coordinate 18,412, forward strand.
ACACGGAGGTCCCCTGCCATCTGTTGAAAAAAACCTCGTTCCCTGAGCCTGAGGCGAAGGGCCGCCCGGTTGGCCAGGAGGACCCACCCCTCTTTCCTTGCCAGGTCTTCCAGATCCGAATAGCTCTGATATAAGAAGAGGTATTTGGGATCAGGCATCCTGCCCAAATAGGCCCTGGTCAGCTCATGGCCAAGGAGAGCGGCGGAATTGCGGATCCCTTCGGGGAGCGCCCCCCCCTCTTCTTCCAGACAGAAGATGTCCGCCATTTTTCTCAGGAGGGGAAGGTCGGCGGTCCTGCTGAAGCTCGCCACATGATAGGAATCGAGAAAAAAGGCGGGGGCGATCCTTGAAAAGGCCGTCATGCCCACGCCGACAACGGTGCCGGCCAAAGGACGAAGCAGCTCTTTGGCGTGTTTCAGTTCCTGCAAGAACATCGGATTCACTCTGTCAAAGGGAGTTATGACGACGGGTCAGCGGTCTTTGGCCGAGGCATTCGAAAGAGACGGAACCCTGTCCTCGCTGCTTCCCTGACGGAAACAGGCGACCAGGTGGCCCGTACCGATCTCGGTCAGTCCGGGTTCTTTTCGAGGGCATCGGTCGTTATCGGCGATTGCGCATCGGGGATAGAAGATGCACCCTTTGTCTTCCCTGGCTTCATGATCCTTGGCGAGAAGGGTCCCGTAACGCCTGGCGTCTTTGCTGTGGCCGAATTTGGGAACGGCATCGATCAGGGCCTGGGTATAGGGATGCCTTGGGTTGCGGATGACCGCCTCCGCCGGGCCCAGTTCCATCAGGTGCCCGCGATAGATAACAGCGATCCGGTCACAGAGGTATCGGGCGGCGGCCAGACTGTGCGTGATGAACATCTGAGTGACCCCGAGGTTTTTCCTCATGGCCAGCAGGATATTAAATATCTGGGCCGAAATGGAGGCATCCAGCATGGACGTCGGCTCGTCGGCGATCACGAATTCGGGATTCAGGACCATGGCCCTGGCGATGGCCACCCGCTGTCGCTGACCCCCGCTCAGCCGATGAGGGTACCTGAAGATAAAATCATCAGGTGGTGAGAGGCCCACTGCTTTTAATGCCGCTCTGACCATCTCTTTTCTATCGGCAGCCTTCCCTATTTTGTGTATTTTCAATGGCTCCGATACCGTGTCATAGACCGACCGCTGGGGATTAAGCGACTGGTAGGGGTCTTGAAAGATCATCTGTACCTTGCGACGAAACGCCTTGAGGGCACGTCCCTTCAGCGCCGTTACCTCGTGGCTGTCCAAAAAAATCCGCCCGGAGGTCGTCTCCTCGAGGCTGACAATGAGACGTCCTGCAGTTGTCTTTCCGCTGCCGCTTTCCCCCACCAGCCCAAATATCTCTCCCTTATAGATGTCGAGGGAAATGCGGTTGAGGGCAATGACGTCATTGCCTGCGCCCCGGAAAAGGTTCCCCTTGCCCCTGTAGATCTTGCTGACGTTCCTGATCTGAAGGATCGGTCTGTTTTCGTTGGCCATTTTTACGTTTCGAGTTTTACGTTTCGAGTTTTACGTTTCGAGTTTTGCTTCTCATTGTCTTCACAGCCTGCAACAGAGGGCCTTATGTCGCGAGCCGATGTCCATCCAGTGAGGGGGTGTTGTTTTACAGAACGTCCGGGCCTCCGGGCAGCGATCACAGAACCGACACCCAGTCGGCGGTCTGATCAGATTGGGCGTCTCCCCCGGAATCGGCATCAGGTCGCTCTTCTCGCCGGTCAACATCGGAAAGGATGAAAGAAGGGCCTTTGTGTAGGGATGGGCCGGAGATTCAAACACGGCCTGCCACGGCCCCAGTTCCACCAGTTGACCCGCATACATGACGCCGATATCGTGACACATGTCAGCCACAATCGAGATGTCGTGGGAGATAAATATGATGCCGATATTGAATTCCCGCTGCAAGACTCTCACCTCTTCCAGGATCTGGTCCTGAACAATGACATCCAGGGCGGTGGTGGGCTCGTCGGCAATAATCACCTTGGGATGGCAGGACAGAGCCATGGCGATCACCGCCCGCTGTTTCATCCCGCCGCTATACTGATGAGGGTAATCGGTAATCCGTTCCCGGGGAATTCCCACCAGGTCAAAGAGGCCTTCCACCTGGGACAGGGCAGCGTCCTTTTCGAGGGATGGGTTGTGGATCAGGATGGCCTCGGCGATCTGGTTGCCCACCCGTTGCACCGGATTCAAGGCGTTCATGGCCGCCTGAAAAATCATGGCCATCTCTCGCCATCGGATTCGGCGCTTTTCCTCTTCGGACAGGGTCAGGGTGTTTCTTCCCTCGAGCAGGATTCGACCCTCCCTGACGGATCCGTTCGGGGGAAGAAGCCCCATCAGGGCCATGCCGATGGTGGTTTTGCCGCAGCCCGATTCCCCCACCAGGCCCAGGGACTGCCCTTCTTCCAGAACAAAGGAAACCCCTTCCACGGCCTTCATGTAGCCTTTTCGCGTACTGTAACCGACGCTGATGTTTTCAACTTCCAACAGGGCCATTTAGTCTGTCTGGTCCTCCTTCCTCAACCTCGGGTCAAGCACCTCGTCCATGGCCCTTCCCAGCATGTAAAAGGAGAGGGTGATCAACGAAATGCACATGCCCGGAGGGAGAAGCCAATAGGGGGCCTTGAACATATGCCCGGTCTTCCACACCCACTGGAGCATCATGCCCCAGCTCACGGTTCCGGGGTCCCCGAATCCGAGAAAGGCAAGGGCCGCCTCGGTGATAATGGCAGCAGTGACCCGAAAGGTCATGAACAAAAATGCAAGAGGGAGGACATTCGGCATAATATGCCGAAATATAATGCGGGAATGGGATGCCCCCGCCACCTTGGCGGCCTCGATAAAGGGCCGCTGTTTCAGAGAGAGGGTCTGGCCCCGAATGATTCTGGATACGCCCGGCCAGCGAAAGAGGGCGATGATGAGAACGATGGTCCATATACTGAGCTGACCGAATACCGCGGCAAGAATGAGAACCACCAGGAGGGTCGGCATGACCATGATCATGTCGGCCAGTCTCATCAGGATGGTGTCGACGAACCGCCCCATGTATCCGGCCGTCATCCCGATAGCCACCCCCAATACAATGCTCATGACTGCGGCCGAAATTCCCACCAGGAAGGCCACCCGGGCCCCTGCCAGGAGCTGGCTCAGGATGTCCCGTCCCATGAAATCGGTCCCCAGCCAGTGTCTCATGCTGGGGGGCGTGCAGCAGGTAATCGCCGGATCGACGCCGGTCATGGGGTTGTACATGGGGTCTATCCATGGCGGGATATAACTGCAAACGGCCATCAGGGCAAACAGGATCAGGAGAACAAGGCCGATCCTTCCCAGAAGGCTCTGTTTGAAAATAGACCATCCCTCTAAAAAGTTGTTCAGCAGAGGAAATTTTTCTCTCACTGTCATAGGATCTCTCAAATCACGCTTTGCCACAACCGACTTCAATAACTTTAGGCACTTTAGCTCACTTTAGGCACTTTGGGCACTTTTCGTTAATACCGAATCCGGGGATCCAGGTATGCATAGAGGACATCCACCACGACGTTGGATACCAGGACCACCGCCGCAATGAGCAGGAAGGAGGCCTGGGCCAGGGGATAATCGTTCTGGCTGACTGAAAAAACCAGTTCCCTTCCGATGCCGGGCCAGGTGAAAACCGTTTCCGTCAGTGCCCCTCCGTTGATGGAGAAGGCCAGACTCAGGCCCACGCTGGTGACCACCGGGAGGGCAGCGTTGGGGGCCGCGTGCCGGTCCCGAATCACTTTTTCCTCAAGTCCCTTGGCCCTTGCCGTGAGGATGTAATCCTCTTTCAGGGTTTCCAGCATGCTGCTCCGCATGATCAGAAGGTAGGCCCCGAAGTGGATCAAAAAGAGGGTGGATAGGGGGAGTATCATGTGATACATGACGTCAAGGGTTTTGGCGATAAAACCTGAGTCGGGGTCCAGCCATACGTCTTCCGAGATCATGCCGGTGATGGGGAACCAACCGAACTTATAAGAAAAAACCCAGATCAGGATCAGGGCAAGCCATGGGAGAAAAACAGTGTGCGTCACCAGCGCCCCGATGGTCAGAATGGAATCGATCTTTTTCCCTTTGTGCCACGACGCAATCTTTCCTAAGAATACGCCCACCAGTGCCGACAGAATAATGGATGTGGTGAACAGGAGGATGGTGTTGGGGAGCCGGTCCCATATAATTTTGACCACCGGTTCTCCATAATGGAACGAAAACCCAAAATGCCCAGTGAAAAAATTTTTAAGGTAGACCAGATACTGCACCCCTAACGGTTTGTCCAGGCCCAACTCAACTTTGAGTCTTTGCGCATCCTCCGGCGTCATATCCGGATCTACCATTCGCGACACCGGGTCGCCCGGCGCCAGGCGGAACAGGAGAAACAGCACCGTCAGGATGATAAAAAAGATAACCACGACCTGGACCAGCCTTCGGCCGATGTATTTTCGCAGTTCCATAACCCCTCAGCATGGCGCAGAGCGCAAGGCGCGTGGAGAAAAGCCCCCTGCTATGCCCTTGCCCTCTGCCTTCTGTCCTCTCCCCTGTGCCCTCTGTTCTTTGACTACGCCGCTTTTCGCTCCGCGCTACTTTGCCGGTTTCAGCTCGCAAAACGTCCAGAGGTTGCCAACCCCGCCCAGCATCTGGACCCATCCGGTGAATCCCCCCTTGCGAACGGCCTCGATCAGGTTCGGGTTATAGAGCGGGAGATAGGGCACATCCCTCATGACAATTTTCTGCATCTCCCATATCAATGCCTGCCGCTTGTCGCGGTCCATGGCCTGCGCAGATTGATCCGCGAGCTTGTCAAACTCAGGATTGTTATAACCGCTCATATTCCATCCATTGGGTTTGTCGTTGCTTGACAGGAAGAAATTCCGCAGGTAATCGGGGTCCAGCGAGAGATTGCCATACCCCATGACAAAGGCATCAAAGTCATGACGCGCCTTGACCTGCTGCAGCAGTGCCCCGAAGGCCATCGGCTTGGAATAGGCCGGGATACCCACCATTCGAAGCCATTCCTGCATCATCATGCCGCACATGGCCCGGTGGGGATCATAGTCGGCGGGGGGCGTCAGGATGGTAAAATTCTCCATCGGTTGGCCGTTCGGGAGCTTGATCCCTTCTCCGCTCACCACCTTTCCCGAGGCGTCAATCGGAGCGACCTTCCAGGTGTACCCCGCATCGCGAAGGATCTCGAAAGCCTTCTTGATGCGACTTTCCCTGTCGAGCCCCACGCCATATTTGGGGACATCCGGGCAATACCAGAAGGCGTTTCCCGCCGGGACAATGGAATACATCTTTACCCCGTATCCCTGAAGGATCCGTTTGATAATGAAATCCTCATCCACCAGGGTGGCGATGGCCCGTCTCAGGTTGGGCTCGTTGAACGGAGGCTTTCTGACATTGAACCCCATATAATAGAGAGAACTCTTTTCGTTCTGGAACAGCTCGATATCCGGATTGGACCTCAGATCCTCCATATACCCTGGCTGGACTCCCCACCAGAACATATCGATCGTCCCTTTCTTCAGCGCCAAAATAGCCGCATCAGAGGTCCCGAACACCTTGAAGATGATGCCGTCGATATGGGGTCCCAACAGTCGGCCCTGGATCGTCTGACGCGTCCCGAAAAAATGGGGGTTCCTCTGAAGGAAGAGATAGGACCCTTCCCGCCACTCCTTCAGAATGAAGGGCCCGCTGCTGACCGGGATGTCTATCTTCTCATTGAGGATCGTCCCGAGCGGTTTTTCAGTTTTTTTCGCTGCCTCGATACGATCGACCCATTCCTTTTTTTGAACAATCGGGGTGGTCAGCGTTCGGCTGAGAAAGGTCGCCTCCGGTTCCTTGAGATAAAACTTCACCGTTTGTTTGTCCGGCGTTTCGATTTTGCTGATGAAATTCCATTTCGAATAATCCTGCGGGATTTTGAACTCTTTAATGAAATTCCCGGTGAAGGCTACGTCATCTGAGGTGACCTCTGTGCCGTCAGACCATTTAGCGGGCCGGAGCTTGAGAGTGTAGGTGAGTTCCTTTTCATCAAAGACGGGCTGTTCCGCTGCCAGCCAGGGAATCAACTCCAGGGTCTTGGGATCCCGTACATACAGAGGTTGATACAACAGTCCCAGGACCTTATTGGACCATGCATCCGTGGCCCGCCAGACGTTGAGGGTCTTAGGCTCTTCCAGGATCCCCATCTTGAGCGTTTCCCCTGCAGAGGCCACGGAACCGGCAAAGAAAATGCCCGAAAATGCCATGACGGCACACGCAACCATAAGGACCCAACGGCGGGGGTCTCTTGCTTGTCTTTGATTCATAGGGCGCATCATTTTTCCTTTCTATGGCTAAATGGTTTCGTCAGTTGTCACGCTCACAAACATCGTGCCCGTCGTTTCATCTCAGCGACCCTCTGTTCGATAAAATCGATGACATCTACCTCCAGCTTTACCTTGTCGAGCCGGTTGATGCGGGGAATGCCCCCCGGGCTGAGGCAATTGATTTCCACCAGTTTGTCGGCGATGACGTCAACTCCCACAAAAAAGAGACCGTCCTCCACCAGCCTGGGTTTAATTGCCCGGCAGATCTCACGCTCCGGATCGGTCAAATCGTGCTTGAAGGCCCTTGCCCCGGCATGGATATTGGTTCTGAATTCCCCGTTGCGGGGTTTTCGTCTCATGGCCCCCAGGATCTCTCCGTTTAACAGGAGAATCCGGACATCCCCCCCCATGCCCACCACATCCAGGTATTCCTGAACCATAATTGCCTCTCTTTCCGGATAGGCACGGTAGGCCTTGACATAGTAATTGATCAGGGAGTGGAGGTTTTCCTGGTCCTTGACGCTCACCTTGATGACCCCTTCGCCCCCGTATCGCGCAAGTGGTTTGACCACCATGGCGCCCCCGAAATCATTGATGATTTTCCTGAGCCTTGCCGGATCCCGCGAAACATGGGTCTCAGGAATGATATCCGGGAAGTTGAGGATATAGAGTTTACTGTTGGCCAGGATCTGGCCTGCAGCGCTGTTGATCAGAAAGACCTTGTCGCTCACTGACGAGAGAAATTCCATGGTCTGGTACACAAGAGGCGGATTCTTTCTCAGAAAGAGGGCATCCAGGTCGGTTATGGTTTCGAATATGAGTTCGTCTTTTTTAAGACATTTGATCAGCGCCCGCCAGTATTGTTTCATGGAGAGGCCAGGTTGCACCGTAATATTGCGCATCCTGGCGACCACCGATTTTTTCCGAATGTAGATGTCATGGGGTTCGAGAAAATAGACGGAATGCCCCCTCTGGTTGCATTCATACATCAAATGGCTGGTGGTCTCCATTTCAGGCTCAATAGACTCCAGCCGGTCCATCACAAAGGCGATATGCATGATTTTCCCGTTATGAGGTTGTCCGACACATATCCAATAATCCGGGAGGCGATATCCATACCGGTGGCCTGTTCCAGCCCCCTGAATCCTGGTGAATAATTGACTTCAATGATGTTAGGCGCCCCAGCTTTGTCAACGATGATGTCTGTCCCGGCGATCTCCAGCCCCAAGACGTCGGACGAACGGATCGCAAGTTCCGACAGGTCTGGGTCCAGAGTGAGCCCTTTTCCCAACCCCGTCAGATGAATATTGGATCTGAAATCTCCCTCAAGTGGGCTCAATTCCATGGCTCCCACGACCTGCCCGCCCACGACAAAGGCTCGAATATCTCTACGCCCCTCTGGGGCCAGATACTCTTGGACAAGAACCCCTCGGGAGTTGTCCTGGAGGTTCTCCATGAGGAATTCGGACATGACCCCTGAATCGATGCGGACCACGCCGCTCCCCTGCCTGCTGCTTGGCATCTTGGCCACCACCGGGTAGCCCCCAAGCCCCTTCACAGCCTCTTGAAACCCCCTTCTGTTTACCACCAGCCGTGTATTCGGCACTGGGAGGCCGGCCCTGGCCAGGGTCTGAAGGCTCAGAAATTTGTGTCGCGCCAAGAGGATCGCGCTAAAACCATTGACCACAGGGATCCCCGAAAGCTCAAACTGGCGAACGACCCCCAGGGCATAGTCGTTGATGGTAGCGCCGATTCTGGGCAGAAGGACATCCGGCCGCTCACACCCATTTATGGCTATGGTGACCCTGCCACGGTCGATCTCTGAGAGGCAGTCGCGGGTGTGGATGAGCCTGGCTCTATGCCCGGCCTGGAATGCGGCCTCTATCAACCGCTGGTTGGGGGGGTATTTCTCGTCTTGTACGCTCAGGATCCCGATGTCCATTTTCCCCGCCCGTCATCTGACCAGGGTCTCCAGTTCCAAAAAAATCTCTTCTGTTCCTGAAGGTTGATCCTTCGATATCGCCCCCTTTATACCCAACTGCAAGGTTCTCTTCAACTTAAAAAGCGTTTTTATCTCTTCAGGGGAATATCCTTCTCCTCGAAGGAGCTTATAGATCTCCTCGACATAGGCCTGGCCATCGGTAAAGCTCCGGTCAATTCGTTCCGGCATTTGGGCCATCAACCGCGATGCCTCTATGGAATCCATGGTATGATGCCGCCATGCCAGTCCAAGGCCTTTCAGTCCCAGGGCCTCTCGTTCCTGATGCACCAGGGTGTTTCCCGTATAGTAGAAGAGATAGGGATGATAATAGGGGAGGCCGCTTTCGTTTATGAAATCAACGGTTTCCAAAAATGTGTCGACGGTCTCGCCGGGGTAGCCGACAATAAAGCTCCCCCTTCCTTCGATACCGTGATCGTTGAGCATTCGGATCGCTTCCAGCGACTGTTCCTTGCTCAGCCGCTTGTCCATGTTGTCCAGGATGATCTGGCTTCCGGATTCGAGCCCCAGATCGACAAATTCACACCCGGAGGCCTTCATGAGTCTCACCAGCTCCGGTCTCAGGGCGCTGGCACGGGCAAATGACGACCAGGTAAACTGTAACCCTTCGGCGATTATCATCTCCAGTACGGCCTTCATCCTGGCCCTGTTGGCGGTGAAATTGTCGTCGGTAAAGCGGACGTGTGTGACAAATCCCAGTGCATCGATTTTTTTCAGCTCATCCCGCAGAACATCCATGGATTTGTAATGGACCTCGGGAAACAGCCAGTGATAGGTGCAAAAACGGCAGCGATAGTAGCATCCCCGGCTGCTGTTGAGAGGAAGAATCTTGCGCAGGTATTCCTTCGGGACCTGATCCCATGCGATCGCGGTCTCATCCATAGAGATCTCTTCCTCTTCCCTTCGAGTGAAGACCATCCGCCCCTGTCCATTGAAATAGGCCAGATTGGGGACTGAGTGGAGTTCCCGCCCTTGTCTCAGGGCCGCCAGGAGCTTCACCAGGGTCGCCTCCCCCTTGGCCTCCACCACAAATGCATCCACGTGGCCGTGAAAACCGCTCATAAAGTCCAGGGTCCGTTCTGAGAAATTCTCCCCGTCATTGAGGACCTTTTTGACCAGCATTCCTCCTGCAATGACAGGAACCTGGGGGGCATGTCCTTTGATTACGCCGGCCATCTCATTGATATCGTTCATGAAGATGAAATTGGAGGAAATGCAGACTGCCAGCGGGTCCTCGTCAAGGAGTTGGGGGAGATTGGCCGTGGCATAGTTTTGAACAATGATCGGATCATATCCATGGGCACGGAGGTATTGATGCAGGTAGATGCCATTCAATGTCACGGTATTGGCGAGGGAATAATATTCGGCCACATTGTCCGGCGTAATTTTGGGGGATCGGCGACCCGCCCTGACATAATTCATCAGGTCCAGGAGGTCCATATATCGGCCGTCGACAAAGAGAAGGGATTCGATGAGGTTCCGATGGACGCCCTTTTGAATGGCTGGCAGATCCAGGTCCGGAAACCGATGCGATTGTCTCTCGGCCCTGTCCTCAGCATCGGCCAGTTTCCGCCTTAAATGGGTGTCGTTGTCCAATGGCTGGTTTTGAGCAATAACAATCACTTTTGGGTGTTTCAAGATCGGTTCCGGCCCCCTGCGTACAATTCGCGGAAAAGGTTTGGGCCATGGTAGGTAAAACCAGGTCCATTGTCAACGGCCATTTTCGTCCCTGTTTCAGGTCGGTAAGGAGTCCCGAGTCTGTTGGCAGTCAGGTTGACAATTTTTTTGGAATTGAGGATTCGCTTTCTCCCATCCAATTCCCGCACCACGTTCCGGCACCTTGGCGGAGGCGCCAGGCGATCTGCATTCCCTTGAAGAGGATACAGGTGTGGAACCCTTGTTATCGTGAAGTGTCGGCGATTTGATGGAAGGAATAGTGATGTTCAGGCTCCCCTTGCCCCCCTGCCCGGGCCCAGGCGGCATCATCGGGCTTTACACAAGCCTCGCCCTCACGATGGGGGGCGCCAAAGGGATTGGGATTTTCTCTCTGTTTTGCCTGAAGCCGTTCGATGGCATGAATCTTGTTCAGATAGATAAAGGTCTCATGGGTCCGATTTCTCTCCAGCCAATTCAGTTCGCCAGTCTCTCTTGGCGAGAGTGATCCCGCTTCGCTCAGCAGAGAGAGGCGGGCCTGCGGATGGAGCCACTCCACCCCAAAGTTTTTGAGACCATAAACGACTCTTTTGGGTCCCCCATTGTAGCAGGCGCCCGCACTGTACTTCTCGACACCCGATCCTGACAAACGAGGATAGAAGCGGAGCATTTCAGCAACGTAATGATCGAGCAGGCAAATCTCAGCCTTGATGGCCAGAAGATGATCGGCCGTGGCTTCGAAAAAATCCCTGGGAATGTCCGCGGAACTGTATCCGTTCCAGACCACCCTCATTCCAATAGGCGTAAACTGGGTAAGGCCGCGGGCGCTCGCGTAGTTCCCCGTGAAACGGTAAGCATCTTCCTGATTGGCGCCTATGATCACCAGGATCCGTTTCACGAGCCGGCCGAGGGCCTTTTCTGTCTCCTGATTATCCGACGCCCCTTCATCGGTGATGAAACGAAAGGCCCCCGGGTCCATATGTTCGGCCAGGATCAGGTTCAAGTAATCCTCATCCGTAAAGCAGGGCGCCCTTTCCAACGACGTTTCGCTTGCGGCTCTGGAGTTGACATGGCGCAGCTCTTTTCGAGCCTGTCTGATCTTTCCGCGCAGGTAGGCGCTACCGGCTTCCACCAGTTCCGGCTGCAGAAGAGCCCTGGAGTAAGGGGTATACAGAATCGACTCCCTTAGCAATGAGGCCTTGCGCCTGGGGTCTATGGCATAGAGGAGACCGACAACGGCCGTATGATCGGGCTTCAGGATGTCGATGGAGGAGTTGAACCCGTTCCACCAGTCCACGGAGTGGAGAACCATGGAATCGTTCAAGAATAACTCGTGATTTTCTTCATAACCGGGGACGATCCGTATCTTTCCTGTTCGGAAGTCTGCGAGGGCGAGCTTCAATTCGCGCCTGGCCGGCATTCCGTCCCGGGCCGGGAAATAACCCACCTTCTCCTTTGCCAGCCGTGCCTTGGCCTCCTTCAGCACCGGGAGAAGCGAAACCTCTGCCGTGAAAGGGGCATCGTCCAACGGCGGCATGGGTTTCGCGTCGCTTTTTCTCGTTTTCGGGGTCGCCTTATTTCGTTCTTTACCATCCCCTTTGGACGAAACCCGTCCCTTCGCCGACACGTGCGCTGTTCGCATTGAGATCTTGGTTTCAGAGCGGGATTCGACCGCCCATAGGGGGTTCTCAGAAATGCAGACAAAAACAAAAGACAGAATCCATAGCCCTATTACTCTCATCTGGCACCTCATCGCACACCCTGTGAACTACGGCCTGAAGACTGGAAAGATCGCGAAAGACCATAGGGTTTTCTGATGGCCTTGTCAAGAATGTTTTACGGGGTCTCGCCCCAACTTGGTGCGGCAACTCATAGGGGATACGTGAGTCTATGGTCTATGGGCACGCTATTAGATTCTTCGGTTTCCAACAGGCGGCGTCCTCTCCCCTCTGGAATCTGTTGGCCGCCGATAACGGATTCGCTCACAGATGGAGCGGATATTCACAGCTTGCGCCCTATGGAAGACATGGGCGCCCCCAACTCCCTCACGGCCCAGCAGCACAACAGACTCCGGGCCTTCACAGTCCGCAGATGCTTCCCCTTCGCCCACACCGCTCCCCCCTTCACATCCAGCATATTCACCCGCCTGCCATAGCCAGTTAGGCATTGGCGGGCAGGGGGCTGGATGCGAGGTGGGAAGTGCGTGGCCGGTGGTGAAATGCGCCAACCGCATCGATTTGTGACCTCCTCGGCATGATTTATCACTGCCATTCCCAAGACCGCTCTGGGAACCTAATAGCCTGACAATGCCTCCCCTTTTCAATTGAATTACTAAAGAGCGTCCCGTCGGCCGCCTTTTTTCGGATCGATTTTTAACAATTCCTCCATCGCTAAATCAACGGCGCGCATCGGTGAATCCTTTTCATAGTGAATGGCCCTGAAATTTTCGATCCATCCGTCAAAAATCAAGCGGGCTTTTTGCCTCTTTTAGGGTCTGGCTTTTAATGGTATGGGTGTAAATCATGGTGGTCCTCACATCACTATGCCCCAGGAGTTCCTGAATCGTTCGAATGTCATAATTCTTCTGGAGCAGATGACTGGCAAAGCTGTGGCGAAATGTATGGGCGCTCGCACGCTTGCAAATCCGGGCAGCGTTCACTGCCTGTTTTATCGCCTTCTGTACGTGCGTTTCATGTAAATGATACCGCCGGTATTCCCCGGTCGTGTTCTCCCGGGTCAATTGCCTGGCTGGGAAAAACCACTGCCAGACAAACTCTTTGGCCGCGTTTTTATATTTTCGCTCCAATGCGTTCACCAGAAAAACACCGGCATATTCCCGATTCAGGTCCCTTTGATGAAGGTCTTTCAAAGACTCGAGATGAGCCTGGAGTTCCGGAAGAACAGTCCGCGGGAGGGGCACGGTCCGGTCTTTTTGCCCCTTGCCGTCATGAACCGTTAAAACGCCCGCGTCAAAATTCATGCAATGCACACGAAGCCCCAGGCATTCAAATAGCCTTAACCCGCATCCATAAATCAATTTTACGACAAGGTCATAAGGCGGCACCAGATACTTCAAAACAGCATCGATTTCTTCACGGGATAAAACGACCGGGATATAAGGTTTTCGCTTCGCCCGGACAACCCCGTCGACCTTTCCGAATTCTTTGCGCAGAACGTGACGATAAAAAAATAACAGCGCATTAAAGGCTTGGTTTTGAGTGGTTGCCGAAACCTTTTGCGTTACGGCTAAAAATGTCAGAAATTCCTTTACATCATCGGTTGAGAGAAACTCCGCCGCCTTGCTGTGGGTAAAAGCTTGGAATTTTCGCATCCATCCCTGATACGTCTTCAGGGTTTTTGGCGAATAATGCCGTACGTGGATTTCATCCGCCAATTTAGCATATTCTGATTTCCAGGAAGCCCCGGTTATCGGCTTTGCCTGAACAGATGCGGAATCGATCATGCTTTGCGGTTTAGGAGAAACCGTTTCCGACAAACCAAAGGGTTTTGGCGGGCTTTGCACGCTGGGCGATGGGCCGGAAAGGTCGGCCGGTGGCGGCATGACTTGTTTGTATTGAACCCGTGTGGCCGGCGCTGAATCCATCGCATTTTGTTTTTTGTCATTTAATGGATTTTGTCCCTGAGGGATGGCGGGTCGGCGCAGCGACGCCTGGTAAGGGATGCCCATTTCTTTAAGAAGTTGGTAATACAGATTGACTGCTTTTACAGCCTGTTCCTGTTGGGCCTGGGATTGCCGTTTATCCCGCAATTTTTCGATGAAGGGGGGCAGGCTCTTTTCGTATTTCGGCGGCACATGATACTTTTGGCAAAAGTCCAGATAAAAGCGAAGCCATTTTAGATACATCCCATGCAAGCTGTCCGGGATCGCCTTATTTGTATCTGCTACTAAGAATCCATACAAAAGCCGTCAAAAGAGGGTAACA
>CAYLJZ010000034.1:0-32007 GCA_964384085.1 uncultured Desulfobacteraceae bacterium
CAAGTATTTTTTTGAAAGAGTTCATCTCGCCCTGATTGAAAAGGAAAACAAAATCATTCAGGCAACACTGAAAGGGGTTACTGCATTACACGAAACCGTACTCAGATTGCTGAGTGTTTCTACCTCAGCATACTCAACCATCCAAGACCAATGGTGGCTGTTCAAAAATCCAGCCTCATTGCAAAATCCTGATTCAACGTAATTCACAGAATCATGTTTCAAACGTGCGAAATGTAAGTTACATGTTACGAGTCTGGTTGTGTTGCCTATTCCTTGGTTACGCTCCGGACGAGGGTCTTTGTCAGTACAGGTCTCCGGGGGCCGCAAAATACAAAACCCCGTTCTCCATCTATGTGGAGCAACAGGGTTTCGGGGTGGCTATGGACCATTTTTGCATCCTCTTTCCCTTCTCTGATAAAGTGCCGGAACCGGGAGAACTGGATGTTGCTGAAAATGGACTGGAGAAATCTTGTTTGTGAGGAAGAACCTTCCTGAAATCGTCCTAAAAAAACAGTACAATTTGACAGTTTATGGCAGCTCATACAGTTAAATATAAAAAGGGCACCCCGCTTTAACGAAGTTACCTAACCTATTGGAAGCATTATGGCGGAAGTGCATGGGAATCGAACCCACCTACCAGGGTGTTAGCCCGGTACGCTTGAGTTGAAGTCCGGGACCCCACTAGTGAGCTTTCCACTTCCCCATGGCCCATGAAGATTCTATTTTAGTCCAAAACAAATACCCTTGCTCTCACAGCAAGGCGGTCGTCCCAGAAAGCGGACCTCGCCCTTTATTCCGGCTTGATTGTCAGCGACTGCAGCGTCAACGAGCCCTCCGGCACCTCAGGGGCGTTTCGCAGGATGGTGGCGCCGGCCTGAGTCTCGAATCTCGTATCCCACCCGCCCTGGAGGATCAGTGATTTGAATGCGTTCACGGTGAGGGATTCGCTGTATGTCCCTTCTGCTATCCGTATGATAGCGCCGGTCCGGGCGGCATTAATGGCGTCTTGAATGAACCGGTAGCAGGGATTCTTCGTTCCACACGTGCCGCTGCTGCTTGCGTATAATGTGGTGGCATTAACAAGGTTCACCTGGATAACGGCCGTGCCCGTGCCAGAGACGGAGGCGGCCTCGACTGCTATCGTGTGCGGGCCTTCTGCAAGGGAAAATGCATCCCACATGGCCTCCCACAGATGCGGGTTTCCGGATACAGGGTCCATGGAATGCCAGTCTCCGGACGCATCAATCCTGTATCGCACGCCGGTTAGGGCATTTGGATCGAAAACCAATGCCCGGAGAGGGTTTTTTTCGGAACCTGGGACATCATAGACATACGGGTTGGTGTTCTGTCCAAAGTCCTTATTTAGAGGCGCCGTGATCATCACCACCGGCCATGTCATGACATTTTGCGTGGCGATCGATATCCCGTTGCAATCCACGGCCATGATGCTGTACTGATGATCAGTGGACTTGCCCAGGGATGCGATATTGAAATAATGGATTCCATCCCCCTGCATGAATCCTGTGTAATCATTACCGGAAAAAATCTCTTCTTTGAACCGGTGGGTGTGTCCATACCCGTATAAAGACGCCCCATATGTGTCCATATAAGCCACAAAGGCCTCCTGGCCATAAAAAAGCCAGGTGTCGGTGCTTCCGCCGGTATCTGACAGGGGGTGGTGCCCAAATATGAGGGTGAGATCGGCATCCTGGTGTTGTACCAGCTCAGAGTGGATGAAGGTCAGTTCATCTGGATCCAGGCCGGCAGGGTCACCCCAGGGAGAAGAGAAGCTAAACGGCTCGCCGGTATTGCCGGCCGTGTTGATGCCCAGGAAATGATATTTGCCAAAACCAAAGTCCCGGGTCCACGAAATCTGGGTTCGACCGGTGGCCTGGCCCTGAACGGCGTTTGCCAGATAGTAGGAAAAAAACTGATCGTTATAGGCCTCGTGGTTCCCGGGCATGTCATAATAGAAGCCTGCATCCATCCCGGCTGGATTTAGGATCGCCTTGTATTCATCCCATTCTTCCTGATAGGGGCCATCGGGGTAACCGAAAGCATTTCCATTGGTGGAATCCGTTAAGTCGCCGCTTGCCACAATGAAGCTTGGATCGATAACGGTTTTGGCCTCATTGACGATCCATCGCAGATTGTCACTGTCCTGGGTCCCCGTTGCCCCGATATGGATATCGGAGATATGGATAAACCAGAAAATCCTGTCGTTACGTGCGCTGTAGAAGGCAGAGTGGGGGTCTGCGGACCATGCGGGAGGCGTAAGTCCCAAACAAAGGTTGAAAAAAACCAAGGCTGGCACCAAAAGGGCCGGCCTTCTCAATCGAGGCTTCATGGACAGGACACCCATTTATTTCTCATCTACCGATCTTTGTTCCTGTTCTATCCTGGTGATGTAGTCGTCCAGCTTCTCCAAAATGGCCTTATCGTCGGTAACGCCCTTGGCTGCGGTGAGGCGTTCGATCGCCTGTTCATACTGTTTCACCCGGGTGTAGGCCAGTGCGGTGAGGACATAGGCATCTATGTCCGATGGCATCAGATCCGTCACTTTCCGGTATTCCCGAGCGGATTCCAAATACCTTTTTTGAACGTAGTATACCCTGGCCAGTTTACGGTGGGCCTCCACAGAATCCTTATCCAGGGCGATCGCCTTTTGGAATTCTGACACAGCCTGTTCAAAATGGTGCGATGCCTCATCCTCTTTCTTTTTGGGCAGTGCCTCGTAAAAGCCTTTGTTAAAATAGTCGTTGCCCCTTTCCACGTGGTATCTGGCAGGCGCCTCGGAATCCGTGGATCTGTCATTGGGAAAGGCCGACAGTGTGGGTAAGGCACATGCAACCGCTGCCCATACAAATAGAAGGTGAATTTTTTTAGGTATCATAAGGGCTCTCCCCATTCTCAGGGCCTTGATCCTTCATTTGGGCTGACCGGTGATTATCGATGAACGAATTTAAAAGTATGAAGCGCCCCCAGCATGAAAAAGTCAAGGCAAAATGAAGATTTTTCTGCTCATTGCCCTGCGTGTGGCGTTTTTCTATTTTATTGATAAGGCAACAAAGGTATACTGATTGCAATCGTTTCATCAGGCGCTGAGATGCGCTCATCATGGAAGATCATCGACAGGTCTGGGTGCGAGGTAGAATGCCAGATCTGGCAGCCTTGTCAATCAAACGGAGACAAGGCAACATCTCGCATCCAGGTTTAATTGCCAAGGGGGAGAAAATATGCCAAGCATAGACACGTTTGGTACTCGCATTCGTAGTATCGTTATCACTTTTTCACATCATCCCGAGACTCATGCACCTTCGTTCAGGTCCCTCGTCTTTGCCATTTGGGTCCTTTTTGTTTTTTGCTGCCTTACTGAGGCAGTTATCTTTAAAAAGGCGGTGGCAGCGGAGACCCCCGGAGGCACCGGGGGCGGGCCTGTTGCAGGGGCATGTCAGGTCACTGTGGTTAAAGCAGACTCCGGCGATCCGTTTCCGGGCGCCTTTGTGATGGTGGGATCAAAACCAGGACTGCCCTTTGCCGGCAATTACGGAACAACCGATAATAGTGGCCAGATTACCTTTACCGACTCGGCCCTCATTGGACCCCAGACCGTCACTGCGGGCGCTGCAGGCTACCGTTTTTTTTCCTTCCTTGAGGTCAATGCCTCTCAGGTGGTCATTCCCCTGCAACCCAGAACCCCTGCCACGGGTACGTCCCAGGTAACCGGATCCTTGACCAGTTTTGATGGTATAGACGACGACGGACAGCTGCAGGCCGCACTGGTAATCCCCACCATGACCCTGGAAGATCTGATGAGCCTGGATTTCTCGTCGCTTCTGTCTGAAGAGGTCCCATTGGAAATTTTCGGTCAGACCTATTATGTACCTGAAAACATTGTCATCCCCACTCAGGAAGAGACGGTTATTCTTCAGGTTACCATCTCCAAGCCCACATACCAGCTCTCCCTCCCCACTGGGAGTTTCCAGGACCTTTTTTCCCTGGGAGTGGAGGCGCCTGTAAGTGAGCTGACCGGGGGTACCTTCGACCTGTTCAGCGTTGAACCCATCAAGCTCGGCCTGGCGCGAGGAGTCTCCATCACCGGGGATATCGAGCAGAATATTGACATGGGCGCCCCCTTCAGGATAACCTGACGCTGAACACCCTCAATACGCCGGTCGGATCGAATCTTTTGTTGGTTTCTGCCGGGGAGATCAACGGGGACCTGACCGTGGCCCCGGGAGGATCAGGTGGGCTTTTTCTGATGGATTTTAAATCGGCGACCGGGGGCGCGCCCACATCGACCGTTTTGGGGACCGTCAACAGAACGGGACCATTTTCGGACACCCGATATCTGGCTGTGGCGCTGGCTTACAGCGACGAGATTACGGACTTAAAAAATATGACCGGCATTGTTGACAGAAGTGCCTATTCACCGTCCACGCTTCCCACGCTTACGTTAGAATCCTTTTTCACACCCGTGCAGTTGCAAGCAGTGACAGGCAAACGGTTCTCCTTCTCAAATGTAACCCGGTCGGGCAGCCCGCAACCGGACCTGAACATCTCTTTATTGTCCGTTGTGACCACTGTTCCGGATACGCGGCCGGGTGCAGAGGAGGGCGCCACCGTGGAAGAAACGGACATCCTATGGACCCTGTTTGGGGCCGGCGCCAGTTTTTCCTTTGATCTACCCATACTCCCACCCACGGCGCCAGGGGTGCTGCCGTTCCCCGAACAGACAGTCGACGACGACCAACTGGTCTGGACCCAATCGGTTTTTTCTCTCGGTCTGACTGCGGGGTTTGATTTCAACCAGTACGATATGGACGATTTTTCCAAATTCGTGACCCACATCAGTGCCAATACGCTCGATTTCAGTGTGGACCCTGATAATGATGGCATTCATGTTTTTCAAGACAATTGCCCTGGCGTAAGCAATCTGGATCAGACAGACACGGATGGGGACGGTTTTGGCAACGCGTGTGATGATAACATATATTGCCCGGCCTGCTCCGGCGACATGGTCTTCCTCAGAAATGCCGTTTTCCTGTCCAACTGTGTGGGAGAATGCATAGCGACGCAATCCCTGACAATTGGTCCGGGAGTGATCGTGAAATACGGTGCTCAGGTAACCTTTAAGTCGCCTCTGGTCCAGATTCAGGACGGGGCCCATTTCGAACAGGGCGCGAAGGTCACGATTAGACAGCCATAAGCGTGAGACATGCCTGCGGAGGGTCAGTGATTGATTGCCAATGATAAAAGACGCCCCCCTCACATTGGCACGCGCTCGGCTCGCCGGGCTTGACCGCGTGTTTCCATGCCGGCGATTTCGGTAGTGAGGTGGGCGCGAATAAGATCTTTCTTTTCATTAAAACGGTTGGGGACAGTCTGGGGGGTAATTTGGGGGTAGTTTCTTTGGAAAGTTTCTCTAATTATGTCAGTTCGTTATGGCGGAAGTGCATGGGAATCGAACCCACCTACCAGGGTTTTAGCCCGGTACACCGGATTTGAAGTCCGGGAGCCCCACCAGTGAGCTTTCCACTTCCGCATGGTATATATTCGGAATCTATTTAAGTCACGGGGTTCGGTTTGTCAACACATTCCGGTTCCCGTGTCGAAAAACGCACTCTGGCTGAACGGCTACGACAGGTGCTCGATGACGATGTTGAGTATCCTCCGTATCGGCTCGGCCGCTCCCCACAGAAGCTGATCCCCAACAGTGAATGCCGCCACATATTCGGGTCCCAGGAGCATTTTTCGAAGTCTTCCCACCGGAACGGTGAGGGTCCCGTTGACCGCCGCCGGGGTCAGGTATTTCAGGGTGGAATCCTTGTCATTGGGGACCAGGGACACCCACGGGTTTCCTTTTTGGATGATCTCTGCCACCTCGTTTAAGGGTACGTCCTTCGTCAGCTTGATGGTGAGGCCCTGGCTGTGACACCGCATGGCCCCCACCCGCACACAGAGTCCGTCGACCGGGATCGGCTTTTGGGTGTTCAGGATCTTGTTGGTTTCAACTTGGCCTTTCCATTCCTCTCTGGTCTGGCCTGATTCCATGGGGGAGTCGATCCAGGGGATAAGACTCCCGGCCAGGGGGGCCAGAAAGTTGTCGGTAGGGAAGGCGGCTCCCCGCATCTGCTCGGTCACCAGCCGGTCTATTTCGATGGCCGAAGATTCGGTGTCGCTCAGCAGGGCCTTTGAGGCGTTACCGAGAACGAGCATCTGGGAGATGAGTTCTTTCATGTTTTTGGCCCCTGCTCCCGAGGCGGCCTGATAGGTCATGGCCGATATCCATTCAATCAGGTTCTCCGCAAACAGGCCTGAGAGTCCCATGAGCATGAGACTGACCGTGCAGTTGCCGCCGACATAGGTTTTGATGCCGGAGGCCAGACCGGCGTTGATGACGGCCCTGTTCACCGGATCGAGGACAATAATGGCGTCGTCGGCAAGTCGCAGGGCCGAGGCCGAATCGATCCAGTAACCCTTCCAGCCGGTCGCTTTCAGCCTGGGATAGACGTCTTTGGTGTAATCGCCCCCTTGACAAGTGACGACAATATCGAGTGAAGAGAGGAGATCGATGTCATTGGCCTTTTTCAATGGCGGGATATCGAGACCCACGTCCGGACCTTTTCCGCCCTCATTGGAAGTGGTGAAAAAGATCGGCTCAAACCCCTTGAAGTCCTGCTCCTCTTTCATCCGGCCCATGAGGACCGACCCAACCATCCCCCGCCATCCGACAAACCCAATTCGCAACATGAAAGACCTCCTTGGTGATTAAGAAAGGAACATCGAACATCGAATGTCCAACATCGAAGGTGGAAACGACACCCCCAACCTTGATTCCCTGAACCCCATAACCTTTTACGCGGAAAATAACCTGAATTTGTCGCCGGTTCAAGAAAAAAGAATCCCCGGTGTTCCATGCTGGTGTTCCGATACAGACAAGGCGATGACGCAATCGACCTCTGTATTTTGGGACACGGGGTTTTCAGCAATTCTCATTTTGGGAAAATGGCCTGTGGGAACGGCTTCCGAGTCCCGAAAAGTCGTGGCAAGATGCCACTCACACAGAATGTTGACCGGGCCGGGTGTGTCTCGTAACGAGAATTCCTGCGGGGTCTTGGGAACGTTTGACATTGCGAACGCATATACAATAGAATGACTCTGTGTCTGATGAAGATTGGCCGTGGCATATTCCTTGATACAGCAACTTAATCCTTCACGCTGCCGTCAAAGGGTCTCGCAATATATTGAACCAGTCAGTACCGTATTCCCCGGTTTTCTGTCGTGAAAAACAAGGAAATCTCGGCATCATTCATGTGCAAATTCACGCTTCCTTCATTCCGGGGAAGGCGGGAATAGATTATTCCGCTGTTTGTTCGAATGGGTGAGTTGCGCCGAATGTCGGGCTGCCCCCATAGGCGAGACATGCCGACATAGCTGTTGAGTTAATATTTTCCATTAGGACCGGGAGGAACCATTTATGGGATTACTTGTCAGATGGTTGATTTTGACTGCTGCGATTACGATTGCCTCTTATCTGATAACCGGGATCGAGGTGAGCGGGTTTTTCAGTGCCTTTTTCGCTGCCGCTATCCTGGGCGTGCTGAACGTCTTTTTCCGGCCGATCCTCCTTATCCTGACCCTCCCCATCAATATCCTGACCCTGGGTCTTTTTACGGTTGTTATCAATGCGGTCCTTTTAAAAATGGCCTCGGGCGTCATTTCGGGATTTGAGGTGCACGGGTTCTGGTCGGCCGTATGGGGCGCCCTGCTTATCAGCCTGGTGAACTGGCTGTTGAGTTCGTTTATCACGGATCGGGGGACGGTCGGTTACACGGATCTCAGGAGGAGAGACGATGGCCGGTGGGAGTAAGAGGGCTTCATCCGGGCACTATCTGTCATCATGACCAAGAAGGAAAAAACGAGCTTTGTCTGCCAGAACTGCGGGTATGAGGCCGTCAAGTGGCTGGGCCGATGCCCTGACTGCGGCCAGTGGAGCAGTATGGTTGAGGAGGTCCGCAAGGCGCCGGGGAAAGAGACCCGCCGGGCCTCGTCAACGATGGGTCAGGCAGAGCGTCTGGATGCCATTTCCCTGGCCGCTGAGATGCGGCTAAAAACCGGTCTCTCTGAATTCGACCGGACCCTTGGCGGGGGCGTGGTCCCCGGCTCTCTGATCCTGATCGGCGGGGACCCCGGAATTGGAAAATCGACCATTATTCTTCAGGTGCTGGACCGTCTGGCCCGCCAGAAATTGCGGGCCTTGTACCTTTCAGGTGAGGAATCGGCCCAGCAGATCAAACTGAGGGCCGAGAGACTCGGCATCCATTCCGAAGACCTGTATGTTATGACGGGGACCTGCATAGAGGATTTTCTGGAGCATCTGGGCCCCTTAAAGCCGGATATCGTGGCGGTGGACTCGATCCAGACCATGTATACGGAGGATTTGGCCTCGGCTCCCGGAAGTGTGGGGCAGGTCAGGGAGGTGGCCTCCCGGTTGATGACCTATGCCAAGGGAACAGGGATTCCGGTCTTTTTAGTGGGACATGTGACAAAGGACGGGGCCATCGCCGGACCCAAGGTCCTGGAGCATCTGGTGGACACCGTCCTCTATTTTGAGGGGGACCGGGGCCACCTGTTCCGAATTCTGCGGGCCGTCAAGAACCGGTACGGCTCCACCAACGAGATCGGCGTGTTCGAGATGACGGACTCGGGGTTGGATGCGGTTGGCAATCCTTCGAGGATTTTTCTTCAGGAGAGGCCGGAAGACGTGCCGGGATCTGCGGTGATTTCATGTATGGAAGGGACCCGCCCCCTCCTGGTGGAGATTCAGGCCCTGGTGGGACCCAGCCCCCTCGGCATGCCGCGCAGAACGGCCATCGGCGTGGATCACAATCGGATTTCACTTCTTGTAGCCGTGTTGGGAAAACGGCTGGGCATGGAACTGGGCGATCAGGATATCTTCGTCAATGTGGCCGGGGGGCTGAAGGTGGATGAGCCGGCCGCAGATCTGGGGATCGTGTCGGCCATGATGTCGAGCTTTCTGAACCGTCCCATCAGCCGCGACCTGGTGGTCTTTGGCGAGGTGGGACTCGCCGGCGAGGTCAGGGGGGTAAATCAGCCTGAGATGAGACTCAACGAGGCCATGAAGTTGGGGTTTTTGCAAGCCATTCTCCCTAAATCCAGCCTCGATGGACTGAAATCCACCAAAAGCATGAAGGTATCGGGGGTGGGGTCGGTCCAGGATTTGTATGAGCACCTGTTTGAGGAATGCCATTAACGATTCGCTTCTTGTGCCTTGCCATTTGTTTCCAACGCTCACTTTTCAGCGCCGGTGATCAAAGCCGCTTTGGCCCGGATAGACAAGGTCCATCCACCTGACCTGGCCGCGGAATCGCGACAGAAGACATGGAAAGGCTCTTTGATCCCTTCTACGCCATCAAGTTCACAGGCCCGGGGGGTTGGGTCTCCCCACTGCCATTGGGATCGTACGGGCCCATCAGGCGGGATCACGGTGGAAAGCAGGGTGTGTGCTCAGGAGGGATCGGAGGGAGAGGAAGGCCTGCGCTGTCAAAAAGGACGATGACAGGGGCTGATAATTGAAAAAGCCCTGATTCGGCTCCCCCTTTTCACTTCGCGCATTGACACTAACAAGGCATTCCCCATATACTCTTTTCATGATCAGCGAAAGAACACATGCCCGTGCGGGCGTAACCGGAATGTCGTGCTGAGACGGAGGCAACCCCCATGGGCCTGAACCGGAAGAGAGACCAGGGCTACTGGCCGGATGCGTACTTGACCAAGCGACAAAGCGCGTCCAGTGCCATCAAACGGATCAAGCGGGGTAAACGGGTATTTATCGGCTCTTCCTGCGGTGAACCGCAGGCCCTGGTCAGGGAGCTGGCGGCCCAGTTCGAGAATTTTACAGACCTGGAAATCGTTCGCATCCTGAGTCTCGAAAGCACCCCGCTCACCGACATTGCCGACAAGACCGCCACACAGAGCTTCAACATTCGATCCTTTTACCTCGGTTCGGCCAAGCCCAAGGCCCTTTCCAGAAACAAGCGGTTCATTACCCCCATCAACCTGTCGGCCATTCCTCGTCTGTTTAAAAGCCGCCAACTCCCTATCCACGTCGCCCTGATCCAGGTGTCGGAGCCGGACGATTTCGGTTGGATGAGCCTGGGGGTGAGCGTAGACGTATCGATTGCGGCCGCCCAGTCTGCAGACATGGTGATCGCTCAGGTAAACCCTCGAATGCCCCGGGTCATGGGGAGAAGCTTCATCCATGTGGATGAGGTGGACTGGATTGTGGAACAGGAAGAAGCACTCCTGACCATTGGCAAACCCCCTGAATTTGAATCGGCCAAGCAGATCGCCCGATATGCCGCCCGGCTTATTGAAGATGGCTCGACCCTCCAGATCAGCCTCGGCACCACCCCGGAGGCCCTGTTTTTGGGGCTTTCCGACAAGAACGACCTGGGGGTCCATACCCAGTTTCTCAGTGACGGAATTATGAATCTCTTTTCGCGGGGGGTGATCACCAACCGGAAAAAGGGGTTCAATGAGGGGAAACTGGTGGCGAGCGGTGCGATCGGTTCTGCTAACCTGTATGAATTCCTTCATGACAACCCCGGCATTGAATTCCACCCATCCGACTATGTCAACGATCCGATGATCATCGCGCGGCACAACAAGATGGTGGCCATGAACGTGGCCATGGCCATTGACCTGACGGGTCAGGTGGCGGCCGATGCCCTTCCTTACAACAATTTTTCGGGTGTGATCGGGATCATGGACTTTGTCAGGGGGGCCAGCCAGAGCCCGGGCGGAAAGAATATCCTGATGCTTCCCTCGACCACGCTGGACGGCAAAAGCAGCCGTATTGTCCCCCTTCTGGAAAGCATCCCGGTGGTGGTGCCGCGGGGCGATGTCCAGTATGTGGTCACCGAATTCGGAGTGGTGAATCTCTTCGGCAAGAGCCTTCAGGAACGGGCCATCGCCATGATCAGCATTGCCCACCCGGATTTTCGGGATGAGCTGTTTTATAAGGCCAAGGAGATGGGTCTCCTCGGTCCGGAGCGTACCCTGGTGGAGAGCATTCGAAGTGTTTATCCGCTGAAGATTGAAGAAATTCGCATCTTGGACGGTCAGCCGACCCTCTTTCGGCCCGCGAGGTTGACCGATGAGCGGATGATCCAGGAGCACTTCTACGGTCTGGATCGTCAGGACGTGGTGAAACGGTTTTTTCTGCCAAAGACCGCTTTTGTCAGTGAGGATGTGGCCGAGGTATTCCAGGTCGACTATATCCATAACATGTCGATTGTGGCGGTCACCGGCAGCCCCGGATTTGAAAAGGTCATCGCCGTAGGGTGCTTTTTCCTCGATCCGGCCAGCAACATGGCAGAGGTCGCCTACAGTGTGGACAAGGAGTGGCAGGGGAAGGGGATCTCCACCGTTCTCCAGGAAAAACTGGTTCAGACGGCGATGGAACATGGGATCAGCGGAATGGTAGCCTACACTACGCCCAGCAATAGATTCATGATCGGTCTCTTTTATAAACTCCCTTACAGCATCGAAACGACCTGCGACGGGGAGGTCCTCACCCTCAAGGCGAGGTTCGATAGGCTTCGAACGCCTGAGGCGTGCAGCACCTGAGGGTTTTGAAACTGAATCCTGGCCGCAGCAAAGCTCGGATCGCCCGGGATGGGGGATCGCCGAACACCGAATGCTGGATCCATGAGCCTCTGCCCTGTAGCCTCTCGACGTCTGTGTGGGGATGGCTTGCTGGATTGAGCGAAACAAAACCCGTTACAACCGCCGTGAACCCTTGAGATTGCGGTAAGCCATGGGGACGTGTTCGTGCATACACGTGACAGACAAGAGGGATGACCCTCTTGAGATCCGGACCTGCTCTGAAGCGGATTTTCATCATCTGTTGGAGATGTATCTGACTTTTTCGCCCAAGGGGGCTTCACAGGGCCTTCCCCCCGCAAACCCCGAGGCCTGCGGACGATGGGTTCAGAAACTGCTGAGCGAAGGGGAAAACTTTCTGGCGTGGAGAGAGGGCCGGGTCATTGGGCACGTCTCCATTTTGCCGGACTACCAAAAGAATGACGGGGAATTCCTGATTTTTGTGGACCGGGACCATCGAAACCGGGGGGTAGGGAGGGCGCTGACCGATCTGGCCCTTCAGCGGGGGAGAGAGCTGGGCCTGACGTCGATATGGCTGACCGTAGAAGTTTATAATTTCAGGGCCATTCATCTCTACAAAAGTTGTGCTTTCCAGACCTGTGGACAGGAAGACTGCGAGAGGAAGATGGTATGCAGCATTTGAGGGGTGAACCGACTGAATATCCAATCACGCCAAGGAGTGAAATAACTAAGCAACCCGTATCGAGTATCCAGTGTCAAGTTTCATATGAGAAAGGGGGACTGAATCAATGACAGGGACACCTAAATGGTATGATGCCCATCTGGACCACTTTCAGAAGGTGGCCTACATCAAGAATCGGGAGGACTACGACAGGCTGTACCGTGAGTCCATTGAATCTCCGGAGACTTTCTGGGCCGCCCGGGCCGAGGAGTATCTCTCTTGGGAAAAGAAATGGGAATCGGTGCTTGACTACGATTTTGAAGTGGGAAAGATCGCATGGTTCAGCGGCGGAAGACTCAACGTCGCGGCCAACTGCCTGGACCGGCATATAGAGGAGATAGGAGACAAGATCGCCTATTACTGGGAGGGCGATAATCCGTCGGATGCCAAGTCGATTACCTATAAAGGCCTCTACGAGCAGGTCAATCGAATGGCCGCGGTTCTGAAGTCAAAAGGCGTACAAAGGGGCGACCGTGTGATCATCTACATGCCGGTAATCGTCGAGTTGCCGGTGACGATGCTCGCCTGTGCCCGGATCGGGGCCGTCCACAGCGTGGTTTTTGGGGGATTCAGCGCCGAGGCCCTGGCGAACCGGATCAATGACTGCGGGGCAAGGCTGGTGGTGACGGTGGACGGAAGTTTCCGTGCGGGAAAGGCCATTCCCCTCAAAAATACAGTGGATGCCGCATTGAAAGACTGTCCTCATGTGACCACCGTGATCGTGGTGGACCGTGCGGGCCTGGGCCTTCAACTCGATTCTCCGCGAGAGGTCTGGTGGCATGAGGCCATGTCCGATCCATCCCTTCCCGACTATGTGGCCCCTGAATCCATGGACGCTGAAGACCCCCTCTTTATCCTCTACACGAGCGGAAGCACCGGAAAGCCCAAGGGCGTGGTGCATACCCAAGCCGGCTACCTCCTGTATGCGGCCATGACCACCCGGCTGGTATTCGATCTCAAGGATGATGAGGTCTTCTGGTGTACTGCGGATATCGGCTGGGTCACCGGCCATACCTACGGCGTGTACGGCCCCCTGACCAACGGACTTACCAGCGTGCTGTTTGAAGGGGTCCCCACGTACCCGGACTACGGAAGATACTGGGAGATCGTGGAGCGGTACAAGGTCAGTAAATTCTACACGGCCCCCACGGTGATCCGCTCCCTGGCCAAGGAAGGGGCCAGCTTTGTCGAAGCCCACGACATCTCTTCTCTCAAAATTTTAGGCTCGGTCGGAGAGCCGATCAACCCAGAGGCCTGGCGATGGTATTACCACCACGTGGGGAGGGATTGGTGCCCTATCATGGACACGTGGTGGCAAACGGAGACCGGCGGCCACATGCTGACGCCCCTTCCGGCTGTTGCCCCTATCAAACCTGGGTCGTGCGCCTTTCCCTTCTTTGGAGTGGACCCGGTTATCCTTGACGATACCGGGGAGGAGGCCCGCTTTCCGGATCAGGAAGGGGTGCTTTGCATTCGGAAACCCTGGCCCGGCATGGCGCGGACCGTCTACGGCGATCATGATCGGTTTATCGAGACCTATTTCAGCCAGGTTCCGGGCATGTATTTTTCCGGCGACGGCGCCAAGAAAGATGCGGATGGATATTTCTGGATCATCGGACGTATCGACGATGTGATCAATGTCTCCGGACATCGACTGGGGACTGCCGAGATCGAATCGGCCCTGGTCCTTCACGAAAAGGTGGCCGAGGCCGCAGTGGTGGGCTATCCCCACCCGGTAAAAGGCCAGGGGATCTATGCCTTTGTCACCCTGAATACGGCCGTTCAAAAGTCTGATGATCTGAAAAAGGAACTGATTAAGCTGGTCCGCTCCGAGATCGGACCGATCGCGAGCCCGGATGTGATCCAGTGGGCTGATGGCCTCCCCAAAACTCGAAGCGGCAAGATCATGAGGCGAATCCTTCAAAAGATCGCTGCCGGCAAGATCGATGAGTTGGGAGACACCTCCACCATCGCTGATCCCGTGGTGATCCAGGACCTGATACAAGGGAAGGGAGGGGATTGAGGATTGGCGATTGATGATGGTTGATTGGCGATTGAACCCCACTGATGTCAAACGGAAACTGGATGCTTTTCAATTGAATAACGCATTCCGTAAGCGGGCATTCGAACGTGAATGACCAAGGTCCAGCAACCGCCAGGCAGTAACCACCGAAAGACCAATGACTAATGACCAATGACTATTGACACTTCGGATCCACCATCGACCTTGGACGCAGAACCATTTTCCGTGCATAGGCAGAATGCCCATCGGGTCGGCATCGTTCGGGATGAAAGATATCTCCTCCACAAGCCGGGGCATACGCATCCGGAGCATCCGAACCGGCTCAAGGCTATCTACCGAATGCTCGATGCCGACTTCAGCGGGGAGTTGGTCCAAGTCGAGCCGCGACCGGCCACCCTCGAGCATCTGGATCTGGTTCACACCCCATCCTATGTCAAGCGGGTCCTGAAAACGGCCGATTATCGGTACACGAGCCTGGCGCCGGACACGCCTGCCAGCGCCGAGACCTATCTGGCGAGCTGGCTGGCGGTGGGTGGGTGTGTGAAGGCCCTTGACACACTGATGGACGGCTTGGCAGACGTCTGTTTTTGCCTGATCCGACCGCCGGGTCACCATGCCCTCAAAGACCGGGCCGGGGGGTTCTGCGTGTTCAACAACATCGGGATCACAGCCCGGTATGCCATGAAGGAATACGGGCTGAGGCGAGTCCTCGTCGTCGATTTTGATATCCACCATGGAAACGGGATCAACGACCTGTTTCACAAAGAAAAGGAGGTCCTCTACATCTCTACCCATGACCCCCTCCTGTATCCTTACACCGGAGACTGGGAGGACGTCGGAGAAGGAGAAGGGGAGGGGTATACGATCAATATGCCGTTGCCCCGGGAACTGACGGATGGTGAATTTGTCCATCTCTACCAGGCGATGGTGGGTCCTGTGGTGAGGGCCTACCAACCCCAGTTGATCCTGACGGCTGCGGGTTTCGACGCCCACGAAGAGGACCCCATTGGCCGGTCACGGCTGAGCGAAGGGGCATTCGGCGATCTGGCCCGGCTCCTGATGGGATGGCGGGCGGAGATCGGGGGGCCCCCCATCCTCTATGTCCTTGAAGGGGGCTATAGCCCGAGGGCCCTGGCGGCCTCTGTCAAGGAGGTTATCCTTGGTCTGCTGGCGCCCGGCGCGGTGGAGAAGGCGGCGGTTATCGAGACCCAGCAGACAGCGGATATGGTCGCCAGGGTCCGCAAGATTCATCAGGGCTATGGCGTCTGGTAGCTGGTAAGACTTGCGAAAAAGGAGACAACTCATGATCAAGGCCCGGGTGGCGGCAGAGAACCCTGAGGCGAATCTCAGCAACTATAACGAGAGGTACCGAAGCTTCAACTGGCAGGATATTGAGAAAGAGTTCACGTGGCACACCACCGGCAGGATCAACATCGCTTATGAAGCCGTGGACCGGTGGGCCATGGATGTGAAGCGAAAAGACCGGAAAGCTCTCATCTTTGAAAAGGGAGACACGGTTGCCGAGTATACCTATCTCCAGTTGAAGGAAAAGTCCGCCCAATGGGCAAACTTTCTGGTTCGGTATGGGTTCGAGACAGGGGACCGGTTATTTGTCTTTCTTCCCCCCTGTCCGGAGACATACTTGGCGCTTCTGGCCTGCGCGCGGATCGGCGCCCTCTTCTGCCCGGTCTACGCCACCTCCACGTTTGATGAAATCAGCGTCCGCATCTCGGATGCAGTCCCCAGGGGAATACTGACCCACCCTGACTTGGCCGAGATGCTTCCGACCGATATCCAAGAAACCACGGAATTCGTGTTTCTGACCGAAGGTCCCCTCCCGAACCTGCACCCCAATGAGGTCCTGGTGGGCGGCATTTCGCAACAGATGCCGACCGAGTTTTCCAACATCTGGCTGCGGTCCCGTTCTCCCCTCTATTTGAGCTATACGTCGGGTTCCACCGGTCCTCCTAAGGGAGTCGTACATGCCCATGACGATATGGTGGGGATACTCAGCACGGCCAGAGACGTTCTTGACCTCGAAGAGGATACGGTCTTATGGGCGGATGCAGACCCGGCATGGGTAACGGGGATTGTATACGGGGTCCTGGCCCCCTGGCTGTGCGGGGCCACGGCCCTTGTTCAGGGCGACCCCTTTGAGGCCGCAAACTGGTACTGGACCCTTGAAAAGCACAGTGTTTCGGTCTGGTATACCACGCCCCGGACCCTGACCAGGCTGAAAGAGGCCGGGGGAAACCTGGCCAGCCGGTACGACATGTCCCATTTGCGACACGTGGCCACCGTGGGCGCGCCTTTGGTGCCGGATATCTTCTACTGGGGGAAGCAACACCTGGGCCGATCGCCTCACGACACCTACTGGATGACGGAGACCGGGATGATCTGCCTGGCCAATTTTCCCTCCATGGACATCAAGCCCGGGTCCATGGGAAGACCGGTCCCCGGTGTCCAGGCTGCTATCCTGGATGAAGACGGCGAGCCTATGCCCCCCCTGAGCCTCGGCGAACTGGCCCTCAGGCCCGGATGGCCCGCCATGATGGCAGGTCTCTGGCTGGATGAGGACCGCTATCGGGCCTATTTCAATGAGAAGGGGTGGTTTCTGACGGGCGATATTGCCATCATGGATGAGGAAGGCTACTATTTTCACCAGGGACGCAACGACGATCTCATCAAGGCTGGCGGACACAAGGTCATCGGACCCTATGAGATCGAACAGGTCCTCTGCATGCACCCTGCGGTTTCGGAGTCTGCTGTCATCTCAAAGGGCTCGGAGCCGGACGAAGGCGTCTCTTATCTGAAGGCCTTTATCACGATTCACAAGGGGTTTACCCCTTCCATTCGGCTGAATCACGAAATCAAGGCCTTTGTGAAGGCGAGCCTCTCTTCAGACATTATCGTCAAGGAACTCAGTTTTCTGGACCGACTCCCCAAGACGCGCAGCGGTAAACTCCTTCGCCGTGTCCTTCGTGCCGGAGAACTGGGTCTTCCGGCCGGAGAGACCGCCAATATGGAAGACTGAAGTCAGGCCTGCCACTTCCCATCCAGATCCGGCAGAGATCAGAGTGTAGCCTTTTCCTGTTCTGCGCTCCAACGCTCGTGGAAATTCCCTATCAGTCCCGCCTATGGAATCGAAAAATGAGAGCCTCACCGGATTTCGTACCGAAACTGATCTTAAAACGAGAATTGGGGATCAAATTTTACTTGCAAATTTAAAATCTCATCCCTATAATCCCTCACCTCAAAAAAATTGTCGGTTATTGTGGCGAGGTTGAAAGCATTATCAATAATTTTAAGAAAAGGGTTATATGGAAAGCCAAAATATCAAGATCGAAACCAAAGATTTCATGGAAGTCCGAAGGGTAATCACCCTTCGAGGGCCGAATATCTGGGCGAACTTTCCAGTGCTTGAAGCCTGGGTAGATCTCAAGAAATTCAATGACATTTCCTCTGATGAAATGCCTGGCTTCAATGACCGACTGATGGCCTGGGTCCCTTCGCTCATTGAACACCGGTGCAGCGTTGGCGAGCGGGGTGGCTTTTTTCAACGGCTTCGTCGCGGTACCTACCTCGCACATATTCTGGAACATGTTGCTCTGGAGGTGCAAACGCTCGCCGGAACGTCTGTTGGTTTTGGTAAGACGCGCGAAACGGATGAAGACGGCGTGTACAAGGTCGTCATCGATTATGAGGAAGAGATACTCGCCAGAGAGTCTTTAAAGTTAGCGCATCGAATTTGTTTCGCTGCTGTTTACGACCAGCCCTTTAACCTTCCCGCCGAGTTGGATCGACTGCGGGATCTGGCTCAGGATGTGTGCCTGGGGCCAAGTACTCGATCTATCGTGGATGCCGCAAGAAAGCGCAAAATTCCGGTTCGAAGGATGAACACCGGAAGTCTGGTCGTGTTGGGACACGGAAACCGCCAGCACCGCATACAGGCCGCAGAAACCGACCAGACGTCTGCGATTGCCGAAGGGATTGCACAAGACAAGCAGCTTACGAAGACCCTGCTGAAGGCGGTAGGCGTTCCCGTGCCTTATGGTCGGGAGGTCTGCGATGCCGAAGATGCCTGGTCTGCGGCGGAGAGAATTGGTCTGCCGGTGGTGGTAAAACCGCTTGACGGCAATAAGGGACGCGGCGTGACGGTAAACCTCAACCGCCGTGAGGATGTCATGACTGCGTATCAGTCCGCCCGTGTCGAGAGTTCCGAGGTCTTGGTGGAGGAGTTTATTCCCGGAAAGGACTTTCGACTCCTCGTTGTGGGGAACAAACTGGTGGCTGCCGCGTGCCGGGAGCCGGCCCATGTCGTCGGAGATGGCGTTCATACGGTTCAGGATCTCATCGACCAGGAAAACACGAATCCGCTGAGGGGAGACTACCACGCACTTCCCCTGAGCAAGATTTCCGTTGACGTCATCTCTCAAAATCTATTATCAGAGCAAAGACTTACGCTCGAATCTGTGCCTCCCGCAGGGATGAGGGTATTGCTTCGGCGCAATGCGAACCTGAGCACCGGCGGAACGGCCGTGGATGTTACCGATCAGGTTCATCCAGAGATTGCCCGGGCAGCAGAGGATGCCGCGCGTGCCGTGGGACTGGATGTGGCGGGGGTCGATATCGTCGCTCAAGATATCGGGACTCCTCTTGAGGAACAAAAAGGAGGGGTTGTGGAAGTCAATGCAGCCCCCGGTCTGAGGATGCATACGCACCCGTCCCAGGGCACTCCGAAACCTGTTGGAGATGCCATCGTCTCGACGATGTTTGCGGAGGGAGACACCGGAAGGATTCCCATCACAGCCATTACCGGCGTCAATGGCAAGACCACCACAACCCGGTTTATAACCCACCTCCTCAAAGAGATGGGTCTCGCTGTCGGCATGACGTGCAGCGATGGTGTTTATATTGACGGCCGGCGGATAGACAATGAAGATTGCAGCGGCCCTCAAAGCGCCCGCTCTGTCCTCCTGAACCCGATCGTTCAGGCCGCTGTTCTGGAGACGGCGCGGGGAGGGATCCTGCGCGAAGGCCTCGGCTTTGATTATTGCAACGTGGCGGTGGTTACCAACATTGGTGATGGAGACCATCTCGATCTGATGGACATCAACACGGTTGAAAAGCTCGCCATGGTAAAAAGAACGGTGGTGGAAGCGGTTGCTCCTCGTACCGGGGCCGCTGTGCTGAATGCCGCCGATCCCCTGGTCGCCGCCATGGCGCCTTACTGCCCCGGGGAGGTGGTCTTTTTTGGTCGTGACAGCGATCATCCGGTGATCACTGAACATCGGAAACAAAACGGCAAGGCGGTCATCGTTCGTGACAAGACCATCTTTCTCGCTCAGGGCGAGCATGAGGAAAGGCTGATTTCCCTGAAACGGATTCCTCTCACCCATTGCGGACGCATTGGATTTTTGATTGAAAATGCGCTCGCAGCCATCGGGGCTGCCTGGTGTCTGAACATCCCTCTGAAAGTCATTGTCTCCGGCGCAGAAACCTTTGAGGCTGATCCTGAAAAAGTTCCCGGACGGTTTAATGTGTTTAAAGTCAATGGGTCCACGGTCATTGTGGATTACGGCCACAATGTCTCATCCCTCAAGGCGATCATTGAGGCCATTGGGGAGTTCCCCCACAGCCATCGAACCATCGTCTACTCCACTGCCGGGGATCGGCGTGACTGCGATATCATTCATCAGGGCAAACTTATCGGGCGCTCCTTTGATTCCGTGGTATTGTATGAAGGCCACTATATGCGTGGCCGTAACCCTGGCGAAATCATTAATCTTTTCAGGCATGGCATGAGCAGCCTCAATGGGGATGGCCGCACAAGCGAGGTCATCGAGATCTTTGGGGCCACCAAAGCGATCGACGTCGGTCTGCAATCCTTGCGTAAGGGGGAACTGCTGGTCATTCAGGCGGATGTCGTTGACGAAACCATCCAGCACATTAAGAATCACCAACGGAATTTCATGCCGTTTGTCTGGGATAGCTGCGAGTAGGAGAAGAGACTTCAATTATCCGGGTATCCGGTGCATCCTACGTCTTCCGCAATGACAGCCGCAGACACTCATATCCCATTGGAATTCCAAGGAATAGTTAGTTCTCTTTTGGAAAAGGAAGAAGTCCCGCTGGCCTCGTTTCAATCTGACCTGGACAGACGGCTTCACTATGTCCACCACCTGGTCGTCCTCACCACCGAGCGCCTCCTTGACCTTGCACTGCCGCGGAATACACAAAAGGCGCGATTCTCGCCTCGGTTCACGATTGCTCGCCGTATCAAGAGCCACACAATCACTGGCCACGACGAGGCTGAAGACCTTTCTCGCATGTGGCCCCTGGAAAACCTCGATTCTTTAGAGATGAGGATAGACAGGGGAGTTGGAACTCTTGACCTGAGAGAGAAAGGCACTGACGATATTGTCCACGAATGGAAGTTCACCATTCGGCATAAAGCCCGCGCTATCTGGTTCCTGGAGTGCTTTGCGAAAGCCAGGAAGCACCATGCTCTGAAAAGAGAAAGCGCACAAGGTCTGCAAGAAGACGGGTCCTTCCACATGGTTCCTGACTCGGCTATTAATGGTGCATACATGGCAGAGCCTGCTCCTCCAGCCACCCGTTCGCTGCTGCGCTTGTTCTCTTTTGCCCGCCCCTGGACCGGCATGATTGTCCTGGGTTTCTTTCTGACCGTGGGGAGCATCGCAGCGGGGCTTGTTCCCCCGTACATCACCATGCCCATCCTGGATAAGGTCCTTATACCCTATCAGAGCGGTAAGCCTGTAGTTTTCTCAAAGGTCTGGTGGTACTTATCCGCACTCGCAGGTGCCTCCATTCTGGCATGGCTTTTGGGCTGGGCGCGAACGTATGTCCTGGCCTGGGTAAGCGAGCGCGTGAGCGCGAATTTGAGAAACATCACCTATGCACATCTCCACCACTTATCGCTGGAATTTTTCGGCTCCAAACGGACAGGGAATCTCATCTCCCGCGTCAGCTCGGATACGGACCGAATTTGTTATTTCCTTTCAGTCTATCTCCTTGACTTTGCCTCTGATATTCTGATGATCATTATGACCGCGGGGATCCTTCTCAGCATCAACCCGTGGCTGGCAGTTGTTACGCTGGTTCCCTTCCCGTTCATCACATTTTTTAGCCATCGGGTGAGCGCAATCCTTCGTCGAGGCTTTTCTTTAGGAAGCCGTGCCTGGGCCGAAATGACCAGCGTGCTGGCGGATACCATTCCAGGTATTCGGGTCGTCAAGGCCTTTGGTCAAGAGCAGCGGGAAATTGAACGGTTCGAAGAATGTAATGATCGTGTGCTCCACGCAAACGACCGGGTCAATCGGGTCTGGTCGTTTTTCGGGCCGATTATAACCCTCCTCACTGACGGCGGGTTGCTGGTGGTCTGGATTTTTGGCGTTTGGCAGGTCTTTCAGAACAGCATCACCGTTGGTGTGCTCACTGCATTTCTCGCCTACATTGGAAGGTTCTACGCGCGGCTGGAATCCATGATTAAGATGGTTTCCGCGGTGCAGCGAGCAGCGAACAGCGCTCATCGGGTCTTTGAGATTTTGGATCGTGTACCGAGCGTGCCGGAGATCGCGAATCCGGTTATCCCCGGACGTCTTCGAGGAGACATCGAATTACATTCTGTGGGATTCTCTTATGGGAATCGTCAGGTACTGCGTCATATAGATATACGAATCCGGCAGGGTGAATTGATCGGTCTCGTCGGATCTACGGGCGCAGGCAAAACGACCCTGGTGAACCTGGTGTGCCGATTTTATGATGTCTCAGAAGGCGCAATACTGGTCGACGGCATGGACATTCGAAACTTTGCCATCGAAGGATACCGCCGCAACATCGGAATTGTATTGCAGGAGCCATTCTTGTTTTATGGCACGATTGCAGAGAACATTGCCTATGGCCGACCTCACGCGAAGCGCCATGAAATCGTGGAAGCCGCTCGAGCTGCGTGTGCCCATGAATTTATCCTCAATTTGCCCGATGGGTATGATACGTTTGTCGGAGAGCGCGGCCAATTGCTTTCTGGAGGCGAACGCCAACGCATCAGCATTGCACGGGCACTCCTGATAGATCCGGCTATCCTTATTCTTGACGAAGCGACGTCCTCAGTGGACGTTGAAACAGAAAAGCAGATTCAAATAGCCATTGAAAACCTGATTCGAGGACGAACGACCATCGCCATCGCGCATCGCCTCAGCACGCTTCATCGTGCTGATCGGCTGGTTGTTCTTGAGCACGGCGAGATCCTTGAGATGGGCAATCATACTGAATTGCTCGAAAAACAAGGCGCCTATGCCCGCCTGCATCGGATCAACCTGGAAATGGTCCATTACCTGGGGAATTGACGGGAGAATTGTCTTTGTCATCGTGGTCTAAAGAGAGCCGCAGTCATACGACCCATCAAACGGGCGCATTCTCGGAACATGAGGGGAAGCCGCATGTGTTGCAGTGGCCGGAAAAGGCATCTCTTTCCCGTGAGTTGGAAGGTAGGCTTATTCTTGAGGTGGATGGAGCGACCTATCGTGACATAAGATCGATCCGCATGTTTCCTATTTCAGACCCTGAGCACTGGATAGCGCTGTGCGATAAAGAGGGTAACGAAATTGTCTGCATAGAGGATATAAACACTCTTCCTTCGGCAATACGACAGCTTATACTTGAAGACCTGCAGGCTCGAGAATTTGTTCCGGTTATAATAAAAGTTATCAGTATATCCGTGGCAGCAGATCCATCCGAGTGGCTTGTAAAAACGGACCGCGGGCCGACGAGCTTCACCCTCAACGATGAGGACGACATCCATCGGCTCAGCGACTTTCGAATCCTCATTATTGACTCTTACGGGATCAGGTATCTCATCCCCGACATCCGCCAGATGGATACTTCCAGCCGACGCATCCTGTCCCATTATATATAGGGGGTAACCCCTGTGATCACGTGTTTGATTTGCTGTGACGGCATTTACGCCATTTCGGCCCTAACCTTGGCGGGATTCACAATTTTCGTCAACAAGGCATCCCTTACGCACACCATCATTCGACTGAATTTCTCTTGACACCCAAGGCTTGAAAACCTATAGTTTGCGACCAAAAAAAGGACTTCATCATTTTATCATTTCGTCCATCCATCCATTTATCCATGCTGCTATTCGCTACCACTGTATTTCTGTCGGCATTTCTGCTGTTCCAGATCCAGCCCATCGTGGCAAAAATGATTCTCCCCTGGTTTGGCGGATCGTCCTCGGTCTGGAGCGTATGCATGGTCTTTTTCCAGGTTGAGCTTTTGCTGGGCTACGCATATGTGCACTGGTTGAACGAGAAACTCACCACCCGTCGACAGATGTGGACCCACGGCAGCCTGTTGCTGTTGAGCCTGCTGACCCTCCCCGTGACGGCCAACCCGGCCTGGAGAGACCCGACCCTGCAGAACCCTGGATGGAATGTGCTCCTCGTGCTGGCCACAGCCGTAGGCGCTCCTTACCTGCTGCTTTCGACCACAGGCCCCCTCATGCAGGCCTGGTACACTCGCGTCACCCTGTGTTCGAGCCAGAGCGCCCAGCCCTATCGTCTGTATGCGCTCTCCAATCTGGCGTCCATGCTCGGCCTGTTGACCTACCCCCTGTTCGTTGAGCCGCTGTGGCCGGTGGGAACCCAGGCAAAGATGTGGTCCTGGGGTTTTGCAGCGTTTGTGCTGTCCTGTCTGGGCACGATGGTTTATACGGTTTTGCATGGCACACGAGCCACCACACAGCCTACTTTGGATTTTTGCAATGCGCCCCCCCGGCCTACATGGCGCGAATGCATACTGTGGATCGGTTTGGCCGCCACACCTTCGATCCTCCTGCTGGCCATCACCCGCCATCTGACGCAAGACGTGGCCCCAGTGCCATTCCTGTGGGTGTTGCCGCTGAGCATCTACCTGTTCAGCTTTATCCTCTGCTTTGACGCCCCTCGCTATTACATCCGTTCCCTCTTTCTGTGCGCCTTGCCGCTGGGCCTACTTACGCTCGATGTGGTGCAGAATCACGGCATGCACGTGGCCTGGCTTATCACCCTGATGTGCGTGGCGCTGTTTGTGTTCTGCATGGTCTGCCACGGTGAACTGGTGCGACGCCGGCCAGCCTTGCAGCACCTGACGCTGTTTTACCTGATGCTCTCGATCGGGGGCGCACTGGGGGGTCTGCTGGTGGGACTGGTGGCCCCGGCCGTGTTCACCGGTTATTTCGAGCTGCCCATTGGGCTGTTCCTGTGTGCGACGCTGGTGGCATTGGTTGTGGCGCCTGGATTGCGGCCGGTATGGCAGGGTGTATTGCTGATCGCCCTGCTGGGTTATGGGTGGCGTCTGGCCGATCAGTCGCTCGAAACCGTTCAAGGGTACCGAAAGGTGGTACGCAACTTTTACAGTCAGACACGTGTGGTCGACACCCATTACGATAACATCGGACCGGTACGCTTGATGCGCCACGGCAGCATCAGCCATGGCGAACAGTATATGGCCCCTCAGCACCAGCAAAAGGCCACGGCCTACTACTGTGAGGAGTCCGGCATTGGTCGGGCCATCCGTGGCCTTCAATGCAGCGGACCGGTGAAGATTGGCGTCATTGGTCTGGGCGCCGGAACCCTATCGGTGTATGGCCGGCCTGGGGACGAGCTTCGTATGTATGAAATCAACGAGCAGGTGCTCGATCTGGCACAAAGCGAGTTCACCTTCCTGCGGGACACGCCTGCTAAGGTCAACCACGTGCTTGGCGACGGCCGCCTAATGCTCGAGGGAGAGACCCCACAAAATTTCGATCTGCTGGTGATGGATGCATTCTCGGGTGACTCCATTCCAACTCATCTGCTGACCTTGGAAGCCATGCGAGGCTACCTTAAACATCTCAAGCCGGAGGAGGGTATTCTGGCAGTGCATATCACCAACACGTATCTGGATTTACGCCCCGTGATGGCCGCCACGGCAGAGCATCTGGGCATGGTGGCGCTGATGTATGAAATCAAAAACAACGACCAGGATATTTACTGCCGGCGCTGCACCTGGGTTCTGATGATGACCCCGGAAAGGGCGAGCCGTCTCCCCGACACCCTGCAAGGTGGCGTTACGCTCACGCCGCGGCCGGGCTTTCGGCCATGGACCGACAGTTTCTCGAACCTGTTAAGTGTGCTGAAATGATCCCTCTTTTTATTCGTTTGGGAGACGCCCCTCCTTCGCCGAAGGGTTGGGAATATACTCGACGATGACTGTGACTTTTCCCTCGTCCATGACCCTGAATCGGCCGGGAGACGGATTCATGTCTTCTGCATCTGTCTGCAAGACCCTACGAATATTTTCAAGCTCACGCCGAGCGAGCAAGTTGCTGCCGTCGCGGCGAACGTGGTTCCTATCACCTGCATTTCTGAAAGAGGCCATTCAATTGGCCCAAGAGGATTTATGAACGCAAGTTTTGATCGTAAGTTGTTCTTGGTCTTTGCAGCCTTGGCAGCGTGCGCCGTGTTGGTCTATTTCGTCCCAGCGCAAATCGTGAGGCATATGAGCGAGGCCACCCGCTTAAGCCTGAAGACGATGTCTCCGGACGATATTGAGCAGGTGGATGCGCTCCCCGGCACTATCGTCCTAATGGGAGGGACGTTTATTGATGCCATAGGCGAAGAGTTCGTGCGACTGGCCGGAGGAAGCCATGCCCGTCTCGTCATCATTCCAACGGCATATGGCCCCACGGAAGAGGAAGGTGTTGGTCAGTTTTACGAGGAGTGGAACCAGTGGAAGCCGGCCTCAATAGACATCCTGCATACCCGAGATCGAGCCATGGCCAATGACCCTGATTTTGTGGCCCCCTTACGCAGGGCCACGGGTGTGTGGTTGACCGGAGGCAAACAGGTTCGGCTGATCGACGTCTATAGAGGCACGCTGGTGCACAAGGAACTCCATAACGTGCTCAAGCGCGGCGGTGCGGTAGGGGGCAATTGCGCTGGCGCCATGGCTCTCGGGGAGTTGATGATCGTGCGTGGCAAAGATCCGGTGGTAGCCGGGGCTGGCCTTGGCATTGTGCCCAAGCTGATTGCCGACTCGCATTTCCTGGCGCGAAACAGGGTCGAGCGTCTCCGCGATCTCATTAGAGAGCATACAGATTATTTTGGAATTGGAATCGATCCACAGACCGCAGTGATCCTGGAGAAAGGCCTGATTCGCGTTATCGGAAAGTCGTACGCCGTGACGCTTGTTCATGAAGAGGGAGTGCACGTGGATTCATGGGCTCCGGGTGATGAGATCGAGTTCAAATCGCTCTTTGAGCCTTAACGCGATAGCCCTACATAGACGCGATTCGTTGAAACGGTCATCTGTGTGGGTGTACCCCCGGCCCGAAGGGCATCTCGCAACAGTTCCCGGTACGACGATCCTCAACGAGACTCACGGGAGGAAAAATCCCTCAGCTCGTCCCAAACTGCGGAGGTTGGTCCAGATCATGGCAAATGGGAAGTCTGAAAGAGAGCCTGAATGGGGTTCAGGAGAGCCTTTGGCGTGCTATTTCGGATAGGACGATACCGGCAGCCACGGACACGTTGAGTGATTCGATGGTGCCGTGAGACGGAATGCTTACGATGTCATGGCACAATTTCCGAGTCAGCATGCTCAGGCCCTTCTGCTCATTTCCCAGGACCAGGGCCGTATGTCGCTTCCAGTCGAACTGGTAGATGGACGT
This sequence comes from uncultured Desulfobacteraceae bacterium, assembly GCA_964384085.1. GTDB lineage: Bacteria > Desulfobacterota > DSM-4660 > Desulfatiglandales > Desulfatiglandaceae > AUK324. The sequence goes on from CAYLJZ010000034.1 coordinate 27,115, forward strand.
GGGTGCGTCGCCGGAGGTGCCGATAACCCAGAAGCCCTTTTTGGCCAGAAGTTCGAGGGTCCGGCCGATGTTGACGACCTTCGCGACCGGTATGCGGGCACAGGCGCCGGCCGATCGCTTGAGCATGGCGGGATCCACACGAGCTGAACGGTCCTCTGGAAGGATAATTCCGTGTGCCCCAAAGAAGGCAGCAGTGCGGATGATCGCCCCCATATTCCCCTGGTCCGTGATATGATCGGCCACGAGGAGAAGTCCATAGCCCCCGCTCTGAAGCGTCCCTGCTATAATATGTTCCAGCCCGGCATAGCTGAACGCCTTTACGACAGCGACAATTCCCTGATGGGCCACTCCTGGAAGGCGTCGGGATAAATCTGCCGCCTCTTTGAAAAAGATGGGGATATTCCGTTCCTTGGCCATTCGAAGGATTTCGTCAGTCCTGCCCGGCTTTTTTCCGGAGGCGATCCAGATCTCTCGAACGGCACGCCCTTCCTGAATCACTGTCTCCCTGACCGCGTGAAAACCGGGAATCAGGTTCGAAAATTCGGATTTCGGATTTCGGATTTCGGATTTTCGAGGATTCATCCGTCCAGCACCTCTAACTTTCTCTGTTCGATGGCGGTGATTCGGTCTCTGTATTGTGCCGCCGCTTCGAATTCCAGCTTTGAGGCTGCGTCGAACATCTTTTCCCTGAGGTCTTCGATCATCTTGTCCAGGGACTCCTGCGTCATGTAGGCGGCTTCCTCTTCCGCAAGCGTCGGTACCGTGACATAGTCCGCCTCGTAAGGAGACTTGAGGATGTCGTCGATGTTCTTCTGAATCGATGTGGGGGTGATATGGTTCATCCGGTTGTATTCCAGTTGAATCTCGCGGCGACGGCTGCTCTCCGACATTGCCCGCTCCATGGAACCGGTAACCTGGTCTGCATACAGAAGGACCCTGCCGTTGATATTCCGGGCGGCCCGGCCGCAGGTCTGAATGAGAGATCGCTCAGACCTGAGAAACCCTTCCTTGTCCGCATCGAGAATGGCCACCAGGGATACCTCGGGAAGGTCAAGGCCCTCCCGCAACAGATTAATGCCCACCAGCACATCAAAGATCCCTAATCGAAGGTCCCGAATGATCTCCATGCGCTCAATGGTCTTGATATCCGAATGCATATACTGGACCCGAATATTCAGATCGGCATAGTACTCGGTGAGGTCTTCGGCCATTCGCTTAGTGAGGGTCGTGACCAGAACCCGTTCGCCCTTTTCCACGGTCTCCCGAATTCGGCCCAGAAGATCGTCCACCTGATTGGCAGCGGGTCTGACCTCGATCTCGGGATCGATCAGCCCGGTCGGCCGAATGATCTGTTCCACGGTCAGTTCGCTGTTCTGGAGTTCATAAGGTCCGGGGGTGGCTGAGACGTAGATGGCCTGATTCACCCTCTCCTCGAATTCTTCGAACCTGAGGGGCCGGTTGTCCAGGGCGGAGGGAAGGCGAAAACCATAACGGACCAGGGTTTCCTTCCTGGAGCGGTCCCCTCGGTACATCCCGATGAGCTGAGGGACCGTGATATGGCTTTCGTCGATGAACAAAAGAAAATCTTTGGGAAAATAATCGAGAAGGGTAGGGGGGGGATCGCCCGGCCCCCTGCCGGTCAGGTGCCTCGAATAGTTTTCGATCCCATGGCAGTAACCGATCTCGGCCATCATTTCCAGATCGAAGCGGGTCCGCTCCTCGATCCGCTGCGCCTCCAAGAGCATACCCTGTTCCCGAAAAGAGGCCACCTGTTCGCTCAGTTCCTTTTTGATTTCCCGAATCGCCCGCTCTCGAATTTCTACGGTGGTGACGTAGTGGGTGGCCGGATAGATGGCAACGCGGTTAAGCTGATTCAGCGTTTTACCGGTCAACGGGTCGATCTCCTGGATTGACTCCACCACGTCGCCGAAAAAATTGATCCTTACGGCCCGGTCCTCCTCATGGACCGGATAAATGTCGAGAACATCCCCCCTCGCACGAAACCGGCCCCGATAGAAATCCATATCGCCCCGTTCATAATGGATGTCCACGAGCTTTCGAACCGCATCCTCCCGCGACATGACCGCATCGGTCTCGACGTAGAGAAGCATGTCATAATAGGCCTCTGGCGAACCAAGCCCGTAGATGCACGAAACGCTCGCAACGATGATGGCATCGCCCCGATCCAAGAGGGATCGGGTCGCCGCATGGCGCATTTTGTCGATCTGCTCGTTGATATGGGAGTCCTTCTGAATATAGGTATCGGTCTGGGGGATATAGGCCTCGGGCTGGTAGTAGTCGTAGTAGCTGACAAAATATTCCACGGCGTTTTTGGGGAAGAGGCGTTTCAGTTCGCCGTAGAGTTGACCGGCCAGGGTCTTGTTGGGGGCTATGACCAGGGCCGGCTTCTGTGAGGCTGCAATCACATGGGCCATGGTAAAGGTCTTCCCCGAACCGGTAACCCCGAGGAGGACCTGGTGCCGTAGACCGTTAGCGACGCCCCCTGTTAACGCCTCGATGGCTCTGGGCTGATCACCGCATGGCGCCAGATCCGTTTCGATCTCAAACATCGAGTCTCCAGGTTGTTCCCTTGGGCCCGTCTTCCACGACAACCCCTATCTCTTTGAGACGGTCGCGAATGACATCGGAAGCGGCCCAGTCCTTTTGTGACCGGGCAAGGGTTCGTTTCTCGATAAGGGCGTCGATCTCGCGGGGGTCGATTCGAGGGGCGGCATCCGTCAATCTGGCAAAGAAGTCGGAAGGGGTTTCAGTGAAGAGGCCGAGGATGCGGCCGGCATTCAGGATTTGAGCGCGGTCGCCTTCGAGAGAGATGCGGGCGTCCTGGTCCATCGTCCCACTCGACGTGTCCATGATCCGGTTCATCTCCCTGACCTTCTCGAAAATGAGTCCGATGGCACCGCCCGTGTTGAGATCGTCATCCATCACCTCGAAAAACCGCTCCATGAACGGGGAAGGGGAGGGCATGCCGAAGCCGGCAATGGGCGGACCGGACAGCTCTTCCATTCGCTGTAGGGTGCGGTAGATGCGGACAAGTCCTCCCTGAAGTCCTGAAACATCGTTCTTGGAAAAATCCAGAGGGCCCCTGTAATGTTTAGAGAGGAGGAATAAGCGGAGCACCTCGGGATGGTATTCCTTCAGCGCATCACGGATGGTCAGAAAATTTCCCAACGATTTGGACATTTTTTCAGATTCGACCGTCACGAAACCGTTGTGCACCCAGTAACGGGCAAATCCCCCCCCGTTGGCGCAGATGGACTGGGCCCGCTCATTCTCGTGATGGGGAAAGAGGAGGTCCCTTCCGCCCCCATGGATGTCGAATGTGGGACCCAAGTAGCGGTTGCTCATGACCGAGCACTCCAGGTGCCATCCGGGCCTTCCCGGTCCCCAGGGGCTGTGCCATTGAGGCTCCCCCGGCTTCGCGGTCTTCCACAGGACAAAGTCCATAGGGTGGCGTTTGTGTTCATCCACGGCGATACGGCATCCTGCCTTCATATCCTCTAATTTCCTGCCGGATAGTTCACCGTATCCTTTGAATGACTCCACGGAAAAATAGACGTCTGTCCCTTCCGCATAGGCGTATCCTCGATCCAGCAGGACACCGATCATATCGATCATGCCGTCGATATGTTCCGTGGCCCGCGGCTCAATATCCGCCTTCAGGACTCCTAGCTTCCCCATGTCTTCATAAAAGGCATCGATGAATTCCTGGGCCAGTGCGCTGGTTTCGATTCCTTTGACTCTTGCCCGTTCGATGATTTTATCATCTACATCCGTGAAGTTGCGGACATAGGTCACGTCATATCCCTTGGACCGAAGATACCGAACCAGCACATCGAAAACGATGGCCGACCGGGCATGTCCAATGTGGCAATAATCGTAGACGGTCACCCCGCACACGTAGATGCCGACCTTACCCTCTTCAAGCGGTATAAAGTCTTCCTTGGTTCGGGTTGCTGTGTTGTATAACTTAAGGGTCATGCATCCACTCCTCTTGAATTCATAACAGTGCATGCAACTTGGTTTTCGCTTAGGGTACGACTTGAATGAGGCTGACTACAGCAAATGCCTCCATCCCTTCCTGTTTTCCGCAAAAACCGAGGCGCTCGCTGGTAGTGGCCTTGAGGTTGATCCGATCCATGGGGGCTGCCAAGGTTGCGGCAAAATTCTCTCGCATGATTTTCAGGTGCGGTGCGAGTTTGGGTTCCTGGGCCACGACAGTGGCGTCCAGATTGTTCAGTTGGAACCCCTTGCTGCGCATCAGATCGGCCGCGGTTTTGAGGAGCAAAAGGCTGGAAATCCCGCTGTATGCGGGATCGGTATCCGGAAAATGGTGCCCGATGTCGCCAGCCCCCAGTGCGCCGATGATAGCGTCGATCGCCGCATGGATCAGGACATCCGCGTCAGAATGTCCTTCAAGCCCCAACCGATGAGGGATTTCGACTCCCCCAAGTATCAGAGGACGGTCCTTCACAAGCCGGTGCACATCATATCCGAAACCGATGCGAAACACTGTAACTCCTGTGCGAGTTCTTTTGCATATCGGGTATTCGTCTAATGTATGAAAGGTCTTAATGACAGCTACTGCAGTTGGTGCTGGAGCAGCCAGCGCAGCCGCCGGACGATCCGGAGGCCGGTGTAAAACTGCCGCTGCTTTTGAACCCGCAAGCCGACATCAGCCGTTTGACATCCTCGCCCTTGCAACGGGGACAGGTCACGGCGTCATCGCCGAATACGATGGCCTCGAACTCCTCATTGCACTTGGAGCATTTATACTCATAAATAGGCATTAATTTTTCCCTTTCTTGTGTAGATTGGGTAGGCCGTCGATGATCGCGGCCGCCAGGAGGGGAAACATGATCTCATGATGCCCCA
>CAYLJZ010000035.1:0-5710 GCA_964384085.1 uncultured Desulfobacteraceae bacterium
ACGGAAATACCTATGAACTTCCCCTGGTCATCGGCACAGAGGGAGAGATGGCGCTCGATATTTCTAATCTGAGGCAGGAAACCGGGCTCATTACCCTGGACCCCGGCTATGCCAATACCGGAAGCTGCAAAAGCAGCATCACCTTCATGGACGGGGAAAAGGGCATTCTCAGGTACAGGGGCTACCCGGTGGAACAACTGGCAGAGCACTCCAGTTTTCGGGAAACCGCTTACCTTTTGATCAACGGCGAGCTTCCTCTGGAAAATGAACTCAACCGCTTCTCTGTCATGCTCAACGATCATTCTCTCGTCCATGAGGATATGCGCCTCTTTTTTGAGAAGTTCCCCAGAAGGGCCCATCCCATGGGGATACTCTCCTCCATGGTCAACGCCCTGAGGGCATTTTATCCTGAGATCCCGGAACGGTCTGAAGAGGAAGAGATCAATATCACCTTCGCCAGACTCCTCTCCAAGGTGAGGACCCTGGCAGCGGTTTCATACAAGATCTCCCGAGGCCATAAGGTCGTTTATCCCCGGCATTCTCTAAGCTACTGCGCCAACTTTCTGAATATGATGTTTGATTCCCCTGTAAAGCCGTACATCGTCGATGAAGACTTGGTAGACGCGCTGAATGTCTTCTGGATCCTGCACGCCGACCATGAACAGAATTGCTCCACCGCGGCAGTGAGGCTGGTGGGAAGCGCACGGGTCAATCTCTATGCGGCCATATCCGCGGGCATCTGCGCGCTCTGGGGGCCGCTCCACGGGGGAGCCAACCAGGCCGTTATCGAGATGCTTCAAAAAATCCAGGACAGCGGGGGCGATCCGGCACCCTTCATTGCAAAGGCAAAGGACAAAAGCGACCCTTTCAGATTAATGGGCTTCGGCCACCGGGTTTATAAAACCTATGACCCCAGGGCCCGGATTATGGAAAAGACGTGCAATACGGTTCTAAAAAAATTAAAGATTCACGATCCGTTGCTCGACATTGCCAAACGACTGGAGGAGGTGGCGGTCAAGGACCCCTACTTTATCGATCACAACCTGTATCCCAACGTGGATTTTTACAGCGGCATCGTGCTCAGGGCCATGGGAATCCCGCTCAACATGTTTCCGGTCATGTTCGCCATCGGACGGCTGCCAGGTTGGATCAGCCAGTGGAAGGAAAGCATGGAAGATCCCAAATGGAAGCTCCACAGGCCCCGGCAGATATATACCGGACTTCAGGAACGGGACTACGTGCCATTAAATATGAGGGGGGAAGGCGGAAAAACGTTGCCAACCCTATGAAACACGTGTTTTCGCTGTACCTCTGTGCAGGGAGTACGCACGGACTGGCATAGACGCCTTGAATTGGGTGTCGACGTTGGTTTTGATCATCCCTATGTGGCCTTCTCGAGAAAGCCTGTACCGAACGCCAGGTCAAACGAGACGTATCTCTTTTCGGCGGAAGGCGGTATTCAATGCATGGAGGATTTTCGGTTCGATCAGGTCCCAGGTAACAGACGTTTCCTTTTTTATTCGAAGCTCTCGCGGCTTGATCTCGACTTCACGAACCCCCGGAATGGCGAGGAGTTCCCGAACAACGTATGCGCCGATGGTTCCCAATGTCTTGAGCTGGGTCTCAAGCGCATCTCCACCGGGGGCCGTAAATCTTTCCACCCGATACCTCGAGATCTCGGCTGACGTCAAGAAAGAGCGTATTTCTGGGTTTGGGTGCCGGTAGATCATAATTCCCTGCCGTTTTTCAATCATTATCAGTCACCCTTTCCTTACCTTTGTCAGACGTGAATTCTTTATTGAAAATTTCGAAGATGTGTCGTAATGATGAGCAAACACCCGACAAAAGTCAACCGGATTCGAAAAGGCATTTTGATGGCAACTGCGGAGGGATATTGATTGTATCGCCGACCAAGCTCAGCGAAACGATCAACAGCCTGAAATCATCCCAGAAGGAGACTAAATGGTATGGAGCTAACCGAGACCCTATATGACATTGACAGGGGCATCGCCACGATTACCTTGAATCGCCCTGACAAAATGAATGCCTTTACCCTCACCATGCGAAAAGAACTGATCGCCCTTTTCGCCGAAGCTGATACAAATGATGCAGTCCGAGTAGTGATCGTGACCGGCGCAGGCAAGGCATTTTGTGCGGGTGCAGACTTGTCTGGGGGCGGGTCGACCTTTGATCGTTCCGGGCAGACATCTTTAAGCGGACATCGCGATGGAGGGGGTCAGGTTGCCCTTGCCGCGTTCAGGTGTCGCAAGCCTGTGATTGCAGCGATTAACGGTCCTGCGGTGGGGGTCGGCATCACCATGACGCTGGCCATGGATATGCGGATCGCAGCCGAAGATGCAAAGATCGGGTTTGTCTTTTCCAGACGTGGCGTTGTGCTGGAGGCATGTTCCTCCTGGTTTCTTCCCCGCATCGTCGGCATGGCCAAGGCCGCTGAGCTTGCCTATTCGGGTCGCATATTTCGGGCCGCGGATGAAACGAACTCCGGGCTTTTCAATCATGTGGTGGCCCACGATCAGGTGCTTAGGAAAGCCAGGGAGATCGCAGAGGAGATTGCAGAAAACACGTCAGCGGTGTCCGTAGCACTGTGCAAGGCGCTGTTGTGGCATGGGCTTGGCGAAGAGGACCCCCAGTCTGCTCACCTTGTGGATTCTCGCTGTTTCTACTGGGCTGGGAAACAAAAGGACGCCAAGGAAGGCGTTCAGAGCTTTCTGGAAAAACGTCGTCCCCAGTTCACCATGAGCGCCTCAACCGACATGCCTGATTTTTACCCTTGGTGGAAGGAGCCCAAGGTGTGATGAAGGACGAGAGGATACACATGAATTTCGTTCAGGGAATCAGTTATAATTTTCGGGGCCTGGTTCTGGGCCTCAGAACCCCGAAACTTCTCTTTTGGGGTCTTTTGAGGTTTTGCTTCGTGATCCTGATCACGATCATTTCCGCCAGTCTGATACTCATCTACCACCAGGATATCCTTGGCTTTGTCTGGGCAAAACCATCAAGCGCCTGGGTCATCTGGCTATGGCATCTCACATCCTGGCTTCTTTCCTTGTTCCTGGTCGGGCTATCGACGGTTATTTCCTATCTGATCTCCCAGCTTCTTTTCAGTGTCGTCGTCATGGATCTCATGTCTCGAATCACAGAGCGCATGATCAGAGGGGAGGCGACAGACGCTGTCGGTGTCTCCATGTTCAAGTCATTCGCCTATCTGGTCAGCCAGGAAATACCACGGACCATCATTCCGGTCATCTTGTCCATTCTGCTGATGATCATCGGATGGTTGACGCCCTTTGGGCCTCTCGTCGCGCTTCTCTTATCGGCCGCCGCCGCTGTTTTCCTTGCCTGGGACAATACCGATCTTATTGCAGCAAGACAGCTCATTCCGTTCAGGACACGCTTTGGTTTCCTGTTGAAAACCCTCCCGTTTCACTTAGGGTTTGGACTCCCTTTATTAATTCCCGGCCTCAACATTCTGTTGCTGTCCTTCGCGCCGGTCGGCGCAGCGCTGTATGAGGTGGAAAACAGGCGCCAGACACAGGGCATCAGGCGCAAGGATTGAGGTGGTGGGTTTCCCTGCGCGCCGGCCGACTCGCTTATTGGATGGCCGAAATCGAGCCTCCACTATCCAACATACAGAAACCGGCAGCAAACCCAAGGTCCGCCCAGCCGGTAAATCCCAAGTTGTCTTGACTTCTCCATCCCTGTGATTAGATTTGCCACATAACGCGTGTCTTGCAGTCCGATCTCCCCTTCGCCATACAGAGTCAATTTTTTGAAAACATACAGATAACGGATTCGAGCATCTCGATATTATGCCTGGAAAAGACTACTACAAGATATTAGGGGTATCCAAATCAGCCTCCCCCGAGGAGATCAAAAAGGCTTATCGAAAACTGGCCCTTAAATATCATCCGGACCATAACAAAGGGAATACGTCTGCGGAGGCGGCGTTCAAGGACCTCAACGAGGCCTACGCCGTGCTGCGCGATCCGGAAAAACGAAAACAGTACGATATGTTCGGTGCTGAAGGCTTCCAAAACCGATTTACGCAGGAAGATATCTTCAGGGGCTTCGATCTGAACAGCATTTTCAAGGAATTTGGCTTTGGCGGCGGCGGAAGAGGGCAGAATCCATTCAGCCAGATGTATGGAGGGATGGGGGGGTTTGGCCGCGGGTCCGGCTTCCAGGGCCATGGACAGGGAGCAAAGGGACAAAATCTCGTTTATGAACTCCCAATGACCCTGGAGGAGCTGAGCAACGTTACCAGCAAGACGATCGCCTATCAGGTGGACGGTCGCCAGGAAAGACTCTCTGTCAAGGTCCCTTCCGGAATGAAAGACGGTCAGAAATTGAGATTACAGGGAAAGGGTCAGCCCGGCCTTTATGGTGGGCCACCAGGCGATCTCTATATCCAGATCAAGGAACTTGATCATCCGATCTTCAGAAGGGAAAACGCGGATCTTTATGTGAAGCATAAGATCAAATTTTCCGAAGCTGCATTAGGCGCCGAAACCGAAGTGCCGACCATCGAACAGAAGGTGCTGAAGCTGAAAATTCCCCCCGGAACCCAGGATAACGCCAAATTCCGGCTAAAGGGGTACGGCATGCCGCAGTATAAGGGCACAGGCAAAGGAAATGCCTTTGTTGAAATCAGCATTGCCGTCCCGCAGAAGCTGACAAAAGAACAGATAGCCCTGATAGAATCGATAAAAGAAGCAGGGCTATAGATCATACCATCTGTCATGAAGTCAATCTCCGTTTTTTCAGGCGGCCTCGACAGTATTTTGGCTGCTGAGGCCATAAGGGCCCAGGGCATCGATGTCCTGGCCCTTTTTTTTGAAACCCCTTTCTTCGGGGCTTCCAGGGCCCGTGAATCCGCCAGGGCTATTGACCTGCCGATCAAGGTCGTAAACATCACAAGTCGTCACTTAGAAGTGGTCCGCAGGCCCAAATCCGGGTATGGGAGGGCAATGAATCCGTGTATCGATTGCCACGCCTTGATGTTTCGAATGGCCGGCGAGATGCTGGATTCAGAGGGTGCGTCTTTTGTCTTTACAGGGGAAGTCCTGGGTCAGAGGCCCATGTCGCAAAACAGAGGCTCTTTGAATCGCGTTGCGAACGAGAGCGGCCTGCAGGGTCTTTTGGTGAGACCCCTCTCGGCAAAGTGCCTTCCGCCGACCATTCCTGAAGAAAAGGGGTGGATTTCGCGGGCGCGGCTTTTTGGCTTTCAGGGGCGATCCAGAAAGCCCCAGATAGCAATGGCAAAACGGCTCAATATATCAGAATATCCATTACCGGGCGGGGGGTGTCTCTTGACGCAAAAGGGATTCTCCCATCGGCTGAAGGATTTGTTGACGCACAGGCCGGACGTGCACACGAGGGAACTGGAACTTCTGAAACTGGGAAGGCATTTCAGGTTCGGGCCGCACACCAAGCTGGTGGTGGGGAGGAACAAAGAAGAGAATGAACTCATCGAAACCCTGGCAGGCAAAGAAGATATCCTTCTGAAATCGGTGTCGGCCCCCGGGCCTACAGCGATCCTCTCCCATGAGCGTTTCGAGAATGCCCTTGATCTGGCGGCCGCCATCATTGCCGCCTACAGCACTACAGGGGGACGGGATACCAGCGACGTCATAATCACTCAAAATGGTCTTGAAATAAAGAGGTTATCCGCACCCGTGCGCAACAAGGC
>CAYLJZ010000035.1:5810-31877 GCA_964384085.1 uncultured Desulfobacteraceae bacterium
TCACTCAAAATGGTCTTGAAATAAAGAGGTTATCCGCACCCGTGCGCAACAAGGCCGAATATAAGGGGTATATGATTTGGAATTCAGGTATTAGAAATTGAGGAATTTGGGAATTGAGGGATTGAGCAAAGACGATATTTTGGTGAAATGTCGGCGTAATCGGCGCAATCTGTGGATGGGATTCAGGGGAGACCGTACTCCTTGATCTTGGCGATAAGCATCGGCCTGCTGATTTCAAGAAGTCTCGCTGCCTGTGTCCTGTTTCCGTTTGTGGCTTTCAAGGCCTTTGCGATGAGACTTTGTTGAAGATCCCTGGAGGCCTTTTTGATGGACAGATTATCCCCGAGGGGAATCTCTTGAGGAAGATCTTTTTCATGGACCAGGCCTGAAGGGAGATCTCGTGGTGTTATCCATCGTCCGGTGGACAGGAGAACCGCCCGTTCAATAACATTTTCCAATTCCCTCACGTTGCCCGGCCAATCGTATTCCATCAACAGGGCCATAGCCTCAGAAGAGGGGCCTTCTACCTTCTTTTTCAACTTTTCATTAAATATGTCAACAAAATAGCCGATCAACAAGGAAACATCTCCTTTTCGCGTCCTCAAGGGAGGAAGGTGAATGGTCATGACATGGATTCGATAATAGAGGTCCTCACGAAAGCGCCCCTCGGCCACCTCCCGTTCTAGGTCCTTGGATGTAGCCGCAATCACTCGAACGTCGATTTTTTTTGAACCCGAACCGCCCAGAGGCGTGATCTCTCCTTCCTGCAGTACGCGCAGAAGTTTCACCTGAAGAGAAAACGGCATTTCACCGATTTCATCCAGGAATAAGGTCCCCCTGTCCGCCTCCTCAAAACGGCCCGGTTTATCCCGGATGGCATCCGTAAACGCCCCTTTCTTGTACCCGAACAGCTCACTTTCAAGAAGGTTCTCGGGAATGCTGCCGCAATTGATGCTGACCATCGCCTCCGTCGATCTCGGGCTGTTCGCGTGAATCGCCCTGGCAATCAGTTCCTTGCCGGTTCCGCTCTCCCCAGTGATAAGAACCGTTGTCTTGTGCTCAGCTACCTTTTCCACCAGCTCAAACACACGGCCCATGGCCTCGCTGCGGGCGACAATATTTCCAAACGAGTATCGTTTTTCGATAATTCCGATTCTGTCTTTAAGCCGCAGATTTTCTTTCCTGAGGGCCTCGCGTTCCTCGGCCTTTTTCAGGGTCAGAAGGACCTCGTCTGTCTTGAAAGGTTTTGAGATATAGTCGTAGGCCCCCTTATTAATGGCCTCCAGTGCGATTTCCACCGTCCCATAGGCAGACATCATAATGTATATTTTTTCCGAATGCCGCAAAATCGCTTTTTTCAAGAAGGCCATGCCATCCATACGGGGCATTCGAATATCGCACAGGATGTAATCGAATTCAGCGCATTCCATTTGCTTCAGTCCATCCAGGCCGTCGGCTCCACATACAACCGAGTAGCCCGATTTCTCCAGCATTGTCTTCAACATATGCCGCATATTCTCTTCATCATCAATCACAAGCACGCGCTGTCTTTCCATGGTCCGATTTTCCCGTTCGAAGGTTCAGGGTTCAAAATCCGGTTCAGTCCCTCGACCCTTGAATTCCTCAATCCTTCAATTCCTGAATTACTAAATTCCTCGCTCCCGTCTCTCAGTTAGAGGAATATCCACAGTGACGCGGGCGCCGCTCCCGGCCGGGCTTTCCACACGAATGGCCCCTCCCAGCCCTTCCATAATCGTGTAGCAGACAGATAGCCCAAGCCCGGTGCCTTTCCCGGGCTCTTTTGTCGTAAAGAATGGATCAAAGAGCCTCCCTTGCACCTCCGGTGGAATTCCGGCGCCTGTATCCGTGAAGGTCACTTGAATGAAACCGGACTTATTGGCCGTGCCGATCTTCAGCACCCTCGGCGAACCAGCCCCCTTCGATAGATCAGTCTCTGCCATGGCATCGGCCGCGTTGATAATGATGTTGAGAAAGACCTGCTTGAGCTGGGTAGGTACTGCCAGCACCACATCGTCCTCCGAATCCAGGGACGGCTGGATCTCGATCTGCGCCATCATCGGCTGGGGGGTGAGCATATGCACGGTCTCCATGATAAGCTCATGGACCTTCGTTTCTTCACGCTGAGGCCCGGAGCCCCTGGAAAAATCGAGCAGTTCCCGAATGATCTGATGGATTCGGTTCACCTCCGCCTCGATGCGCTCCAGAAAATCCTCCCGCTCCTTAACGCTGAGGTCACCCCTCTTGAGCAATTCCAGATAGCCTAAGACAATCCCGAGGGGATTGCCCACCTCGTGGGCCACCCCCGTGGCAAGGCGACCGGCCGTAGCCATCTTTTCAGAACGAATGATGTCGCTTTGGGCCTTTCTAAGCTCCAGGTTGGCCGTTTTTAGCGATAAGATATGTCCTTTCAGCTCCTTCTTGTTTTCTTCAAGGCGGCTCAGCATCATTTTCAACGAGCGAAACAGTTGCCCGAACTCGTTTCTGGACGATTCGCCCATCGGAATCAGGCTGGGCCACTCGTCAAATTTTTCAGTGATGCTCAGGAGCCTGCGGATCGGTTTGACCACGGCCCGCGAAAGGAGAAAAATCCCGAAGAGGACCAGAATCAGGGCGTTCAAACAGATATAGCCCAGGACCACATTCTCGGATCTTCTCAGCTTCTGGTAGAGGGGGCCCAGGTCAGCGCCGACGGCTACTGCACCCACGGTCTGGCCCCTGAAAACGACGGGACCAGATACCCTGATCCTCTCCGGAGAGAACCAGGTCACCCCCCAGATCTTTCCAAAAAACTCAAGGGATGGTTCTGTTGTCCTTAGTGCCTCCCTGCATCGGAGAAGGGCGTCATCCCCACTCTGTTCCAGCGGCCCGAGGCTCAAAACCCTCGTCCCCTCGCCACTGATTATCGAGGCCGATGAGAATTCTCCCTTTTTGAGCATCTGGTTAACCGCTTCTTTAAAACGAACATCCGATGCTCGGGTGCGCCTGGAGTCTTCTCGCGTCAATATCTCATATCCTGCCATCTGTCCGATGCCATGGATAAGGAGATATCCCATTTTGACCGTTGCATCGATCATGTCCCTTTCTGCGAATCGGGTCATTACAATAGTGATGAGGAGCATGGCAGAGACGATCAGCAGACTCAGACAGGCCACGATACCGGTCTTCAGGCTGTAGAAGGGAAACCGCAAGTCTCTGTCTCCTCAAACAAATAGACCGAAGTACCACAAGGTCAGATCCCGGCCGAAAAAGAGGTATAACAACGCGCCTAACGAAAGGAATGGGCCAAAAGGTATTCGGAACCGATAGCCTTTGCCGGAGAAGAGGATAAAAACCACACCTATGACCGCCCCTGTCAGCGAAGCGATGAGGACGATCAGAGGGAGGGCCTGCCAGCCCATCCATGCCCCGATCATGGCTAACAGCTTGATGTCGCCCCCGCCCATCCCTTCTCTTCCGGTCATCCTTTCATATATAACTGCCACAAGATACAGAGATCCGCCCCCGGCGAAGGTACCGATCAGTGAGTCGACCCAGTATACGCCCCAGGGAAAGAATGAGACAGCCCAACCTGCAGCCACGCCGGTGAGGGAGAGGATATCCGGAATAATCCTGTGGTCCAGGTCGATAAAACTGATCGTCACCAGCGTAGCCGCAAAAAGGAGCGACAGAAGGTATTGAAAACTGATCCCGTATGTGGTAAATAGCATGAGGCTCAAAATGCCGGTAAGAAGCTCCACGATGGGATAGCGCAGTGAAATGCGATGGTCACACTGCCGGCACTTCCCCATGAGAAATAGGTAGCTCAGAAGGGGTATGTTGTCATAAAACCTGATTAATTCACCACAATGGGGGCAGGAGGATCGGGGATGGACGATCGACTTTTTGAGGGGAATGCGATAGATGCATACGTTCAGAAAGCTCCCTAAAGAAAGCCCCAGCAGGAACGAAAAGAGCTGTCCCATTGCGTCGAGACTCATTTGCCAGATCTCCCTGGTGACGCCAACACCTCAGCATCAACCCTTTGATTTCCCGATCCGCCCTGTGGCGATAAGGTGGTCGCCAGAGAGCAGCGGGATAGTGGAACTGCCTAACTGCCATGGCTAACATCAAAAATTCAGGGACGAGCACAAAAACCGTAGTGCTCTCCATTAATTCGGAAAACCCCCAGCAGCGCCACATCAACCACGTCAGTGAGGTATTGGCCCAGGGGGGCCTCATTGCCTATCCGACAGACACCTTTTATGGCATAGGATGCGACCTTTTCAACAAAAGAGGCATTCAGCTCATTTACAGACTCAAAAAACGGCCTCTCAGCCAGCCTTTTTCATTTATATGCGACAGCCTCAAGGAGATCAGTCGCTATGCCCTGGTTTCCAACTACGCCTACAAAACCATGAAGCGGCTGCTTCCCGGGCCCTACACCTTTATACTGGAAGGGACTAAACTGGTTCCGAGGATCATGCTGACTCGACGCAAAACGGTCGGCATCCGCGTACCGGACAACCAAATCACCCTGGGCATTGTGCGGACTTTTGGCCGGCCCGTCATCAGCACCAGCGCAGGCTACGACGATCCCGTGGAGATCAAAGAGGCCTATGGTTCCTATCTCGATATGGTGGTTGACGGTGGGGTATTTGACCAGAGTCCTTCGAGCGTCGTTTCACTGATCAATGACACGCCCGAAATCATACGGAAGGGAAAAGGAGATGTCAGTAGTTTCCTTTGAAATCAACCCCAGAAACCCCGTCCCACCGGTACTCGATCCGCCCATCCAGGTTGCGCAGCGCTCCTGCAATAAGCCTCGCGCCTGTCTCGAGTAAGAGATCCAGCACCTCCAGTCTGCTCTTTTTGGCGTATACCAGGGTCACATCTCCTTTTATGCCCGCTATCTCTTTCGTTACTTCAACAGCATCTTGAAAATTGCCCAGCACGTCCACGAGCCCCAGCTCCTGGGCACGGGCCCCGGAAAAGATGCGGCCGTCCGCGATCTGCTGAACCCGTTCAAGGGGCATCCGCCTGCCACGGACAATTGCCTCCTCGAATTGCCCCTGTATGTCCATGATCATGGCATCCAGAATCTCCCGCTCTCTTTGGGTCAGTTTCCTGTCAGGAGAGCCGATATCCTTGAATTCCCCGCTTTTCATAATCTCGAGATCGACGCCGATCTTATTCAACAGATCTTCCAAACGAACAAATTCCATAATCACGCCGATGCTGCCGGTAATGGTCCCCGGATTCGCCACAATCTTGCTGGCAGCCGCGGCAATGTAGTATCCGCCGGACGCGGCGACAGTCCCCATTGAGACGACCACTTTCTTGACAGCGAGCGTCTTTTCAATCTCCCGGTAGATCTCCTGGCTCGGGGCGATTGCGCCACCCGGAGAATTGATCTTCAAAACAATGGCTTTAATATCCGCATCTTTTCTAAATTTGACTAAATCAGATGTGACGGTCTGCGAAGAAGAAATGACCCCCTCCACGGGTATAACGCCGATCTTTTCGCTGAAAAAGGTCGCCGAGGACGGAGACATGGACGTGATCACGATCACCATTGTGCTGCCCAGCACAACAGCAATGGCAAGGATAATCAACAGGGCTGTAAGAATGGAATGTCGATTGGTTGACATGTAGCCATCTAATCGTTCACGGTTTCAGTTCCGCCCTGGTGCGACTTGCTGGGAATTGGCGACAGCTGCCGACACAGGTTTAGGCTGCGCTTTTCGATCGCAGTCCCCTTCAACGGTCCGGGCCAGGGATTCAGGGTTCACCCAGACGCTGGACGTCGATTCGAGGGCATCGAACAGCCCCGGATCCACCTCCAGCGAGGGCTTTTTGGAATAGCGTACTTTCACGATACAGCATGGGGCATTATTCAGGCGCACTATGAGGTTGCCGTTCCTCTGGAGAGCTTTCTGTAGTGGCTCGGCTTTGTTCTTTCAATTGAGGCCCGAATCTTGCCTACTCCGAACCCCCCTCTTCGCCTCCTGAGTCTGATTTCCTGGACTGCGACTGGCCCAGGTTCATCATCTCTTCTCTTAAAAGCTCTCCAAGATTGGAGGTGGCTTCCTGATTATTGTTCAAGTAGCTTCGGAAAATGTCCTTTTCACTGGTCTCCTCGAGCTTTCGAATGGAGAGACCGATCTTTTTCTCATCCCGGGAGACATTGATGACCTTCGCCTGGATGACATCGTCTATCTGAAATCTCGACAAAGGATTTCCCTTCTTGTCGCCGGATATCTCAGAAACATGCACAAGGCCCTCGATCCCCTCCTCGAGCTCAAGGAACAGACCAAAATCCGTGACGTTTGTCACCGTTCCGGTCACTCGGGTCCCGGGTTTGTATTTCACCGGGATCTCGTCCCAGGGGTCGGTGGTGAGTTGTTTGATGCCCAATGAAAACCGTTCATTTTCCTTGTCGATGTTGAGCACGACAGCCCGCACTTCATTCCCCTTTTTATAAAGCTCGGACGGGTGCTTGATCCTCTTGGTCCACGACATATCGGAGATGTGGACCAGGCCGTCTATCCCTTCATCAATACCGATAAAGGCGCCAAAGTCGGTAATGTTTTTGATCTTTCCTTCGATCGTTGTCCCCACGGGATATTTTTCTTCAATAATATCCCAAGGGTTGGGGGCCACTTGTTTCATGCCCAAAGAGATCCGTTTCCTTGGAACATCCATATTCAACACAACGGCATCCACCTTGTCTCCGATGCTCAGAAGCTGTGAGGGGTGCCTGACTTTTCGTGTCCAGGACATCTCAGAGACATGTATCAATCCTTCCACACCCTGTTCCACCTCGACAAATGCGCCATAATCGGTCAGACTGACAACCCGGCCGGAAATCTTTGTGCCAATAGGGTATTTGTCCTGGACCTGACTCCACGGATCAGGTGCCAGCTGCTTGATGCCAAGAGAGACCCGTTCCCGCTCCTTGTCAAAGCTCAAGACCTTCACTTCGATCTCGTCTCCGGTCTGATGCATCTCAGAAGGATGCCCGACCCTGCCCCAGGACATATCCGTAATATGAACGAGCCCGTCAATGCCGCCCAGATCGATAAAGAGCCCATAGTCCGTTATATTCTTTACCACCCCACGAAGAACAGAGCCTTCTTCGATAACCTGAAGGGTTTTTTCTTTCATAGCCGTCCGCTCGGCTTCCAGCAAGGCCCGGCGGGACAGAACAATATTACCCCGGCGCTTATTGTATTTGACGATTTTGAAGTCATGCTCGGTGCCCACCAGTGTATCCATATCTCGAATCGGCCTGAGATCCACCTGAGAACCGGGCAGAAAGGCCTGAAGACCGATATCCACAGAAAGTCCGCCCTTCACCCTCGACACGATCGTCCCCCTGACGGTCCCGTCGCTCTCATAGATTTCCCGAATTTTATCCCAGACCTTGATCTTTGCAGCCTTTTCTTTGGAAAGTCTGATGGCGCCTTCGTCATCTTCCCTGCGCTCGAGAAGTACCTCGATTTTGTCGCCTACCTTGGCCGTCAGCCGGCCTTCAGCATCGACAAACTCGCGAATAGGGATCTGCCCTTCTGACTTGTAACCGATATCCACAAGCACAAATTCCTTATCGACCTGAACAATCTCGCCTGAAACGACCTCCCCCTCCTGAATACTCTTCAGGCTCTCCTCATACATCTGCATAAAATTATCGGAATCCTGAAGATCTTCGGCAGATTCGTCCTCTGACCTGCCCGTTAGATCCTCTTCCGGTCCGGCCTCCGATGCCATAACCATCGGCCCCCGTTTCATGCCAGAATCATCGCCTGAAATGCTGTTACGATCCGTGTCGAGGTTTAAAGATATCGCTTCATTTTCATCAGTTACTTCCCGGGTTGCAAAGTTCATTTCCTTTTCCATTAACGTAGATACCCCCTGAATGTTTTGGCCTGCTTAACGCCCTCCGAATCTTTCAAATTTTTGAGTTTATCAAAATAAAAATAGAATATCAACCATTATTTCCAGCCTAAAGAAATTCTACGGTAATATGAGAATTGTTCTTCGGGCTTCGAGCGATTTGTTCAGCCAGATCTACCCCCGGAGCTATCCTGCGGCCGACCGATATGGTTCATCATCTCTTCCAGAACTTCCCCTGCCGCCAGCATCGTTGAATCGATGATAATCGCATCCTCGGCAGGCCTCAAAGGCGACAAGACGCGCATACGGTCCTGATCATCCCTCCGTTTCAAATCTTCGGCAACCATTTCCTTCGTGACGGTCTCGCCGCGTGCCAGTCGCTCCCTGTACCTCCTCTCCGCCCTTGCATCATGGGAAGCCGTCAGATAGAACTTCCATTGGGCCCCTGGAAAAACCACGGTCCCCATGTCCCTCCCTTCGGCCACAAATCCACCTTCCTTTGCCATGCTGCGCTGGAGATTCGACATGGCGGCCCTAACCTCCCGTACTGCGGAAACAGCGGAGGACAGCATGTCCAGTTCGGGACTCCGAATCAGGGCTGAGATGTCTTCCTTCCCGAGCATCAGTTTAGGCGGGTCTTCCCCCCTGTCAAACCACAGATCCAAGTCACGGCACAGCTTCCCCAATTCCTCGCCGTCCTGAAGATCCATACCCTTACGTCGTGCAATCAGCGCGATTGCCCGGTACATAGCCCCGGTGTCCAGATAGGCAAACCCGATTTTTCTGGCCAGCATGCGGCTGACGGTGCTCTTCCCTGCTCCTGCCGGACCGTCGATGGTTACCATCTGACTCATTTGTCTCCTACCATGACCCTCCCAGTAAAAGGTCGAAATTCATGGCTGATGGCTGATCCACACCTGGGCCGGTTCCAAAGCCGCCACGGCCTTACCGTCTCGAAAAGCCCTCACGATAAGGAGCGGAGTGCAGATCCGATACCCCCATCCCGCCGCCCAAAGCCACGCGGCTGAGTAACGCATCTTATACCCAAAGGGAGGGTAAATGTAAACGTTTCTTCCCGGCCTCTTACTTTTTTATCCATCATCAAATATTTTTACTGATTTCTCCTTGACTTGAAGGCTATGATCAAGTATTTTCTGGCGAATTGAGAAACAATTCAAAAGAGATTGCCGTGTCTTCAGGAAGGGATATTCTTGACGCACGGGAGGGAATTCCCGGACGCAACCGCACGATGGTCTTTTTCGGCAAATCAACATCGCTTCAGAAAATCAGTGAAAGGGGCATTTCGCAAGGGTCTCACAAGGGGAAAATATGAACAAATCACAAATGATAGAAGCCTTGGCCAAAGAAGAGAAGTTACCCCTGAAAAAGGCGGAAGAGGTGGTGAACACTGTCTTTGGAGAGATTGAAGCAGCCCTCGTCAGGGGTGAAAGGGTTGAAATCAGAGGACTCGGTAGCTTTAAGGTTAAAAAGTACGGGGGCTACCAGGGTCGAAATCCCAAGACAGGGGAAATGATAAAGGTATCGAGCAAAAAGCTCCCTTTTTTTAAGGTGGGAAAAGAGTTGAAGGAGCGGGTGGACCTCCAGTAAGCAATGGTGAGAACCTTGGTCGTGCTAGACGGGGAGTTAGCGGTGCCCTGTAACCCGAAATCCGCTTATGCGGGGTTGAAGATCCTTCAGAATAACTCTGACGCCGCCTGATCCTTTGCTCTTTCGGCGTTGACATGGACCTCACGTAACAGGCGCTCACGAACCCCGTCAGGTCCGGAAGGAAGCAGCGGTAAGAGAGAATGCCTGTGTCGTGATGACCTCTATGTCAGTTCACCGTGCAGCGAGGACGGGTGGGTCGTTGTTTGAATGAGGATGCACGGCCAAGGACTCCTGAACCTGTTTGCGAAAAGATCCATCCAAGATGGATCTCCTTTCAATGAATGTCATGTCTGAGCGATCCGGCCTTATATGGATTGAGCAATCAGTTCCCTGTTTCCGCTACCCCCTTCTTTCCACTTATCCTCAGCTATCGCATGCCGTATTTACCCGGCATGGAGGAATGAGTTCTCCCCCATATGATCGTCTCAACACCAGCCACGATGTGGGAGACCTTCCCGCTCATGTAGTTGCAAATCTCGCTATTATCAAAAATTCCGTAGGCGCTGCCCAGCTCATTTACATGAACCAGGTCCATGGGACCGAGATTCTCGTGATTCGCACGGTACACGAGATGACGAGGGTTGAAATGCCGACAGCAGATGCCATTATAACAAATGTTCCAGACCTTGCCGTTCTGGTCAAGCAGGCCGATTGTCAGGGGGTCATCCTATTCGACCCAAACAGGGGCGTCATAGCCGTCATCCATTGCGGCTGGCGGGGAAGCGTCGCAAACATCCTCGCAAAGGTTGTCGCGCGGATGAAGAGCGAATTCCGCTGCCAGGAATGCGACCTCCTGGCGTGCATTGGACCGTCCCTCGGTCCCTGCTGCGCCGAATTTGTGAATTACAAAAAGATATTTCCGGAATATTTTCAGGCATTCAAAGTAAATACAGCTCATTTCGATTTAAAAGCCATAAGCCGCTGGCAACTCCTGAACGCAGGGCTCAGGGAGGGGAACATTCAAATTTCCCACATCTGCACTCGCTGCCGTACAGACCTCTTCTACTCCTACCGGGGCGAAGGAAAGACAGGGCGATTCGGGACCGTTGCAATGTTGAGACAGGGAGAAAAAAGTCATGCAAACGTCCACTAAATATATTACCGTTACCGGCGGCGTCCTTTCAGGTCTTGGCAAAGGGATCGCCGCCGCCTCTATCGGGCACCTTCTCTCCTCGAAACTGAAGATTATCCCCATCAAATGTGACGGTTATCTCAATGTAGATCCGGGGACCATGAATCCGTTTGAGCATGGAGAGGTCTTTGTCCTGGACGACGGGGGAGAAGTCGACATGGACTTCGGCCACTATGAACGGTTTCTGGGGGTCA
Source organism: uncultured Desulfobacteraceae bacterium (assembly GCA_964384085.1). Lineage (GTDB taxonomy): Bacteria > Desulfobacterota > DSM-4660 > Desulfatiglandales > Desulfatiglandaceae > AUK324. The sequence continues at coordinate 16,698 of CAYLJZ010000035.1, forward strand.
CCTGCAAATCGAAATGGAATCTGACCATGGGCAAGGTTTTCGACATGGTCAGGAAAAAGGAGCGAAGGGGGGACTATCTCGGAAAAACGGTCCAGTATATCCCTCATGTAACCGATGTCATCAAAAATCATATCTTTGAAGTAGTCAGGGAGGAAAAGCCTGATTTAGTCATTATCGAGATCGGCGGGACGGTCGGCGATATCGAGAATGAGCTCTTTCTGGAGGCCATGCGCCAGATGAAAGAAGATGTGGGGAGGGACAACATCATTTATATCCACCTCACCTATGTACCGATTCCCCACGGGGTGAACGAACAGAAATCCAAACCTACGCAACAGAGTGTCAATCTTCTGAAACAGCGCGGCATTTTTCCTGATATCATCATCGGCAGATGTCCCGACTTTCTTACGAGGGAGATCAAATCCAAAATTGCCAGTTTCTGCGATGTCCATCCTGACGCGGTCATCACGGGTCTGGATGTCGAGGATATCTACGAGATACCCATCATTTTTGAGCAGGAAGGCCTTCCCGAGATTATCCACAAGAAGCTCCATATTTATAGCCCCCCCGACTTAAGAAGGTGGAAAAACCTGGTCGACAATCTCAAAAATCCAGACAGGCGAATCACCGTTGCGATGTGCGGAAAGTACACCCGGTTGGAAGATTCCTATGCCTCTATTATCGAGTCGTTCAACCACTGTTCCGCCCATTTCCGCTGTAAGGTGGATCTAAAATGGGTAGAAACCACCGATCTGAAAGATGCCTCGTTTTTGGGGAGCGTGGACGGCCTGGTTGTCCCCGGTGGGTTCGGATCACGGGGAACCGAGGGTAAAGTCGAGGCAATCCGCCTGGCCAGGGAACAGAATATCCCTTTTTTGGGCCTCTGCCTGGGGCTCCAATTGGCGGTCATCGAATTTGCCAGGAATGTCTGCGGGCTTGCAGGGGCCAACTCTACAGAGATAGCCCCCGATACCCCCTATCCCATTATCGATATCCTGCCCGAACAGAAAGAGGTCACAGAAAAGGGCGGAACCATGCGGCTGGGGGCCTATCCAGCCGTGCTGAAAGAGGGTACGCTGGTCCATTCCCTGTATGGCACGACCGAAGTCTCGGAGCGACACCGGCACCGGTATGAGGTCAACCCCGATTATCATCAAGTTCTGCAGGAGAAGGGAATGGTCTTTTCCGGCATGTCGCTGGACGGAAGGCTGGTGGAATTCATCGAATTGCCCGAATTGAAATTCTTTGCCGCTACACAGGCACATCCTGAACTCAAGTCCAGAATGGAAAATCCGGCCCCCCTCTTTTACGGCTTTGTCAGGGCATGTCTCGGTGAAGTGAAGAATGGGATGGTGTGTCAGGAGGAAAGATAGTAGTTGATGATGATTCCGCCAAGCTTGCCGGCCCTGATCCCCAGCTTTTCACCATGAACGCCCATGACAGCCACACAAATCCCATTCGCCTCATCGGCCGGGATCGCATAGGCCGTCAGCCAGTCGCATTTATACTGGCCGGTGGGGTCATTCATGGTGCCGGTCTTTGCGCCCAGTTCCACATCACTGAACCCCTTTTTTGTCCGCAATCGCTGGAAAGAGCGTCTGCACGTCCCGTTCATGACCGTTTCTCGCATCAGAATCCTGAGATCTTCGGCAGTCTCCTTGGTGATGGGATCTGTCATAGGCGATGGTCCGCCCTGATACAGGACCTCGCCGTCCTCCCGAAGAACCCTCTTGACCATCCAGGGTTTCATCATTACCCCGTCATTGGCAACCGCCGAGGCCAGAAGGGCGGCATGAAGCGGCGAAATAAAGGTCCTCTTGTTGAAACCCGAGGCGATTTCCGCCAAGCCGAAATCATCCTCCGGCACATTCACGACGCTCTTCTCCACCGGAAAATCAAAGGGAATCGATCGATTGAAGAAAAACCTCTCAGCCAAATCCTTCATGACCTCCTGGCCCAGGTCGTATATTCCCAGCTTTCCAAAAACAGGATTGATAGAAGATCCAAATGCCCGTTTGAAGCTCGTTTCCGAGCTGTACCGGCCTCTATTCTGCTTCAACTGGCGCTTGTAGAGGCTGTATTTGTACCCATCGAAATAGACCTTGCGATCCGGAGTAAAGCCGGCGTGTTCGAGGGCCGCGGCCGCGGCCACAATCTTGAAAAGGCTGGCGGCCGGAAAATCCGCATCGAGGCAAAGTCTCTCCCCGTCTCCCTCTGAATCATAACCGGCCATGGCAAGGATGCGGCCATCCATGGGCCGCAGGACCACGACAGCAGACTTTACTGTTTTTGATTTTTGAAGGAGGTCGACAATATAGCGTTGAAGGTCCGGATCGATGGACGATTCCACAATAAGAGGCTCGCCCGCCCATTCGAGGACCAGTCGGTCGCTCAGGGCAGTGAGATCCAGTGGAAGGTCCGCCAACTCCAGGGCAAGAGGCTTCTTTGACCACGTTTCATCGGTAGAGGCCTTTCCGATCCCCCCAGAAGGGATCCCCGCCTGTCCCGTCTGGTCTGTCAGCCACGGAATCGCAAGAAGGAAGACAAGGAGACCTGAAAAGAGAATCACCGACCCGAAAACGATCAGGGGCGCCCGTTTAAGGAGCCGCCTCACCGAATGGTTCTTCTGTGAGGTCTTCGTCTGGTCCCTCCAGCCGGAAGAATAGATAGGATTCGTGCTCATGTGCTCTTCATTGGATTGAAGATTGTCGATAGTCGATTCTGGGTTCGTCTGGCCTCTCTGTCGTCGGCCGAAGGCGTTCACCGGGAGATGCGTTCTACCCCTCCCATGTAGGGGCTGAGTGCCTCGGGAACAGAGACACTCCCGTCTTTCTGCTGATAGTTTTCGAGAATCGCCACCAGGGTCCTTCCCACGGCCAGGCCTGAGCCGTTGAGGGTATGTACCAGTTCCGTACCGGTCGCGCCCTTTCTCTTGAACCGAATCCCCGCCCGTCTGGCCTGAAAATCGGTAAAATTGCTGCAGGAAGATATCTCGCGATAAAGGTTCTGACCCGGAAGCCAGACCTCCAGATCGTAGGTCTTGGCTGCCGAGAAACCGACGTCTCCAGTACAGAGAGAAATCACTCGGTAGGGAAGGTTCAGGCGCCTCAAAACCTCTTCAGCGTTCCGGGTCAACAGCTCCAATTCGTCGTAGGACGTTTCAGGTCTTACAAACTTGACCAGTTCCACCTTGTTGAACTGATGCTGCCGAATAAGGCCCCGAGTGTCCTTTCCATAAGATCCCGCCTCAGAGCGGAAACACGGGGTGTAGGCTGTATAATTGATCGGGAGATTTTCTTCGCTCAAGACCTCATCCCTGTGTATATTGGTAACAGGGACCTCGGCTGTAGGAATCAGGTAGAGGTCCCATCCCTCCACCTTGAACAGGTCCTCTTTGAATTTGGGGAGCTGTCCGGTCCCCGTCATAGAGGCCCCGTTGACCATAAAGGGGGGAAGAATCTCCGTGTATCCGTGTTCACGCGTGTGGATATCGAGCATAAAGCTGATGAGGGCCCTTTCCAGCCTTGCGCCGGGGCCTCGGTAAAGGGCAAACCTGGATCCCGCTATCTTGGCCGCGCATTCAAAATCGAGAATCCCCAAGGCCTCCCCAATTTCCCAGTGAGACCTGGGTACAAAATCCAGGCCCCTGATCTCCCCCCAATTCCGTATGACCGGATTGTCCTTCTCATCCTTTCCAATCGGCACCGAGCTGTCCGGTATATTGGGAATCACCATGAGGAGCCGATCCAGTTCTTCGATAACCCCTGGCAGTTCCTTTTCCTTTTCCTTGATCTCAGCGGATACTCCCTTCATCTCGGCAATGATGTCTGAGGCATCCTCGCCCCTCTTTTTCATGGCCGCGATATCGTCGCTCACCCGGTTTTTCTGATGACGAAGGGCTTCCAGGCCCGCCAGGATGTCTCTTCTCTTTTGATCCAGGCCCTCAAACCGGGACATATCCAGGTCATTCCCCCGGTTTTGCAGCATCTTTTGAATGTCATCAAGATGAGACCTGACGAATTTAAGATCAAGCATGGTCTTTTCCTCTTTTGCTCCAAGGTGGCTTCGGCACGCCCTAGTCGAGTGCCCAGCGCTTAAGTTGCCATTCGGCGGTACACGCCATTCATTACACCATCGAGACGAAATGGTCAAACGTTTAGTGCTCTTATTGCCAGGTTTTCTGTCAGAAAAAGCAAGAGATCTGAACATGCTCCGTGTGCAAGAAACAGCACACTGATTTTTTGGTTGCGGCCATCCGCGTTAGTATAACTAAATGAGAATTGGTGTTTCAGATTCTCACGGCCCCGCCCCCGCTGCAACCATCACTGCGAAAGGCAAAATGAGGATAGGCGGGAGGGCGTGTATCCCCCTTGATCTGGGGTCAGGATCATGATACAAAAGCGCAGGCAGAACGGGCTGATTCCGCCCCTCTCAAGAGTGCGAAACTGTTTTAAGGAAAGTATCCTACAAACTGATTTTATTGACGTTTCACAAAACCGGCGCGTTCCCGGATTCCATTATGGCGATTTCGATTCGTACCAAACGGGGCATTTTCTTCGGGTTCATTTTTTTCGTATTGGTCGGCATCCTGTTGTCGATGGGGCTTGTCCATTACCTTGTTCGACCATCCGGAACAGAAGGACCGGATCAGATCTTTACCGTACGCGAAGGGGCCACCCTGCGAGAAATTGCGGGCAATCTTGAAAAAAGCGGAATCATTACCAGCAAGACCCTCATCCTGGTGTGGAGCAAAATTACCGGTTACGGAACCAACATAAAGGCCGGTGAATACAGCCTCAACAGCAACATGCCGCCGTTAAAAGTCCTTGATATATTGAGGAGGGGATTGGTCATCAGGCATTCCGTAACCATTCCCGAGGGATTTGCCCTCACCCAAATCGCCCGGGAACTGGAGAAAAATGACCTGGTAGATACGGCGCAGTTTCTGGCCCTTGCAACAGATCCGAACATGGCCGCGAAATACGGCCTCTCCGAGCCCACCCTGGAGGGATATCTGTATCCCGATACCTACCGGTTTTTCCGGGGTCAATCACCCCTATCCATCATCGATGCCATGATGAAACGTTTTTTTGAGGTGATTTCTCCCCTGCGCACGAGCATAGAGGCCTCGGGGATGACCTTAAACCAGGTCATTACCCTTGCATCGCTCATCGAAAAGGAGACCGGACAGGTCGAAGAACGACCTGTCATTGCGAGTGTCTTTTTGAACCGATTGAAACATGGGATGCGTCTCGAAAGTGATCCAACGGTCATTTACGGTATCAAGGACTTCAACGGAAATCTCACAAAGCCGGACCTGACGCAACCCACCCCCTACAATACCTATGTTATTCCAGGCCTGCCGCCGGGGCCTATTGCCTCCCCCGGAAAGGAGTCGATTCAAGCCGTGCTTTTTCCGGCCAAAACCGATTACCTCTATTTTGTATCTAAAAACGACGGGACGCACCAATTTTCCAAGAGTCTGGCAGAGCATAACAAGGCCGTCAACATCTACCAGAAGAAAGGTCGCAGAAACGACGGGCAGCTCTCTTGACACAGGGGTTCCTGTGTATTTTTTAAGATATAGTGGAATTTCTGCTGAATCAGGCCAAGGCGTGATTCCCGTTCAGCCACTGTATAGTGTCTAAACAAAAACCCGAAAAGCGGTATCTTCTCGGTCTTTAAAAAGAAAGGACACCCATCGCTCTCGAAAGGTTTTTGATTGACGGAATGGGAGGAATTCCGTAAGTTACCCCTCCAGGCAAAACAGACTGATTCTCCTCGTTCACTGCAGGACACATTCGTGTTTACCGGGTTGCCAGGGAAGACAAAAAGAATCTTTTGAAACGTCGGGAAGCGCTGGCCACCGCTCGGAAAATCCGGTTTATGTGCCCACAAACCGGTAACCGGTCCGGATATCTTTTCTTTACGACACAGACACCCCGCTTCCCATTGAGGGCAATGGCAAGACGAATTTGATGTTAACTTCTGCGGGTTTATGATAACAACCTGTGGAAAGAGACTTTACCAGGGAGGAAACGAAAATGCGGGCAATCGTGATTGGCGGGTTGGGAGGAATGGGTCAGGGAGTGGCCCGGGACCTCATCAAGCAGGAAAAGATTACCAAGGTTACTCTGGGAGATATCAACATCGATCCAGTTAGGGTCCAGGAGAAGTTGCGTGCCAGCGACAAGGTGTCTCTAACCCGGATCGATGTGAACGATCATCGGGTTCTGGTCGGTGCCATCAAGGAACACGACGTGGTGGTCAACACGGCCGGGCCGTTTTACAAGACCGCCATTGCCGTAGCCCGGGCCGCGGTAGAGGCCGGGGTCAACTATATCGACATCTGCGATGACTATGAAGCGGTCCCTGTCCTTTTTTCGTCTCCGGAAATCGACGAGGCTGCCAAAAAGGCGGGCATCACCGTCCTTACCGGCATGGGGTCGGATCCGGGCACCAATAATGTCCTGGTGAAGTGGTATGCCAATCAGCTCGACCGCGTGGACGAGATCCACCTCTTCTGGGTGGTCAGCATTGCGGAACTGGCCGGCGCTGCCTGGGACCACAGCCTTCACATGGTGACCGGCAGCATTCCGCAATACATCGACGGGCGGCTCCAATACGTCGAGGGGGGCACCGGTGAGGAGACGGCCCAGTTTCTGGAGCCGCTCGGGACCTGTGTTGTCCGCTATGTGGGCCATCCCCAGCCTATCACCATCCCCCGCTATATTGAAGGGGTAAAGAAGGTGGTGATCAAAGGGGCATTGATCCCCCTGTGGGTGGATGAATTGATCAAGGAACAAAAAAAGACGGGCTTTCTCAGCACCGACCCGGTAGACGTCAAGGGGACCCCTGTCATCCCGTACGATATGACCCTGAAGCTGTGGAACGCCATCCCCAAGGGGAGGGACAACGGGCCCCAGGCATCCGGTCTGAAGGTGATCGTCAAGGGTGAACGAGCCGGAAAGCGGGTGACCTACACCGCGGACATCGTTGGGAGGATGGCGCCGGGGACAGGACTTCCCGCCTCCATTGCCGCCCTCATGATGGATGCCGGCGAGGTGACGGTCAAGGGCGTGGTAGCCCCCGAAGGATGCATCGATCCGGAGAAATTCCTCTCCGCCCTGTTACAGAGAGGTGCAAAGATTCATCAGACAGAGACCATTTCATCCATGTTCGCACTCTAAAAGACGGAGGATTCCATATGAAAGAGGCGCCAAAACTGAATCTGACCAAGAGCCTGGCCCTGTTTGAAGAGGCCCAGGCCCTGGTCCCTGGCGGGGTCCTGGGCGCACGGAGGCCCGGCGATTTTATCGTTGGGGAATACCCCATATTTCTCGACTACGGCAAGGGATGCAGGCTCATTGATGTGGACGGGAATGAATATATCGATTATCTCTGCGGCTACGGACCCATTATCCTGGGCTACCGCGAGGAAGAGGTGGACGATGCGGTCATGCGGCAGGTCAAGGAAAAGGGGTTCTGTTTCACCCTGACCCAGCGGTATCAGAACGATCTGGCAAAGAAGCTGAATGAGATTATCCCATCGGCCGAGATGAGCATCTTTTTGAAGACCGGTTCGGACGGGACCACCGCGGCCATCCGCATTGCCAGGGCCCATACCAACCGGGTCAAGGTCATGCGATGCGGCTATCATGGGTGGCATGACTGGTGTATCGAGATGAAGGGGGGCATTCCACCCAAGTTCTACGAGGATGTCTATGAATTTCACTACAACCACCTCGATCAACTCGAAGACCTGATGAAGCAGCACGGGGATGAAACAGCGGCCATCATCATGACCCCTTTCGGTCATCCCTTACATCAGAAGATGGAGACCCCCCAGCCCGGCTTCCTGGAGGGGGCCAGGCGGCTGGCCGACCAGTACGGCGCGATCCTTGTCTTTGATGAGGTGCGCACCTGCTTCAGGCTTCGCATGGGCGGTGCACAGGAGCTGTACGGTGTGACCCCCGACCTGACGGTCCTGGGAAAGGGAATGGCCAACGGATATGCCATCAGCGTGGTTGCCGGGAAGAAGGACGTCATGATGGCCGCGGCATCCAAGCTCTTTATCTCCTCCACTTTTTTCCCCAACAGCGACGGGTACATCGCTACGCTCAAGACCATCGAGGTCCTTGAGCGCGATCACGTCATCGATGCCATATGGGAGAAGGGCGACTATCTCCTCAAGGGCATCCAGCGGCTCATCGACAGGCATCCCAGCGCCGGGGCCGAACTGAGCGGGGTGGCGCCCATGTTCTTTGTTACCTTCACCAAAGGCGACCCGAAAACGACGCGGGGGCGGCGAACGGATTTTTACACCCAGATGATCCGTAAGGGCTTCTTCTTCACCCCGCATCATCACGCCTACATCTGTTACCGCCATACCCAGGAAGACATGGACAAGACCATTCAGGCCATGGATGAATCCCTGGAATATATCAGCGACAAATATAAAGGTTAGGGGGGAGTTATGAAGGATGATCTGAATATTGTCGGCAAGCGGGTGGTTCGAAGCGACTCCCTTGCCAAGGTCACCGGACAGGCGCACTATACCGCGGATCTCAAGTTCCCCAACATGCTCACGGCAAAGGTCCTGAGGAGTCCGTTTCCTCATGCCCGCATCCTCGGCGTCGACCTGACGGCCGCCCTCAAGCTGCCCGGGGTCAAGGCCGCGGTCAGCGGGGCTGATACCTACGGGATCAAATGGGGCGTGTTTCGCTACACCCAGGACCATGACATGCTCCCGAGGGACAAGGTGCGCTATGTCGGCGAGGACGTAGCAGCGGTGGCTGCGGTGGATGAGGAAACCGCCCTGGAGGCCCTTTCCCTGATCAAGGTGGACTATGAACCGCTCCCTGCGGTCTTTGACCCGGAGAAGGCCATGCAGGAGGGGGCGCCTCAGATACATGATGCGTATCAAAATAACATCAACATCCATGTCCACATCGATGTGGGCGAGGTGGACAAGGCCATGGCCGAGGCCTTTCTGGTGAGGGAGGATACCTTCAAGGCGGCCGGCGAGGCCTATGCCATGATGGAACCCTATGCCGTGGTCGCCTCGTATGCCAACGGCTTTCTCGATCTCTGGATGCCCACGGCCGGACCCCATGTGCGGGCCAAGGCCCTCTCAAACCTCCTCAAGATGCCGCTCAACAAGGTGCGTGTCCGTCCCATCAATTCCGGGGGCGCTTTCGGCGGTCGTTCGGAGGTATCGCCGGGCGATCTGGTGGCCTCGCTGCTGTCCATCAAGGCCGGCAGGCCGGTAAAGCTGGTCCTTTCCAGGGAGGAAAACGCCACCAGTACGCGGCAGATCCACGACATCATCGCTACGGTCAAGACCGGCATGAACCAGGACGGCACGATCGTGGCCAAGGACTACCGGGTGATCTATGACGGCGGGGCCTACAGCTCGACCGGTCCCATTGCCACGTCCATCCCCTTTTATGTGTATGAGGAATGCTACCGTTTCCCCAACGTCCGGTATAACGGATACAGGGTCTTTACCAACAAGGGGATACGGGGGATGTATGGGGCCCATGGCAGGGCCTTTCTGGCCGGGAACGAAGCCCAGATGGACCTGATGGCCAGGGAACTGGGTCTGGATCCCGTGGAGATCCGCCTCAAGAACGGCCTCACCTCAGGCGAGGTAACGGCCACCAAATCCACGATTTCGAGCTGCGGCCTGGCAGAGACCATCACCTCGGCAGCGGAGAGCACCAACTTCAAAGAGAAGTGGGCCAGGACGCAAAAAGGAAAGGGGATCGGCATGGGTTCCATTGCCATCATGTGCGGGTTCCCCATGGGGTTCCGTTCCGGGTCCTCCTGTTACGTCAAGATGAACGACGATGGCCAGGCGACCATTGTGACCGGGCTGGTGGACAACGGCCAGGGGAATGCGTCCATGGTCATTCAGGTCGCCTCCGAGGTCCTGGGGATCCCCATGGAGGACATCAACCTGGTAAATGCTGACACAGAGGTGACCAACCTGGATCCAGGGGCCTACTCCCAGGCAGCCGCCTTTGTGGGTGCCAATGCCGTTCGAATCGCCTGTGAAAACGCCCGCAAACGCCTCGTTGCCATTGCCGCGGAAAAGCTCGGGGCGGAAGAGGAAGAGATCGAGCTCAAGGATAGAATGGCCTTTTCCACAAAAACGCCCGACAAGAGCATGCGGATCTCATGGGTCGTGCGGGAGGCCTTTTTCCGTGGTGACCCGATCGTGGGCACCGGCACCTATTTCCCCCACATCGATTTTGAGAGGGAATGGGTATCGAGACCCTGGGGTCAGATGGCAGGGACCTTCTCCTTTGGTACGTCCGTAGCAGAGGTTCGAATCGACCCTCAGACCGGGAAGATCACGGTCCCGCATTTTACCGCAGCGCACGATTGCGGCCGTCCCATCAACCCCATGGCGGTCGAAGGCCAGATGGAAGGCTCCATCCAGCAGGCGGGGATCGCGACCATCATGGAGGGGAACCTCTGGAATAATGGGTTTCTCCTGAACCCCGATCTTCTGGAATACAAGGTGCCCCTTGCCTGCGACATGCCGGAGATCGATACCATCATTGTCAGCTCCATCGATCCTGAAGGCCCGTTTGGCGCCAAGGAAGGGGGGCTCACTATCCGCATGAACGCCTACAGCGCCATTGCCTCCGCAGTGGCCAATGCGACGGGGAGCCTGTTTACCGAGCTTCCACTGACCCCTGACAAGGTCTTGACTATCCTGGAAAGAAAGAAGGGTGCAAAAAAATGATTTTGCCAAAATTCGATTACAAAAAGGCAGAGGATATCGCCCAGGCGATCGCCCTTTATGAAGGCGCCAGAGGCCGGGCCTGTTATCTCGCCGGCGGGACCGATCTGGTCCCCCTGGTCAAGCTGAGACTCTCCACGCCAAAGGCCATGATCGATCTGAAGGGCATAGAGCAACTCAACACCATTTCACGCAAGGGCAATTCGCTGATTGTCGGCGCCAATGTGACGCTCTTTGCACTGAAGAATCATGCCACAGTGAAGGACTATTTTCCGGCCCTCTACGAATCGCTGGACGCGACCTCCTGCGAGACGCTCCAGATGCGGGGGACCATCGGAGGGAACCTCCTTCAGAACACGCGATGTCTCCTCTACAACAAATCCCTCGAGTGGCGAACGGCGCGGGGGTTCTGTTACAAGATGGGAGGCGCCACCTGCAATGTGGTCCCCACTGTGGCGGCGTGTTTTTCAAACTATTGCAGCGACAACGCCCTCTCGCTCCTTTCTCTTGGGGCGAGCCTCAAGCTCGCGGGACCCGAAGGCGACCGAAAGATCAAGCTGGAGAAGCTCTTCAGCAGGGACGGCAGGAATCCGTTCACGCTGAAACCCGGTGAGATCCTCACCGAGATCCACATCCCGTTCAAATCCTCCACAGGGGCTTATGAAAAATTGAGGGTGCGAAATGCCATCGACTATCCCCTGCTCGGCGTGGCGGTTTCCATAAAGGAAGGGAAGGGAAGGGTCTGTGTCGGGGGGGTCGGTCCGGCCCCCCTGGTCTATGATCTCAAGGACGTTGCCGGTGCCGCGCTGAAAGATGTCGCCCAGCAGGCGCGTCAGGAGGCGAAACCCGTAGCCAATGCCACGCTCTCGGCCGGCTACCGAAAAAAAATGGTCCAGGTACTGACGGAAAGGGCCGTCAAGCGGGCCTTGAAGGAGGGTAAGTAATGAAGACAATCAACGTCAGCTTCGAGGTCAATAGCGAACCTGTCTCCTTACAGGTAAAACCGTATGAGACCCTTCTTGAAACGCTTCGGGAGAGGCTCGATCTGATCGGGGCCAAGGAGGCCTGCGGCCTGGGCGCCTGCGGGGCCTGCACCGTGATTGTGGACGGCATACCGCTCCGTTCCTGCCTGGTCCTCACCCCGGAGGTCAACGGCGCATCCATCACCACCATTGAAGGGCTGGGAAAGAATGGGAACCTCCACCCGCTTCAGGAATCTTTTATGGAGAAAGGCGCGGTCCAGTGCGGGTTCTGTACGTCCGGAATAATCATGACGGCCAAGGCCCTTCTTGACAGGAACAAAAAGCCAAGCAAAAAGGAGGTCGTCAAGACCATGTCCTCCAATATATGCCGCTGCACCGGCTACAAAAAGATCGTGGAGGCGGTTGAAGACGCGGCATCCAAACGGAAGTCAAGATGATCCTGCCAGTTTTTTTTGAAAGGTAATTCCCCTGCCCCCCTCCTAAAGGGGGGCGTGAGGTAAATAAGTTTACTTAAAAACGTTCACGACCATACCGCTAAATCGTGATGACCTTGTCGGCCAGTTGCATGGCGGTGACGATGTCGAGCATGTTGGTGGTTTCTCCCACCTGTTTTTGATCCAGCAGGTTGAAATGGGTCAGGCAGGTGCCGCAAACAAGGATATGAATTCCCGCCTTCTCGTGTTCCTGGATGACGGGGAGGACCTCCGATCCCTCGATGGTCATTTTGACGCCGTTATTGACAAACACCAGACGCCACAGCTCCTCGCCCATCTCCTTCAATGTCTTGAGAAAACTAAGCATGAGCTTGGCGCCCAGCACATCGTCGCCATGCCCCATGCAGTCATTCGTCACCATGACCATGATTTTCCGGTGTCCCTCTTCCCCCTTTTTAGCCGAGGGTATTTCTGGTACGGGGGCGCCCACCACGGTCCCGGTAACATGAAACTCCTTTCCCACCTCCTGAATGGAAACCATCAATTTCTGGGATGTCATGAACCGGGCAACATTCTGCTTGGAGGCCTCGTTATCCACCACCACCTTGATGACCTGAGGATGCTCTCTTTCAAGGGCCTCCTTTGTCTGCAATACCGGCGCAGGGCAGGCAAGCCCGCGGCAGTCGATTTCTGTGATCATGCAACTATCCTTTGAATGAAGTATCTAACGCGGATAACCACAACCAATCCCCCCAAAGCGGGACTCGCGCAAAGACGCAAAGGCGCAAAGAGATTTTCTCGTTTTTTGTGAAGGTCGCCCCGTATTAATCGACAACGATCCGTTCTCTGGGTCCGTCCGTGACCTCTCCGATAACAGCCGCCTCCTCTATCCCCTCATCCCTTAACTCAGCCACCAGATCATCGGTTCGGTCAGGGTCCACGCCGATCAGCAGCCCTCCGGATGTCTGTGGATCGAAAAGGATGTCCTGAACCAGGCGATCCACAGAAGGGGCGAAGTCCACCATGCATTCGCGAAATTCGCGATTTTTGTAGGCCCCCGCCGGAACCAAGCCCATCCCCGCATACTCGAAGGCCTCGGGAAGCATCGGAATCTGGCCGCTCATGAGCCTGATTCCAAAAGGCATGTCGCAAACCATCTCGGCCATATGCCCCAACAGACCAAATCCGGTGATATCGGTGCAGGCATGAACCGGATATCGGCTCATCACCTCTGCCGCCTTCCGGTTGAGGGTCGCCATCAATCGCGTCACCCGGTCGATGATATCATCGGAGGCCAGCCCACCCTTGATGGCCGTATTGACAATCCCTGTGCCGAGGGGCTTGGTCAAGATGAGGCGGTCTCCGGCCCTGAGCGATTTTTTCGTCAGGATGCGGTCCGGATGGATAAAGCCGGTCACAGACAATCCGTATTTGAGTTCCTTGTCTTCTACGCTGTGGCCCCCCATCAGGACCACCCCGGCCTCCCGCATCTTGTCCACGCCGCCTTGAATGATCTGGCGGAGGATCGACATATCCATGTCTTTGAGGGGAAAGGCCACGAGATTCATGGCGGTTTTAGGAACGCCCCCCATGGCATAAACGTCGCTCAGGGCATTGGCCGCGGCGATCGCCCCGAACCAGTAGGGATCATCCACAATGGGGGTAAAAAAATCCACGGTCTGAATCAGGGCGATATCGTCCGTGACCCTGTACACACCGGCATCGTCGGCACGCTCCAGCCCCACGAGCACGTTCTCATCTGTCGGGAAGGTCATCCCGCACAAGGCCCGGTCCAGGTCCCCTGGAGGGAGTTTCGAAGCTCACCCGGACCCGGCAACCGTTTCTGTCAGACGCAGCGCTTTCTTCTCAGCCACTGGTTTTCCCTTTCATCCTACAGTTCCTTTTTGTCCTCTTCGTCGTCTTGGTCACTTCATTCGAAACGGCCTGTACCCTATCGGCACATAACTCCTCTCGACAGGCCCCAGACGATGACCGATCAAGGTCGAGCGGTTTGCATAATTGAGGATTATGAGCATCAGTTCCTGACCCCGAAGGAGGCCCAGACATCCGCCTGCCGCGCTGATTTCGTCAAAGGCCGTTACCGCATCCCGTCGAATACTCGACCCCGCAAAGCATACCGGGACAGGCTCCCCCGAGTGAATCAGCAAAGATGAGCTCGGCGTGGAGTGATCCGCCGTGACCACCACCAGGAGATCATCCCGCTGTTCTACCGCCGCTGCCAGTTCGTCCAGCCCCCGGTCCAGACTCTCGATGATATCCCTTTTTCGAACCGGATCTTTGGTATGGGCCGCCTTGTCCGGGGCCTTGGTGTGAACGTGAATGAGGTCGTGGGCCGTGTCTGCGAGGCCCATGCGGATACGTTCCCTCAGGTCTTCCCCTGGATCTTTCCCATCCGCCACCTTCACCGCAGTCATCCCCAGCTCACGGCCAAGCCCCAGATAGAGAGCCCCCGAGGCGATCATCATCCCCTTGAGGCCGCATTTATCGTGGAATGGCTCCTGGACGATACGCCGACCTGCACGCTGGGTGGCCAGAAAATTGGCCGCTGCAAGCCCTTTTTCAACGCGATCCCGGTTCACCTCATGCCGTTCGAGGATCGTATGACAATGGGCGAGATACCGGTTCAGGGCGCGGGCGGTCTGCTCAGCCTTTTCAGGTTCGGGATTTCCAGCCATCGGGACCACCTCGGCCAGGGGCGTCCCGATCATCATCGTATCGCAATCAGAGATGTGGGGGGAAACCGGTCCCCTGATCACAAGGATGGCGTCATTCAGGCCCGTGCGATGCAGATGGAAGTCAACTCCGTCCGAGGAATAGGAGGTGATCGCCGAATAGAGCTGTCCTATCTCCCCGGCATCGCCTTTGATGTCGGCCCTGCTGTTTAAAAGGATCGGCATCCCCTCTTCCCAGTCGATCCTTGAAAGATGGGCCAGGGAGAGGACATCGCCCGCCTGAAACGGGACATCATACCCGACCGCCTCCAGAAGGC
>CAYLJZ010000036.1:0-29965 GCA_964384085.1 uncultured Desulfobacteraceae bacterium
ATCACGGTTCTGGCGTATCATGTTCTTCAGGCGATTCGGGTGAGACTGAGGGAGAATGGGATCACGAACCGGTGGTGGACGATTCGCCGCATGCTGTCTACCCACCATCGAGTGGCGACGTCTATGAGGTGCGAGGATGGCAAGATGATCACCATCAGAAAGACATCCAGACCCGAGGCGTGTCATG
Organism: uncultured Desulfobacteraceae bacterium; assembly: GCA_964384085.1. Classification (GTDB taxonomy): domain Bacteria; phylum Desulfobacterota; class DSM-4660; order Desulfatiglandales; family Desulfatiglandaceae; genus AUK324. The sequence goes on from CAYLJZ010000036.1 coordinate 188, forward strand.
TACGGATTTATGATGCATTCGGTCTCCCCACCCGGCCTGGCAAGATCGTCAAGACCGTCGTCTGAGGATGGCCAAGCAAAAGATGTAGTGACAAACTGAGCGCCAGGCATACGATAACCTACTGGTTTTACTAACTTATTTTGTGTAATCCATGAACTGGGGATAACATGCCTCCAAAGATGGGTTCAATAAACTTAGTTTCCATCTCACCATCGATCGTCAGGACACTTTCCCTGACGCATGACGCAGGATGTAAGGACGAGCAGGACGTCCGATAATAATCAAGTAACTTGACATCGGACGTGTGTGATGGTGGCAAGAGTCGTCAAGCCGGTCGAAATCAATCAAGGTCAATTTAGCTGAATAAATGGGTAGGTCAAATCGTCATTATATAGTCACTAAAATCATCCTTGTTATTTTTGAAAGGCCGTTGTAGGGTTCTTTAAAAAGCGAAACAGACGCATCTCAATCAAAGAGATCGATCCAGAAAAGGCCAAATCCGCCGTAAGACGGAGACGGAAAGCCACGGGTCCTGTGAAACGGATAGCCGGGTTGCCTGGAAGATAAAGGCAATCCGGCTTTTTTATGTTCAAAAGCCCGGTTGCAGTTAGAGCCTGCATGCAATCCTGGAGGAGCAGTCAGAGCAGCCTTTAAACGAAGGGGGTGATGGAAAAGTCGGAACAACACAACAATACGAACTTTATTCTGAATTAACGACTCATTTGATCAACTAACTAACCAATTTGGGGCGCCATAAAAGACAGGCTTTTTAAAACGGGCAGCTCAATACTCGAAAGAAGGACAAAATTTAGCATCGCATTGTTTTCTCTGTGGCCAGTGGCGCAGCAGCGTCGAATTGTTCGTTGGTTAGGTCAACGATGAATAGAGAATTTCATTTCCAAATTTTTCAGGAACAACGATCCTTAAATTCACATTCCATAATGGAGGTAGCTCATGAAAAAGATTTTGCTTCTGGGATTGGCTCTCGGATTGCTCCTCTTTGGCATTACGGGGACGGCTACTGCTTATACCCTCAACGTTGATTTCGGCGGCAGTCCAGCCTATGCAGGGTTAGGTGTGGCCCCGGGGGATACCGGGACCTTTTGGAACCAGTTATACAAAGAAGGCAGCTCAACCTTATTTTACTCAGATAATACGGCGGCAACCGGGATCAGCGTAAGTACAACGGCTGCCGCTATGTTTACGGATGATAAAGGGGTAATTCCAGACAATCTGGTCAATGACTGGTTATATGGCCAGCTTGTTTGGCCCGAACATTCTTCGTTTACGGTGACCATATCGGGCCTCGATAACGCGCAGAAGTACGATTTGTATATCTTCGGGGGTTGGCCGGAATATGACTCGACATACACAGTCGGTTCAGTTTCGGATTATGTTGCAAATGCCGATGGGTCCCCTTTCGTATATCACGATGACTACGCAATCCTCCAAGGGTTGAGCCCGACAAATGGTCAAATAATTATTAATGTCAGCGAGTACAATAATTCAAATTATCCGGCCATCGGCGGGTTCCAGCTCCAGGCCGCAGTGCCGGTACCCCCGAGCCTGATTCTCCTGGGCTCAGGCATTGCTGGGCTGATAAGCATTAGGATAAGAGGGAGACGGAAAAGATAAACGAGGGCTCTGGTCAGCTCGCTGTTGCCTACCTGTCCGCGTCATCGCTTTAGTGTGGCTGATCGGTTTCAGGGATCATTGGTCTTGCCGGGATACTGCACATGCTAAAGGCACGGCGGTAACGAATAGCAGTTCAGCAACCTGATCTAAGGACATAAAGAAGGTAGTACAGCAAGCGGGCGCGTTTAAAAGGGCCATATCAGTCCTTGTATTTTTCAAAAGGCCCTATAAAATGCCACACGAAGAGTTTTATTCTCATGACAATTTAAAAAATGGCCGCGTTCATGGGTTCCCCGGTTGAGCGTTTAAGGTAGAGGACAAGGGAAAACAACCTTGGACTCTTGAACCGTTACCCCTTTGAACAGCCACAAAAAATAGATCCAGAAAAGGCCAAACCCGGAGCAATCCGGGGGCGGAAAGCCACGGGTCCTATGAAACGGATAGCCGGGTTGCCTGGAAATAGGCGCCCGGCTTTTTTCGTGCGCTTAAAAACAACCAACATCTTTAGCCCGTTTTGTCCTAAGCATCTTTGATGGTTAACAACATGAACCATTTATGAGGAAGGAGGTTTTCGCTGTTATTACCAAAGAACTCAGCTGGGCATTGTAAACCACAAGGAGGATAGAAAGATGAAAAGACTGATCATGTTGTTGATGATTGTCGGCTTGCTGTTCACGGGCGTGGGATTTGTTTCGGCGTACACCTTGGATTTTGAGGATTTGAATGTCAGCAATCCATTTAGCTTAAATTATGGGTTTAACATAACATATAAGGGGTTTGTATTCAACGCATATACGGTGGGTTTCGGCCCAAAGGGCCTTGATAGCGGTAATTTCTTTTGGGACGGCACCAATGGTCTCTATTCAATTTATAACCTAACGATATTCGGAATATCTATCACGCGCTCGAACGCATTCGATTTGGACAGCTTTTATGTAACCAGCGATTGCACCGGAGGCACAATTTATTACCAGGGATATCTCAACAACGGTGCGGTTGTGGGCGCCTCTGGCGAAATAGCAGAAGCTACGCATAGTCACCAATATTTTGTGAACGTATCATCGATTGCTGCATGGGGCAACATCGATAAGCTGATAGTTTATGCCAAGGAGGCAGACGGCACCGCCACACACGTATGTCTTGATGACATCACTTATAACCCTGTCCCCATCCCCGGCGCGGTGTGGCTTCTCGGTTCAGGCATCACCGGTCTGGCCGGGATCCGGCGCAGGCTGAAAGGCAGGATTTAGGAGACAAAGTATTTCCGAGTCACCACACCTTCGGCAAAGCCGGAGGTGTGTAATATGTGAACCGCTCAAAGCGGTTGATTTATTGGCCACGTCAAAGGTGGCATGACCTTACTTAAACAAATTCAGTTGGTCTAATCGACGGTTCTCCTCTTCTTGCGCTTGGATATATTCTCGAACCGCTTTCTCATCACGACCAACTGTCGACACGAAATATCCTCTGGTCCAGAATTGGGTCGTGATCCCTAAGTTGAGCGCTACATTATTGTCGGCTTTTTATCGATTTCATGCGGTTCTTGGACGAGAGAGTGTCAACAATATATGACGTTTTGGTTGTTTGGTGAATCGCAATCGCCTTCCCACAGTTAGTCGTCTCTTCCCAGGTTTCGAGATGTAAAGCCTCCATAACAATTCGATTATTTATGGTTTTAGAGCTGACATCATCGTGAAAAGCGCCTTCCCCTTCTCCATATGAACCGTATCCCCTTTCCACGGGGACTCCTCCATAACGGCGTCATCGTGGACACAGGTCTGAAAAGCGGCGACGTGGACCCTCGGGATGTGCGCGAGAGCTGCTGGCTCATCTCGGACAAGGCCCTCGCCATTGGAGGGGGTGTGCTGGAAGCGGTTCTGATGGCGATCACCTCATCGGCAACCCCCTGACAAGGCCATTCCAGGGTACTTTTCCTCACATGCTTCTTTTCCAAAGGCGAGGCAGGTAAGGGGCTTTACATTGTGAATCGCGCAAAAGAAGAGGCCCTGGGGAGGGAGTTCAAAGAGGAACGGGCAAAACCTTTGAACGAGGGGACTGTCCCCCGCGATATATGCATACCAGTAGCCGGGATATCGTATCGGCTCAGGGGGGTCTGGAATGGTTCCTGAGAGCTGGCAGCACGCCCCGCAAAGGCTGCACCATTCTCCGGCAACGACTCGCTGCCCGGCATCGCCGTTCAAATCCACGCAGGTAACCACCCGGTTCCCGAAGCATCGATCGATGTCTGTGCGAATCCTCAAAAACATTCGGCTGAGAAGGGCCAGATCACGTCCAGCGCGTGCGACAACGGACTGGTCCCGGATGTCAGGTTCCAGATGGTGTTTCTCGTACAGAGTTAGAGGGAAAAAAGGGTCCCGAAGCGCCTCGTCGACCTCCTCCCCTGTGCGGGCATCTTCATAAAGGAGACCCACCTCCCTCGCGACTTCAGACATTGCCAACGCCGCCTCTCTGCGCCTTAAGGCCTCGCGGATCAATGACTCGAAATAGTACATTCCATTCTTGCCTCCCTCTGGATACGAAAGCACTCCTTTTGGGAGGCCAGTTCCCAGACATCCCAGTCCTTATCCAACCTTTTCCCCGATCGGTTTGGCCTCGTCAATCAGCATGATCGGAATATCGTCTTTGATCTCGTACATCAATTTGCAGCGATCGCAGATGAGCCCGTCTCCTGCATCCGTCAGATAGATATCCCCTTTGCATTTGGGGCATGCCAGAATATCCAGTAATTCTTTGCTAATGGCCATACGTCTCTCCTTTCAATACCAAAAAAATAATCCGCCTATCCTTCAATTCCCCAATCCCTTAATTCCCCAATCCCTCAATTCACCAATTCATTTACTTCTCAATGTTGTTTTCACCGCATCAAAGACCTGGTCGATCCCTATTTCCTTCATACACGTCATATGGTCGCACCTCTTGCTGAAACAGGGGCTGCACGCGATGCCTGTCCTGATAACCGCATGCCCTGGCCCATAGGGTCCCGTTCGCCACGGGGCGGTGGGACCGAACAGGGCTACGACCGGACATCCCATGGCGGCCGCCACGTGCATGGGGCCGGTGTCCGTGGTAACGAGAAGTCTGCACCGTGTGTAGAGATAGGCCAGTTCCTTTAAACTCGTTTTGCCTGCCAGATTGACGGGGCCGACCGGCATCGTCGCCATGATGCGACGTATGACGGATTTGTCGCCGCTGCTCCCGGTAAAGACAACCTCGCATCCCAATTCTTCCCGAATCCGTGTTGTCAGGACGGCAAATCGTTCGGTTTCCCAGAGCTTCGTCGGCCACCTGGCCATTGGATTGATGGCCACCAGCGTCTTATTCTGGATTTCGTATCGATCCAGGATCCTCTCGACGGACACCCTGTCAGCGTCAGAGTATGGAATACGTCCCTCCGCTCTATCGGCATCACAACCGATGGTTTCAGCCACCCTGAGATATCTGTCGATGGCGTGTCGCCCATAATCGACCGGGATCGGCCGCTCATTCAGAAAAAGGGTTGCCCCTTCACGGGATCCGCCCATTCCTATTTTTCTTTTTCCCTTTGAAAGGCCGACAAGAACACCGCTTTTAAGAAGGCCTTGGAGATCAATCACGAGATCATACTCAACCGATCTCAGTTCCGTCAGAAAACCAACCAGTTCCCTGAAAACAGAGGAAAGATTTGCCGTTCTGGTCAGCCTTCCCTGCCATGATTTTCTTCGAGACAGGATGACCCGGTTGATTGCGGGGTGCCCGACAACGACCTCGGAAGAATCCTCCTCTACCAGCCAGTCGATGTTCGCCTTGGGGAACCCGTTTCGAAGCGCCTCCAGGAAGGGAAGCGACTGCACCACATCGCCGATGGCGCTCAACTTTACAATAAGAATATTCAAATCTGAAATGCCTGACGTCAGCTAAATACCTGAGAAATGATTGCGTTACCTGTTGGTTGAGACATCGGGTTTGGAATTTCGCTTCACAATCCACCGGACCGCATCCAGAAGGTCTTCGGCCACGTGAAAAGGCGGATACGGATGGTTCGGCAGGACATATTTCAGGTCCCCGAGACCGTAGCCGGTTTTGACCAGTATCCCCTTCAGGCAGGAATTGTCAGCCAGTTCCATATCCGTGCAACGATCGCCGATGACATAGGAGCCTGGCATGTCGATCGCAAACTGACGACACGCCTCTTCAATCAAACCTGTTCTCGGCTTTCTGCAGTCGCATGCCTTACTGTATTCAGAGACCTTGCCTCCAGGGTAATGAGGGCAGAAAAAAATCCCGTCGAGAGCCGCCCCTTCCCGCATCAGCGACCGCTCCATGTAATCATGCACCTCATGAACCAGTTCTATGGGGAAATATCCGCGGGCCACACCGGACTGATTCGAGACGACGATGGCCAGGTACTGGTGGCGATTCAACAGCCTGATGGCCTCGGCACTCCCCGGCAGCAGTACAAACCGGTTGATATGATTGATATATCCCATCTGCTCGTTGACCGTCCCATCCCGGTCTATGAAAATTGCAGGTCTTTTCAACAGATATCCTCCCGAAGCCCTTTCATGGTCTCCCATACCTCTTTTGGATGGATCCCCAGCATACAGGCGTGATCCTCGGTGCATTCCGGTTTCAGACAGGGGGCGCAGGAGGTATCATGCCTGACAATCCTTGTGTGGAGGCCTCGGGGTCCTGTGGTTACCGGATCGGTAGGCCCGAATATGGCCACGGTCGGGACGTTGAGGGCCGCGGCGATATGCATGAGACCCGAGTCATTAGTTACAAAAAAAGAGCAGCGGCCGATAAGGCCCATGGCAACGCCCAAGGAGGTGGAGCCGCTGAAGTCCAGGGCCGGACTTTCCATGGCCGCAACGACACGGCCGCAGATAGACGCTTCCCTGTCGCTCCCGAATATGAGGACCCTGGCGCCCCACTCCCGGGCGGCCCTGTCTCCAATCTCTGCGAATCGCTCGGCAGGCCACCGTTTGGCCCCTCCGAAGATTGCGCCTGGACTCACTCCCAAAAGAAAATCACCCTCGGATATGCCCTCCTTCAAGAGGATGGCCTCTACAGAGTCCCTGTCCGCTGCCGAAACATACAGCCTCGGGGCTCTGTAGTGTGCACCCCAACCCATTCTCCTCAATATGGAGAGGTAATACTCAGTCTGATGAACCTGCAGGACCTCCCTGCTTCGGAAAATCCCGTGCGTCAGAAGGAGACCCCTTCCGTCGGTACGGTAACCGACCCTGAGCGGCACGCCAGCCGAAAACGTCAGGAGGGCCGCCTCAAAAGCGTTTTGAAAGAGGATAGCCAGATCAAATTGATTCCTGCGCAACATGCGGATACACCGAATCGTTCCACCCAACCCACCGAACATTCCCTCCCCTTTTTCGAGCAACAGGACCCTGTCCACTGCCGGGTGATGCTCATATATGGGCGCCACCCAGGGCTTTGCCAGGACGGCGATAAATCTCGAAGGGAAGGTATCCCTCAGAGCATCCAGGGCAGGGAGAGTCATAACCGCATCCCCCACCCAGTTGGTGGCACGGACAAGGACTCTTTTGATCTTTGACGGATCAATTCTTTTGTCTCCTACCACTGGGTTTTTGGGGCTCATTGCGTTCGTTGAGTTGGTCCAGTTTGTTGGGTTCATCAATCTGGATTTTGACTCCAAGTCCACTTCACTATTAGGATTGCTGATCCAATTCGCAGTAGGGTCGGGTCTTCCACCGTTTGTGAAACCAGAACCAGTGATCCGGGTATCTGCGGACATATTTTTCAATAATGTGATTAAACAAAGCCGTGTTTTCCTCGATATCTTTTATTTTATCCCCAGACCTCTTCAAGACAACCTCGTCTTCAAAGATGATGCGGAATCTTCCATCCGGCTGTCTCACGGAAAATATGGGGACAACAGGCGAGCCGGTCCTCAACGCCACCAGGGCCAACCCCTTGTTGGTACACGCCGGTTTGCCAAAAAAAGGCACAAAAACGCCTTCATACCAATCCACGTTTTGGTCCAGCAGGATACCGATTACCTTGTTTTCCTTCTTCACCGCCAGCAGTTTCTTCATGGCGCGGCGCTTCGGTATGATCTCGGTCCCGAACCTGGAACGAAGGATCGTCAGAAGCCTGTCGGCCGGCTCAAAATCCGCGGGCCTCACCACAACGGCATTTTTCGCATGGAGGCCCAGGGCCGTGGCAGCGGACATGAGTTCCCAGTTTCCAAAATGCGCCGTCAGCATAAAAACGCCCCTCCCCTTTGCAATGGCCCGGCTCAGAGCGTCTTCGTTCTCAAAAACCACATACCGGTCCAGATTCCTCGGCGTCAGTCTGAGGATATGGGGGGCCTCGAAGAGCATCTGGGTGAAATGCGCGATAATCCTCCCGTTGAGCGCAATCAGCTCAGACTCGGACATGGCGTCATCGAAAACATATCGAAGATTATTCAGGGAGGAGGTGACCCGTCCCTTAAGCACCGCTGCCAGCAGACTTCCCAGCATCCGTCCGATCCCTTGTCCGACACGGATGGGAACCAGGGAGAGGAGCCACACTCCTCCATACATGGCCCAGTAGGTCAAAGTGGAAATAGTTCGCCTATTTTCCGAGGTCATTCAAAATCATCCTGAAAAGCCCATCCTGGCCCGGCAGCAGGCTGAATCGAATTCGCAGATAGGCCAGGTCACCATAGTTAGGCGCGAAGGCTGCTATCCTCATCCAGTCCTTTTCCGTTGTCAGCAGGTAGTCAGCCCCGCCGCTTTCCTTTGCGTGGATCATATCTTCCAGGTCCTTCCCGGTAAAGGCGCAGTGATCTCTGAACCCCCTGAATTCGACCACCTCCGCGCCCAACGCACCTAACAGTTCTTTAAAATATTCAGGGTAAGCAATGCCTGCAAAAGCCACTATCCGCCTGCCTTTCAAGAAGCCGGCATCATGGGCCTCGCCCGTCGCCGGGAAAATAACCTCATCCGGGCAGTGATCCGCATAAAAAACAGGTTTTGAGGGGAATCTTTCCTTCAAAAACGCCAATGTCTTTTTAGCGGGGGTCACCGCGTGCAACGAGTCCTCTTCGACAATCCTCTTTATGACAGGGACTCGGCCCCCTGCGTTATTTCCTCTGTTGAACCGGGTCAGGATAAACGCGTCCGCTCGCCTTAACTGATTCAACGGTTCCCTCAGAGGACCCCACGGAAGCAAGTGTCCATTGCCAAAGGGATCCGTGGCGTCCATCAGGACCAGATTGAGGTTCCTCTCCAGTTGCAGGTGCTGAAACCCGTCATCCAGGATGTACACATCGGAGCCGAATTTTTCGTAGGCATACATCCCTGCCCGGTGTCGGCTTCTGGATACAATTACAGGAATCTCGGGTATCGCTCTTGCAATCAGGGAGGGTTCATCGCCTGCCATTTGGACATCTACGTATTCCCCGTGACCATCGGACACCTCACATACATCCTCATGGCCTTGTGCACCGTAACCCCTTGATAAAACAGCCACTCGAAGGCCCTGACTCACGGCCCATTGAGCGAACATGACTACCGCCGGCGTCTTGCCGGTCCCCCCGGCAGTGAGATTGCCAATACTTAAGACAAAACCGGGAAGGTGTTTCCCTGTGAGGATACCCGTTTCATACATCCCCAGGCGAAGCCGCACCCCAATTCCGTATATGGCAGAACAGAATGCCAGCAAAGGCGTCCAAGGCCTAAATCGTCTATCTCGATGAATCCTGGACCAATCGCCTGTCACAAATCCCTTAGCCCTGTCCCCCATGCGCTACGCTCCCCCATGCAGCCTTTGATGTGGCGGACAACCCGTTCGAGCGCTCCCCGGTTGCTCTCCACAAAGGCCCTGGCATTCTCCCCGGCCCTGCGGCGCATCTGATCGTCCTCCAGGAAGTCCTTCAGGGCTGCGTAGAGTTCATCTCCGTTTTGAACCCGGCGTCCCCCTTCTGCTTCCAACAAGGCCGTCGCCATGGATACAAAATTATGGGTATGAGGTCCAAAAATAACGGGAATGCCAAAACTCGCCGGCTCCAGCAGGTTGTGCCCCCCGATCGGAACGAGACTCCCCCCAACAAAGCACACACTCCCAAGTCCATAGATTCTTCCCAGTTCACCCATGGTGTCCAGGACCAAAACGTCATAGAAATTAAGGTTTCCTGAAGGGTTAAGCGGCACGGTGAGTTGCGAGTTTGAAGGCGGGATCTGGATATGAGCCCTGCCTTTCACAGATTGCCCTTTACACCCTACGCCCTCCTTCGCAATCTGGGTCTTCAGAACCGCCCTGAGCCCCCTTTCCCGGGCCATGGTCACAATATCGCCAGAGCGGCCGGTATCTCTGGGCGCAAGGACCAGACGAAGAAGCGGGTCAAAGCGGCGCAGCCTCTTGAAAGCATCAAGGAGGATCTCCTCTTCTCCCGGATGCGTGCTGCCTGCCACCCATACGGGGAGACTTCTCTTTTCAGCGGGACCGTCTACAGCTTCAAGGCCCAATGCCTCGATCCATTCCCGGCGCTCTTCATGCCCCAGGGGGGCGACCTCTCGGTCGAATTTAATATTGCCGACGGTCAGGACCTTATCTCTCTCCAGCCCTATTTGCAGGAGTCTGTCCCTGTCAAGATCCGATTGCATGAGGCATAGATAGAGAGGCTCAAACAACTTCCGGACCAGAAAGGCCGCTTTCTGATAGGACCTGAAGGTACGGGGAGAAACCCGTCCATTGACCAGGATGCTCCGTATCCCTCGGCGACTCAGACAGGTCTGCAGGGCAGGCCAGATGTCAGTCTCAACCAGGATGAAGACCGACGGGTTTACAAAATTAACCACCCTTCGAACACACCACCATGCGTCCACAGGCATGGGGAAGACGATCCGGATCCTTCCATCCAGCTTCTGTCTTGCCATGGCCAGCCCGGCGGCAGCGGTTGCCGTGAAAACGATCTCCTTGCCGGGAAATACTTCGCTGAGGCGATCGACCAATGGAAGGGCGGAGATGACCTCACCCACGGAAAGTGCATGGACCCATATACCCCCTTTCGTCGGCGGGGTGTCAGGGAAGCAACACCCCAGCCTTTCGGCGACCCGTGCAACTCCATCTGAGCGATGTCTGCGGGCTATAGATCCAATACAGAATAGCCCAAAAACAGGGGCCAGGAAGACCATGGCTAACGTCCATAGAAAATGATACAAAAACATACCCATGATAGCTTAGGTTCTGGCAGGGAGTTCGATAATGAAGCGGGTCCCCTTCGGGGTATTGTCTCTGACCCTGATGAACCCATTGTGGTCCGAGATGATGGTGCTGACAATGGCAAGCCCCAGTCCTGTCCCGTGCTTTTTCGTTGAAAAGTAAGGCTCAAAGAGACGTGTCTTGTTTCCAGGGCTAATGCCTCGTCCGTTATCGATCACCTCGATCCTCACCATCTTGAGGACCTCATCGTATTGAAGCTCAACCACCACTTCTCCCTTATTGTTAATGGCCTCGATGGCATTATCGAAAAGATTGATCAGAACCCTTCTGATCTGCTCCCCGTCGAGATTGAAGATAGGAACATTTTTTGCGTCTTTGAAAACGAATTGAACATCCCTGTGGGCCTCCCTGTAGAGGCTTATGGCCTCATGGATGATCTTCGTAATGTCAGACGGCATGGGATTGGCGGCCGGCAGGCGGGCAAAGTTGGAGAACTCATTGACAAGTCGCTTCAACTCCTCCACCTGGGTAATAATCATACTCGTGCATTCCTGGAAGACCCCTTCTTCGCCGTTATCCAACATCTTGCCATAACGTTTCTTGAGTCGCTGGGCCGATAATTGAATAGGCGTAAGGGGATTCTTGACCTCATGGGCGATACGCCTCGCCACCTCTCGCCAGGCGGCCATCCGCTGGGCTTTTTCAATCTCACTCAGGTCCTCGAGAACGGCCACGAGACCCAGGTATATTCCGCGATCGTCCCTCAGCACATTCAGGGAAACCAGGACGGTCAGGCGGCTGGTCCCGTCGGACAAGCGTATCTGTTTTTCCAGGTAACCCTTATGAAGAAGGCCCTCATCTCCCAGGAAGTCATCGACTATTTTGCAGTAATCCTTTGAAAGGACCTCTTTGTAGGCTTTCCCAATAATCTCTCGGGCCCGAATACCGAGCATCCGCTCCGCAGACTTGTTGATCGTCAGGATCTTCCCGTGGGCGTCCGCAGAAATGACGCCCGCTGCTACATTCGCCAGGACAATCTCCATGTAGAGCCGCCTCTGTTCCAGCTCGAGGTTGCTGGCGACGAGTTCTTTATTGGCCGCTTCCAGCCTGTTTTTGCTCGTTTTAAGGTCCATCGTCATCTTATTGAACGAATTGACGAGCATACCCATTTCATCTTTTGTCTCCAAATCAATGAAAAAATTATAGTCGCCGGACGCAATTCGATGGGTCCCTTCTGCCAGCTCTTTAATGGGGACGGTGATTTCCTTGGATAGATAGAATCCAAACCATATCGATGAAAAAATAATGAGGAGTGTAACGATCGAGAGGGTGATCATATGGCTCGACAGGATGGGCGTCCGGAGCATTTTTAATTGCCGGTATTCCTGAACGCCTTTTGAGATTGCCTGAAGCCTGTTTACGAATGCGCCTGGAATAAATTCCGATGTCACGACAAGGCCCACCACAGCCTTTGATTCCGTCCTCGAAAAAATCGGCACAATGCCGTTGACAAGGTCCCCATGGGGTGATGACTGGATGAAATAGGTGTCTGTGCCTTTCTCGATGGCGGCTCTCAGGATGTCTGGCCCCGGCCCTTTGAATGCTGTCAAATCTATGCTGTGGTCGCTGGATACGGCCTCCAAAGATAAGGTTTCCGAGAAAACCTGGACTGAGGCCAGACCGAATTCTTTCCGCTTCTCATTTGAAAATTTAGCGAGCCGGTCCATTTTTGATGGAATGAGATATCCCTCATAGGTGATGATCCGGCTGAGTATGTTTCCAAAAGAAAGGCTTTCGTCTGCAATTTCCTTGTAATAATCCTGACCGATCTCCAAAGAATTTTTCAATGATCGTTCAATCTGAAGGCTGAACCAGTATTGAATTGATGACGAAATAAACTGGACCGAAACGAAAAAAAGGATGATCGTGGGGAGCAGCGAAAGCGTGACAAAGGCCAGGACCAGCTTGGTCCTCAGTTTGGCCCCCATGATGCTCTTTTTTCTCTCGAAAAGAAGTTTGACTAAATTTCTCACCGTGAGAAAAAGGAGAAGAAGGAGCAGAATCACATTAATATTAATAAGGCCGAACGCGAGAATGCTGCTCGAAAAAGGAAGGGCCTGTCCCAGGTGAAAGATGCGCATCCCCAGGTAGATCAGAAAAGATATGACCACGCCCAGGAAAATAATCAGGTATCTTTCTCTGCGTCGCCTCCTGAGATCTTGTCTTTCAGCCTCTAAATAATCTTTCATGACACCGGAATGGATGAATGTGACAGAGCCTGGACCGAAACCCCCAATAGATCAGTATCTGAAATCTACGGTATACCAATCGGTCTCGAAATCCCACAGGGAGAGGAAGAAAAAGACATAATGGAAATAAAAGGGAAGCCTGATCTTGTCCAGCTCGGCCATCATGCTGATCTGGTAACGGTTTCCTCTTTGAAGATTTCGAAGTTCCGTGACTTTGAGGCCCACAATCTCTGACATCAGTTTTTTGGCCTCGTCGAAATCTTTGGCATAGGTCACCATGTCATCGGATGATGATAGGTTGAGGATATAGATCTTTTTCAGACTGTCATATTTGATCTCGTGGCTCACCTTGAGGTCCGCAATGCTCTTATCCCACCACCAGTCCCGCACCTCATAGAGTTTTACAAAAAAGGTGAATCTCGTACTAACACCGTTGTTAATGGCCTTTTGCATATCATCGGTAAAGCAGTCAGCTACGCTAAAATAGACGATCAGATCATCCCGTGTATTGGTGACCACGATATCGGTCAACCGGGCCTCTGCGGCCAATACAGGACTGCTGGAAAATAGACCGGCAAGAAACACCAGGATCAGGGCAACGGCTATAGATTTACAGTTATAAAAAAACAGGTTCTTCCTCATAATTGGGCTGTTCCTCATCTTTATGATGGTTCTGACGAGGCATCCGGCAGGGTCTGTGGCTCTGAACACAAAAAGACGCGTATGCGTTTGGAGGTCCAAAAAAAATTATCCCTGCTGTTCGCTCGTGCTGCAAGGTATTCTGTCAGGCCCACTCCCTCGACCGGATTTCCACCAGGACGATCCAACAGGGTCCAAACGGGCTGTGAACCGGATGATGCGTCACAGAGGTGCAGGATTGATATAATATCTATATGTTGAGGAAGAGATAATAAGCGAGCGATATTGAAAAAGCAAGTCTTAACAGAAGGAAGCGAGTGAATTGATAAGATTAGAACCAGGCCCTGATTGTCTCACGGATCGACCACTACGGGTGAAAGAGGGCGAGTTTAGAAAAAATTGAGCGGGGAAGACCCCGGTTCAGGCAGAAGCGAGTTCCGGCAAGCCAAAGGCGGGAATCCGTAATCGATTCTTGCTGCATTCTTCTGCAGTGACAAAGGAAAACACCTTCCAGTGCCGTTTTGATTTCATCAGCGTCGCCAGCATCTGCTGGTTCAGAAAATGACCCGATTTCTTGACGACAAAGTGTCCAATAATGGGGAACTGGATAAGAGAAAGGTCTCCTATAAAGTCGAGAATCTTGTGCCTGACAAACTCGTCCTCGAACCTGAGCCCGTCCTCGTTGAGAATCCTGAAATCATCGATAACAACCGCATTATCGAGGGACCCTCCCTTGGCAAGGCCATTCGCCTTGAGGGTCTCCACATCCTTCAAGAAGCCAAAGGTCCTCGCCCGGCTGATCTCTCTCACGAAATCCCCTCCGGAAAACCGGAGGACATATTCCTGATTTCTCAGCAGGGGATGCTGGAAATCGATCATATAGGTAATCTTAAGTTCCTTAGATGGGTAAACATATATGGATCGGTTGCCGTCATCGAGCTTCAATGACTTTTTGACCACTATAAACTGCTTTGGGGCCTTCTGCTCCCTGATTCCAGCACTCTTCAGAAGAAATACAAAAGGCGCCGAACTCCCGTCCATAATCGGCACTTCAGGGGCATCCAGCTCTACCAGGGCATTGTCTATCCCCAGGCCATAAAAGGCCGCCATCAGATGTTCAATCGTTGAAATCCTGCACCCATTCAAACCGATACTTGTGGCCAGGGTCGTATCGGATACATTATCGAAGCGCGCCTCAATCATCGGGTGGCCGGGCAAATCCTTTCTCACGAAACGTATACCCGTATCGCATGGAGCAGGCCTGATATCGATTCTCACCTTTTCACCGCTATGAAGGCCGATCCCCGTACAACCGATCTCACCCTTTAACGTACGCTGTCTATAATCCACCGTCATCTCCTTATGATGGAGTCCCATTTGCACTGAGCACTCAGTCCTAAATGGAAATATTCAACAAAAATCGATTCCTCAACGGGGGCAAAGATCCTTCATCGACATCCCTGCCGAGGACACTACAAAGACGGACCTTGCGAAATAAAGTGTGCCTTCCTTCATTGGTCCTCACTGACGTCATAAGGCATTTCCCTCCCTCACGCCAACAGGTAAAGGGAATTCGTCTTGGCCTTCGAATTGTTCACAGAGTTACAGCAATTAACATGCCAATTCATTCCGTAGCCCTCCAAGAAAAATATACTGATCACATCCTATTGAAACTATATTATAATTTTTCAGCCAGAGGCTGGCGCCGGGCTCGAAATGAATGACATGAGTTTAAATGTGTGGCAAAAACAACACACTTTTTAGATGGTTTATCCTGCGGCCCACTATCGTTTAAAAAGGCTCTCTCGCCGC
The DNA here is from genome assembly GCA_964384085.1 of uncultured Desulfobacteraceae bacterium. Lineage (GTDB taxonomy): Bacteria > Desulfobacterota > DSM-4660 > Desulfatiglandales > Desulfatiglandaceae > AUK324. Next base: position 15,709 of record CAYLJZ010000036.1, read on the forward strand.
TTGAAAAAATCGATGGTTTGTAGTACGAAACAGGACAGACATTACCTCTTGAGGCTACGATGCTGACCACCATCAAAACATTTTTCAATGTGCTTTTTCTGTTTGTCGCCACCGCTCTTTTTGCGTGCCATCCCGTTTTGAAAAAGGAAGCCCGACATCCTGAGGAGGCCCTAACGCCGGTCAGCTTCTCCTATCCTGAATTCCGCGATGATATGGACACGGGCTCCCTTGTCTCTGCCCTACAGAAGAATATCCAATACCTGGACCGGCTTGATCCGCAACACATTTTTTACTATGGATCTCAACCCGTTAGTTGTGAGCACATCAAAGACAGTCAGGAGGCGTTTCTGAAGCTGTTGGCCGAAAACGCTGATCCTGAACAATTGAATCGAGCCATGAGGGATAACTTCCTGGTTTTCCGAGCAACTGGACGCGAAGGGAACCCTCAGGTTCTCTTTACCGGCTATTTCGAACCCGTCTATGAAGCCGCTTTTTCCCCGAACGATAGTTTCAAGTACCCTGTCTACGGCCGACCGGATGACCTGATCACAGCTGACCTGTCGCTTTTCAAATCCGAACTTAAAGGGGAGAGGATCATCGGCCGCATCCGGGGGCGGCAGCTCATCCCTTATTATTCGAGATATCACATCGATGAAGAGAATGCCCTGAAAGGACGTAACCTGGAAATTGCCTGGCTCAGGGACCCTGTAGATGTGGCATTCCTTCAAATACAGGGCTCGGGCCGGTTGCGCCTGCCTGACGGCGCCACCATCCATGTGGGCTACAGCACGTCCAATGGACTGGCCTATCGAAGCATCGGGAAGCGCCTGGTGGATAAAGGCCTTATGCGAATGGAAGACGTCTCCATGCAGGCTATTCGAAAATACCTCTCGGAAAATCCGAACATCGTAAAGGACGTTCTCTACTACAACCCTTCCTATGTGTTTTTTCAGCGTCTTTCGACAGGCCCTTTAGGAAACATTCAAGTTCCCCTAACGCCGGGCAGGTCCATCGCACTGGATTCAAAGCTTTTCCCAAAAGGGGCGCTGGCCTTTATCTCGTGCAAGAAGCCATCCGTGAATGACCGTGGGGAAATAACAGACTGGCAAGACTTTTCCCGATTCGTCGTAAACCAGGATACGGGAGGCGCCATCAAAGGGGCAGGGAGGGCGGATATATTCTGGGGAAGCGGTCCCTACGCCGAGACCGTAGCGGGCCATCTGAAACATGAGGGAGAACTCTACCTGCTGATCAAAAAGCCCGTGGGCAACTGGCCGAAATGACCAACGCCTTCCAAGACCTTTTAACGGCGAACAGGGATTTGCCCGTCAACAAGTGGCAGGACACGTCTTGTTCTTCCCTTCCCGCTCCACTCAGATGGAGAATTTGGAAAAATCCGCAATGAGAAGCATCAGCCCGGCAATCTGTTGCAACAACCCCACCCTGTTCTCTCTCAGGGCCCGGTCCTCTTTGGTAAGGACCTCTACGCCTTCAAAGAAGTCGTCCACCGGCTTTCGAAGGGTCGCCATGAGTCTCAGGGCCTCCAGGTAGGCCCCCTGGTCCAGCAACCGGTTCACCTCGCCCTTCAGCGATTGAAAGGCCTCCCAAAGGGCGGTTTCGCATGCCTCGCAACACAGCCTTGGGTCCGGTTCAAAGACCATCTCCTCCTTTTTGAGGATATTGCTGACACGCTTGAAGGTCTGGCACAACAGGGGGAACTCCTCGGATTCCTCTGCAAACCATTTCAGTTGGTCTATCCGGGGGCGGACCGTTTTGATGCGGTCAAAGTCAGCGGAGATCACCGCATCGATGATGTCGGGCCCGATATCGGCCCCCAACATCATGTGTTTGTACCGTTCCCGAACAAAAGAGAGGACCTTGGCGAAGACATGGTCCTTGTCGAATTGAACCTGCTGGGCCAGAAGGGACAACGCCTCCTCTGTCAGGTCGTTGAGGGAGAGATCCCATCCCATGGCCTCCAGAATGCGGATGACGGCCAGGGCATGCCTGCGCAGGGCAAACGGATCGGCGCTCCCCGAAGGCTCGAGCCCCACGGCAAAACACCCGGCAATGGTGTCCATCCGATCCGCGATTCCGACCACGGCGCCGATGCCGAAGCCGGGAAGCTCCCCGCCAGCCCTCACAGGGAGGTAATGCTCATAAATTCCTGTGGAAACAGACTCCGGATACCCCTCCAACTGGGCATATTCTTTCCCCATGGCGCCCTGCAAGGATGGAAATTCGCCCACCATCTGGGTAACCAGGTCGCATTTACACAGCCTTGCCACCAGGTTGACATGATCGATCTCGCCTGGAAGAACGATCCCTGCGATATAGTCGGCAAGTGCTGTGAATCGTTGCACCTTGGCATAGGAGGTTCCCAGATCGGCCTGATAGACCACCTGTTTAAGGTCCTCCAGACGATTCAAAAGAGGCGTTTTCCGATCTTCTTTCACAAAAAAAGCCGCATCCGAAAGGCGCGCTCGAAGGACCCTTTCATGTCCACGCTGAACCACCGATGTATCCCTGGTGACGGTGTTGTTGACAGCGACAAAGTTGGGCATCAAGCGTCCTTCTTGATCGTAGACTGCAAAATATTTCTGATGCTCCCTCATGGCGGTTATGAGCACAACATTCGGAATTTCTAAAAAAGACCTGTCAAAATAACCACATACCGCCGAAGGATACTCCGTGAGATTGGCCACAATGCCGACCAGTTCGGGATCCACGGCAGGCGTGCCACCCACCATTTTGGCAGCCTGCTGGACAGCCTCCTGCACGACCCGCTCCCTTTCCTGGGGATCGATCACGACGAAGGCCCGCTCCATCTCCCTCAAGTAGCCCTCAACTCCCGAGATCTGTATCGACTCAGGAGACATAAACCGATGTCCCCGAGTCGTGTTGCCGCTCCTCACACCGGCCACCTCAAACGGAACGACCTCGCCGTTCAACAGGCACGCCACCCAGTGAATGGGCCGCACGAAGGGAAATCCGACAGAGGCCCAGCGCATGGATTTGGGCCAGGAAATGGCCGCAATCAGACCCGGCAATACCTCGCCCAGGATCTCGGACGTCGGCCTTCCGGGAATCTGAAGCTTGACATACAGATACTCGCCCTTGTCTGTTTTTATACACTGCAAGGCCTCGACAGGCACCCCCTGTTTCTGGGCAAAACCAAGGGCCGCCCTGGTCGGTTTCCCTTCCCCGTCAAAGGCAACGCTTTTCGGGGGACCGGTGATCTCCCTAATAAGATCGGCCTGCCTTTCGGAGATGCCTTTTCCGATCAGGACGAGACGCCTCGGCGTTCCCAAGGCCTCGACTGTCCCCGCCACGTCTATCCGGTTTTCACTCAGACAGGTCTCCACAAGCCGGCGCCATTGCGCCAATCCCTCGGCCAGATAACCGGCAGGGATCTCTTCTGTTCCAATCTCCAAAAGGAGTTCACTCGTCATTTTTGTCATCCGTCACTGGTCATTGGTCCTTGGTCATTCCCAACGGATACCCCATCTCCTCCCGCTGGGCCAGATAGTTCCTGGCGGCAAGACGGGCCAGGTTTCGAATGCGGTCGATATACCGAGTCCGTTCGGTCACGCTGATCGCCCCCCTTGCATCGAGGATATTAAAGGTATGAGAGCACTTGAGGCAATAATCATAGGCCGGCAGCGCCAGGCCCTGCTCCGCGACCTTCATGGCCTCTCCCTCGTACAGTTGAAAAAGCTCAAAAAGCATCTTTACATCGGACATCTCGAAATTGTACCTGGAAAGTTCCCACTCTCCCTTTCTGTGGACGTCGCCGTAGGTCACGCGCCGGTTCCACATGAGATCGTAGACATTCTCCTTTTCCTGAAGGTACATGGCGATGCGTTCCAAGCCGTAGGTGATCTCTACGGAGATGGGGTCCAACCGAATGCTCCCTGCCTGTTGAAAATAGGTAAACTGGGTAATCTCCATGCCGTCCAGCCAAACCTCCCATCCAAGCCCCGAGGCGCCAAGGGTAGGCGATTCCCAGTCATCCTCCACGAATCGAATGTCATGGTCCAGAGGGTCCAACCCCAGCGATTTCAGGCTCGCCAGATAGACATCCTGAATATCCATTGGCGATGGTTTGATAATCACCTGATACTGGTAGTAGTGTCCCAAACGGTTCGGGTTCTCGCCGTATCTCCCATCCGTTGGACGTCTCGATGGCTGCACGTAGGCCGCGGCCCAGGGTTCCGGACCGAGGGCCCTCAGCAGCGTCGCCGGGCTGAAGGTCCCTGCCCCCACTTCCAAATCATAGGGCTGCTGAATCACACAGCCATAATCGGCCCAATAGGTCCCAAGGGCCATGATCAGTTCCTGAAAATTCATTAGCTCTCCCGTCAACATGTCTTGCCGGAATACCGACATTCCGGCCCCGAATTACAGAGGGGAATGCCCGTGCTTCCCCGGCTGAGCGTTATGATGAGGTCCATCCGTTGAGGTATCAATAATCAATACCTCTTCCCACGAGTCTACGCCGCCGCCGTGCCCCGCCCGCCAAACACCATCAGAAAAATCGTCAGATTCCTCCCGGTTCACGGACGATTCTCTTCTACCAGTCAAGTTAGCCAGGCGAAAGGGGCTGGGGCCAGCATGGGGAACACAAAAGCTGCCTGAAAAGCCCACTGTTCCTTTGCTGCAGCTCATAAAATGTACGGAGCTACATACCGTTTAAAACCAATTTAGTAAAGAAGAAATTTTATCGAACAGGCGCCGTTGCATTGAATTTTATAATAGAGGATCCTCTTTGGTTTACATCTCTCCCATGGATATGCTACTGTTTAACAAGGATAACGCGCGGGCTGCAAAGCAATAGTTGATTCGTGCAATGGGTTCATCCTGTTTTGAGGAGCGTTTGTGACCTTTCCCGAAGGGGCATTTTCACGCGCAGTCGGGGGCATCCTCCCGTCACGATTCATTAAAATTCCTATCATCCAGAGAGAAAGACATGGTACACAATCACGATTACCGACTGGCCAGAGAAAAGATGGTCAAGACCCAGTTGATCCCCCGCGGAATCAAAGACCCCAGGGTCCTCGAGGCCATGCAAAAGGTTCGTCGAGATCTCTTTGTAGAAGAGGCCCTGGTAGGAGAGGCCTACAATGATCATCCATTGCCCATCGGCGATAACCAGACCATTTCACAACCCTTTATTGTGGCCCTTATGACCGAGGCACTGGAGCTCAAAGGAAATGAAAAGGTACTGGAAATTGGTACGGGGAGCGGATATCAGACCGCCATACTGGCCGAACTGGCCGACAAGGTTTATACGGTTGAAAGAATCAGGGCCCTGATGGTCAAGGCGAGAACCCTTCTGGCTGATTTGAATTATCGCAACATCCTATTCAAGGCCTTTGACGGCACCCTGGGGTGGGATGAATACGCTCCCTATGACGCCATTATCGTCACAGCCGGTGCGCCCAAGATTCCGCTGCCGCTGCTGGACCAGATCGGTGAAGGCGGCCGTCTGGTCATTCCCATCGGCGACAGGTACAGCCAGGAGCTGATAAAGCTGACTAAAAAAAAGGATGCCTATATTCAGGAGAGCCTGGGCGGTTGCCGTTTTGTAAATCTGGTAGGTGTTCATGGGTGGAAAGAATAGAAATTGAGTAAAGGAGACGATGCACAGATGAAGGAACAAGAGGCGATCATGGCATTTTCACAAAGCGAAAAGTTGAAATCAGGGATTATCTGGGCTTCTCAGGCCCTCGAACTCCTTGGCGGTCTCCCGGTCCCTGAAAAGGCGGGTGCGGAAAAGGCGATTCGGTTGAAAATCGACATGATGATTCACGAAATAAGACTCGCCCAGCGGATTACCGGCGACCCTGCATGGGATGATATCGAGCCGATATTGGATCAGGCGATGGTCATGATTCACTCGGGCGTGGCCCCCGACTCCATCCCGCATCTCACGCAGGCCCTGAGCAGGGTCACCACCATCGGACACCGCTCCATGTCTTTCCTTAAAGAAAAAGGCCTTATTTAACCTATCGCCATGACGAGGTCTTTTAGATAATGAATCAGGACGCCCTTAGAGATCTTCTGGATCGCCTGAAGAGAGACGAGTTGACGGTCGATGACGCGCTTCAGCGGTTAAAGCGGCTCCCGTTCGAGGATCTGGGATTTGCCTGTATCGACCATCACCGACCCCTGAGAAAGGGACTGTCGGAGGTCATTTTTGGCCAAGGCAAGGCAGTTTCTGCGATCATACGGATTATGGAGCAGATGATCTCTCAGGAAGAAAATATTCTGGTGACTCGTCTATCACGGGAAAAGGCAGTAGAGATTCTGCGCAGTTTTCCTGAAAGCACCTATCATGAAACCGCAAAGATGCTGATGCTGGTCAGACAACCGATTCGGATCTCGGGAAGAGGGACCATCCTGATCATGACCGCAGGGACTTCCGACATACCGGTCGCGGAGGAGGCGGCTGTGGTGGCGCGCTTTATGGGCAATGAGGTCGATACCATCTATGATGTAGGAGTGGCTGGACTTCACCGGCTTCTGGGCCACTGGGAAAGGATCACCAACGCCTCCGTCCTTGTGGTCGCCGCTGGAATGGAGGGGGCACTTCCGAGTGTCGTGGGGGGGCTGGTGGACAAACCGGTGATTGCGGTCCCTACCAGCGTGGGCTACGGCGCCAGTTTTCAGGGAATCGCGGCCCTTCTGGGGATGCTCAATTCCTGTGCGGCCGGGGTGACGGTCGTCAACATCGACAACGGTTTCGGCGCAGGATATGCCGCTGGTCTGATCAACAGGGCATGACGACCGTGTGAATTGGTGGATTGAGGAATTCAGGAATTGCGGGATTGAGGAATTGATTGATAACGCAAACACAGGCCCCCGGCAACATCCCCTGTACCTTATGCCTCACACCTTACGCCTTATGCCTTGCGCCTTGTGCTTTGCACCTTATGCCTTGCGCCTTACGCCTTCCCATTCCGATACCGCTCACGGATTTCCGATACCATTCGCTTCAGACGGGGAAGCTCCTTTTGTTGCGACATATCCCAACAGGACAAGAGCGTATTGTTGTGAAAGAGCGGCTCGGACAAGAGGTCGCGGCCGGAACAGGCCACTGCCTTTTTCCACAGGGCCGTGTGGGGAATCGGAGAGTATTCTGCGAGATAGGGGACGGCCCCTTGTGCGCCAACAACCTGAATGGATTCCACGATGGAGTCAACGCTTTGACCCGGAAGGCCGACCAGGATATAGGCGCCAATATCCCGTGGCCCAAAGCCAGCCCTGCGCAGGTGATGCATGGCCTTTTCAAAATCGCCCGGAGCGACCTTGTTGTCAAGCTCCCGGTGAAGCGGCATATTCGAGGTTTCCAGGCCAAGACGGATCGTTCGAAAACCGGTACGGCGCATCAGCCGGGCGATCTCGCCTGTAATCTCTCGAACATGGAGGGCATTGGGCGTGTGAAATCTCAGATCCAGGTCGAGGCGGGCAAGACCTTCGAGGAGGGCCCCCGCATGGTGTTCCGGCGCCACGAGGAGCGCATCATCATAAAAGGCGAAGTCTTGAACGGCAAAGCCCCTGTGCCAGTAGTCAATTTCTTCCAGGACCTCACCCGGTTCCCTTCTTGAGAATTCCGGATAGAGAAAACGGCTGGCGCAATATTGACAGTGGAAGGGACACCCCGAAGAGGTCATGATGCAGACATAGTCAATTTTTGTCAGGAGATCGAATGCCGGATACGGGGCTGAAAGGCCATTCGAGTCCCCTGCCGGCACATGAATCCCGTATTCATCGAGGACCGCCAGAAGGGATTCAAACCCCTGATCTGAAACCACCCTGTCCGCCCCGGATTCCATGAGGGCGTGCTCGCGGCACAGACGCGCATAAATGCCGCCGAGGATCACAGGAACATCGGGGTGGATATCCTTCGCCAGACGAATGGCCTCCCTCACGCCCGGGTACCAGTACGTCATGAGAGAGGTAACCAATATGGCCGAAGGAGAAGGGACGCCTTTCAATTCCTGTTCAACGATCTCCGGCAACAGCCCATAGCGACTGTAAGGCCTCGGGATATCCTGTAAAGGGGGAGGTTTGACAACGACCTCTCTCCAGAATTTACCGGTCCCGTACAACCCCCGTTTAGGCTGGTTTACGGCCCCGTATTTTGTCATCTGCGGATGATGCACGTCCAGGCAGTCGATCAGATGCACACGACACCCGCGCTTTCTGAGATATCCTGCAATGTAAAGAAGGCCCAGCGGCTTGGACCACAGGTCATAGGCCGCAAAGTCGTAAATCCATGGATTGACCAGAATGATGGAAGGGTTCATCAAGGATAGGTTCCTAACGTATCTAAATTGAGCTAACATGCCTAATTTTAATAAACTATGCAGCATCCAATATCGAGCGATCGGCGACGAGCAACCGGCAACGAGTAACCTGTAACGAGCAACCGATTTCACATGAGAGCTGTGGTTCAAAGGGTAAAAGAGGCGAGAGTGGAAGTCAGGGGGAGCGTGGTTGGGACGATCGGCCCGGGACTCCTGATCTTCCTGGGCGTCGGACAAGACGACACTCAGAAAGACGCCCTTTACCTCGCCGACAAAATAGCCTTTTTGAGGATTTTTCCGGACGCGGCGGGCGCCATGAATCTATCGCTTATGGATACCGGCGGGGCGGCCCTCATCGTTTCTCAATTCACCCTGTTGGGCGATTGCCGTAAGGGGCGGAGACCCTCATTTGCCCACGCGGCCCGACCCGAAAAGGCCAGAGACCTGTATGAGCATTTTATCGGTCTCCTCAAAGAAAGGGGTATCCATGTGGAAACGGGCCAGTTCCAGGAGATGATGGACGTATCCCTGCTCAACGACGGCCCGGTCACCCTCCTGCTGGACAGCGCAAAGGCCTTTTGACATTCACAATCTGAACACTGCCAAGGTGAGAGCGCAAAAATTCAAGATCTATACCACACCACAATTCCTGGAACGTCTCCTGGAGGAGATCCGTCAACAAGCGTCTGAGGGAGCGGATAAGAGGCCGCGTGGAGTAACGCTTGCCGCGATAAACAGGATCAGTCAAGCTTCAGGTCCTTTTCCAGCGCACGAATCCGTTTCTCGATCTCGTCCCGTTCCTTGGGATCCATAAGGTCCTTTTCCAGTCTCAGCTTGAGTCCCAGCAGTTCCATGGATTGACGATGGTCCTGGCAATTGACCTTCATTTCCCGTTCCTCACTCCAGGGCCAGAAAGGTATTGGGGTCCAGAGCGATGCTGTTCTGCGGGATCTGGTACCTGTCGTGGTCTTTCAGCAGCCTCAGAAGGATGCCTGAGCGTTCGGGCTGCAACTGAATAATAATGGTGAAAAGATCATCCAGTTCATGACAAGGGTACGGGATGCCCCTCTCGTTAACCTCGCTTAGGTGGCGGTGGGACAGGGCTGAGAGCCATATCTCCACTTGAAACTCCTCGGCCGCTTTCTTCAGCCCTTCGATCACTGACCTTCCGGCAGTTTCAAATTCCAGGCCATCGATAATCAGGGTGTCAGGCGTGAAATCAAGCCGTTCCGCCAGGTTTTGCAGGCTGGTTCTGAGACGCGCCAGGTCGAAGCTTTGATTCAGATAGGCGAGGATCATTCGGTTCCGCTCCATGAGGAGCCGATAGTCGTCGTCATCCTTCATATTCAGGGCCTTCAACAGGTCTGAATAGATGACGTTATAATAGGAGGCCACCTTCTCCGGACCCTCATCAAGAGAAATGTGGACCAGTTTTTCCTTGCGAAAGATCTTATCAAAGGCGATATGAATCAGACAGGCGGTCTTCCCGACGCCGGCACGGGCCACGAGGACGCCCAGGTTCCCCGGGCCTAACCGCCCGTGCGAGGATTTCTCCAGGATCTTCAGCGGACTGACCGAAATGAAATCTTTCACTATTTTCTCTCTCCTTTTTTCTTTTTGCTCAACTCTGCCTTGAGTTCTTCTGCCAGGGACTCGGGGAGTCTGACGTATTTTGAAAACTCCATGGTGAATTCCGCCTTTCCCTGGGTCAGGGACCTGAGCACCGTTGCATAACCGAACATCTCTGACAGCGGGACCTCGGCCTCGATCGTGGTGAAATTGCCGTCCTCCGCCGCACTGATGATCAGCCCCCGTCGCTGATTGATCGACCCCATGACATTCCCCTGAAACTCCGAAGGTCCTTCCACGGCCACCTTCATGACCGGTTCGAGGATGACCGGTCCGGCCTTCATGTATGCCTGTTTGAAGGCCCCGATGGCAGCCTGACTGAAGGCCAGTTCAGAGGAGTCCACGCTGTGGGATTTTCCATCGTTAATGGCGATCTTCATTCCCACCACCGGGAATCCCACGGCAAGGCCCTTTTCGAGGCACGACCGAAAGCCCTTGTCCACCGCTGGGATGTACTCTGTGGGAATCGATCCTCCCTTGATTTGATTGACAAATTCATAGCTCCCCTCTTCAGAGGGCTCCATAAAGCCTGCCACCCTGCCGTACTGACCCGATCCCCCGGTCTGTTTCTTGTGGGTATAATCAAATGCCGCATTCCGGGTGATGGCCTCCCGGTAGGCGACCTGCGGCATGCCCGTCGTCACGTTCGCGCCGAACTCCCTCTTCATCCGCTCTACGTAGATATCTAAATGAAGTTCTCCCATCCCCGAGATGATGGTCTCGCCCGATTCCTCGTCCACGTAGGACTTGAAGGTGGGGTCTTCTCTGACAAACCGGTTCAGGGCCTTTGACATGTTGTTTTGAGACTTAATGTCTTCAGGGGTGATGGACAGTGAGATGACCGGAGCAGGGACGAACATGGACGACATGCTGTAATTGAGGCGGCCGTCGGTGAAGGTATCCCCTGAATAGCATTCCACGCCGAACAGCGCGATAATATCGCCGGTGTGGGCAGAGGAGAGGTCCTCCATCTGATCCGCGTGCATCCTCACGAGACGTCCCACCTTGATCTTCTTTCCCGTGCGGGTGATAACGAGATCATCTCCCTTCTTGAGCGACCCCTGATAGATCCTCAGATAGGTCAACTGCCCATACGGCGTTACCTCCAGCTTGAACGCCAGGGCCACGACAGGCCGAGAGGGGTCCGCTTCAAGGATGATCTCCTCCTCATCCTTGTCCAGGTCAAGGGCCTTGTTCACAATTTCTTCCGGTGAAGGGAGATACCGGGTCACGCCGTCAAGCAGCGGCTGGACCCCGATGTTTTTATAAGCGGATCCAAGGAATACCGGCGTCAGCATTCTTGCAACGGCGCCCTTGCGCAAGGCCTTGTGGATCAGGTCCTCAGTGACCCGATCCTCAAAAATGGCCTCCATGAGATCGTCTGAAAACATGGAGGCAGCATCCAGCAGCTCTTCTCTCCTTTTCAAGGCCTCTTTCATCAGACCCTCGGGGATCTCCTCGATCCGGATATCCTCCCCATGAGGGCCTTCAAAGTACAGGGCCTTCATAATGACGAGGTCCACCACGCCGGACAGATCGGCCTCGAGACCGATCGGGATCTGCAGGAGTACCGCGTTGTGGTTCAACTTCTGACGCAACTGGTCCACCACTTTGTAGGGATCCGCCCCTGAGCGATCACATTTATTGATAAAGGCGATTCGGGGAACCCCATACCGGTTCATTTGCCGGTCCACCGTGATGGACTGGGATTGAACGCCCCCGACCGAGCAGAGGATGAGGACTGCCCCGTCCATCACCCTCAGTGCCCGCTCCACTTCAATGGTGAAATCCACATGCCCCGGCGTGTCGATAATATTGACCTGATGACCTTTCCATTCACAGTGGGTGGCAGCCGAGGCGATGGTGATGCCCCTCTCCCTCTCCAGCTCCATGGAGTCCATGGTCGCCCCCACCCCGTCTTTTCCCTTGACCTCATGAATGGCAAAAATCCGCTTGGTATAGAAGAGGATCCTCTCAGTCAGGGTGGTCTTGCCCGAGTCGATATGCGCGCTGATGCCGATATTCCTTAACTTTTCAATCTCGTTCACTATCTGAAAAAACCTCGCTCAGTATGGGTCATTGGTTATGGTTCAATCGTTACTGGTCACTGGGCCTGCGGCCGTCATTTCCTGTCATTCGATGGTCATTTGGTCGTCATTCAATTATCCCTCATCCGATGTCTTTGGACCCTGGACTCTGGACTCTGGACTTTGGACCTTGGACCTTGGACCTTGGACTAACCCGTCATTCCGAATGAAAAAGAGGACCTGCACCTGCAGGTCCTCTCTCATGTATGCGCTGACCGGCTCGAATATAAGTCGCCAAACACCAATCGTCAATCAACAATCGTCAATCAAAAGGGATACGCCTCCAGATCGATAATCCTGGCCGCAATGGACTTCTTCAGCCGGATGCTGTCGATCGGCTGATACCGGGCCAGTTTTTTGATCCCCGCAAACTGGGTTCGAAGCATATCTCCCTCCTCCACATACGCGACGAGTTGTTTGGCCCACAATTCGATCTGGGGAATCATCTCGTCCACATAGACCTTGACGGCCTCGATCTGGTGTTTTGCCTTTTCCTCGCCGTCCCTGGCAATGATCTTCTGGGTCCTCAGCAGACCGCTTTCCATGGCAAAGATCTCGATGATGATCTCCGAGATCTTGGCCAGGACCTCCTGCTCCTTGGCCAGATTCGGGCCGAACTTCTGGGCGCCCACCCCGGCCACCATCAGGGCGATCTTCTTGCTCATTCGCACCATGTGCTCCTGAAGGGCCAGCGGCGTATCCGCCAACTGCACCGACAGGGGCGAGTAGGTCATGAGTTCGCCGGCAATGGCCTGGGCCGCGGGAAGGAGGTTCAACCTCCCCTGAAGGGCCCGACGCAGCATGGTCCCGGGGACCAGGATACGGTTGATCTCATTGGTCCCTTCCCAGATTCGGTTGATCCTGGAATCTCTATAGTACCGCTCAGCCGGATATTCGGCGCAAAACCCGTATCCTCCCAAAATCTGAACATATTCATCCACGCAGTAGTCAAGGGCCTCGGAACCGTAGACCTTGGTAATAGAACATTCGGCCGCGTATTCTTCAATCGCCTTGGCGTTTTCCGCACCGCTCTTTTTGGCCTCTTTATCCAGCAGGCCCAGCCGATTGTCAAACATGCCGGCCAGACGGTACATCATACTGTCGCTCATATACGTCTTGATCGCCATATTGGCCAGTTTGGTCTTGATCATGCCGAATTTGCTGATCGGGACCTTGAACTGGAGTCGGCCGTTGGCATATTTCACCGCCTCGGTAATACACGCCTTGCATCCCCCCACTGCCGACGCGCCCAGTTTCCACCGGCCGATATCGAGGATATTAAAGGCAATCTTATGGCCCTTCCCGACCTCATAAAGGACATTTTCCACCGGCACCTGGGCATCCTCGAGAATGACCGGCCGTGTGGAGGACCCGTGCATCCCCATCTTTTTCTCTTCCTTGCCCGTGGAAACACCGGGAAAATCCTTTTCCACAATAAAACCGGTAAACTGCTCGCCGTTCACCTTGGCATAGACGATAAAGCTGCTGGCCCACCCTGCGTTCGTGATAAACATCTTCTCTCCATTCAGGATGTAATATTTTCCATCCTCGGAGAGGACCGCCTTTGTCTTGGCGTTCAGGGCATCGGTTCCTGCCCCCGGTTCGGTGAGGCAATAGGCCCCGCACCATTCGCCGGAGGCCAGTTTGGGCAGGTACTTCTCTTTCTGGGCGTCGTTTCCGAAATAGACAATCGGAAGACTCCCAATCCCGGTGTGGGCCCCGTACACCACCCCAAAAGAGGCGGCCGTTCCCATGGCCTCAGCCACGAGGGTGGTGCTCACCTTGTCCAACCCGAGTCCGCCGTATTCTTCGGGGACGTCCGTTCCAAGGAGTCCCAACTCTCCCGCCTTGGCCAGGAGCGAAAGAACCAGGTCATGATCCTTCTCTTCCAGTTTATCGACAATAGGCTGGATTTCTTTTTCAATAAAGCCCTTGGCCGTCTCAAGGATCATCTTGTGTTCGTCGGTAAAATCCTCAGGGGTAAATACCTCCTCAGGGGCCGCATCCGTGATCAAAAATTCCCCCCCTGCAAAAATTCTCTCATTTCCCATTTTGCCTCTCCTTTCTAAACCTTACCTCAGTAGGTCATCCATTCGTTTTTGCTGAGTTTCGATCTTATATCGCTTCTTTTCAAATCGACAATCTTCAATCGACAATCTTTTCAGTAGTCTTCAACTTCAAGAATAGCCGCAGCCCCCATGCCGAAACCGATGCACATGGAGACCAGTC